>JANOVK010000149.1:0-16467 GCA_031417315.1 Chitinophagaceae bacterium | reverse complement strand
TTAATTTGATTTTTTAATTAACTAAGTTCAGCCAATTTTAAAAAGTATTTGGTTATATTATTAATTATTAAAAATCATATCATGAAACAAAAAATATTTATAGCAATAATTGCTATTCTCGTTTCAAATTTATCTATTTCTCAAGTATCAAAAATTCAATTACAAGCAGCAGGCTTAACTTGTAGCATGTGCAGCAAAGCAGTTTTTAAATCAATTAGTGCTATTGCATTTGTTAAAGATGTTAAAGCCGACATTAAAACTTCGTCCTACACTATACAATTAAAAGATGAAAATGTTTGGGATTTTGATGCATTTAAAAATGCAGTTGAAGGGGCAGGGTTTTCTGTTGCTAAATTATCAGCAGATGTAAATTTCACCAATGTAAAAATAGAAAAAGATGCACACCTAAAATATAGTGGTAAAACTTTTCATTTTTTAAACGGAAACAATCAAACTTTAAATGGAGTTTATACAGTTAACATTGTTGACAAAGATTTTGTTACTTCAAAAGAGTTTAAAACAAATAGCAAACTAACATTAATGAAATGTTATGATACAGGCAAAATGGAATCTTGTTGTTCCAAATCATCAACAAATAATTCATCTAATAGAATCTATCACTTAATATTAAAAAATTAAAATGAAAAAAATATTATTAGTGATAACTTTTGCAAGTTTTTTAAACATTTTAAAAGCTCAAGAATTATTTGTTTTTACAGAACCAGCAAGTAATATGGCAACTAAATCTATTGGATTTAGATTGATGAATATGTTAGGAGTTGATGGAAGTAATAATAAACCAAATTTTCATGTAATGCCAGAAGTAATGATTGGGTTTAGCAATAAATTTATGTTTCATGCTCAAAGTTTTTTAAGCGATGTAAATGGAAAATTTGTACCTGAAGGAATTAGTGGTTATGCAAAATATCGTTTTTTAAGTAACGATAATGTACACCAACATTTTAGAATGGCTGCTTATGGAAGGGCAAGCTATAATAGTGCTTTGGTGCATCAAGATGAAATTGAAACTATGGGGCATAATAGTGGATTTGAAGGAGGAATTGTTGCAACTCAGTTGTTAAATAAAGTTGCAATCAGCTCTAGCATAAGTTATGAAAAAGCAATTTTTAATAACATTGATCCCAAAGATGCAGGACAAAAAGGTAGTGCAGTAAATTATACCTTTTCAATAGGAAAATTAATGTTACCAAAAGAGTATACGAGTTATAATCAAACCAATATTAATTTAATGTTTGAAGTATTAGGACAAAATATTGTTGGAACTAATAAAAGCTTTTTTGACATTGCTCCATCAATTCAATTAATTTTTAATAGTGTTGCAAGACTAGATTTTGGGTATAGAACTCAAGTTTCTGGTAATATGGTAAGAACTTCTACAACCATTTACTTATTAAAATTAGAATACAATATTTTTAATGCTTGGGGTAAAAAATAAACTAAAAAGTAGAAACTAAAATTACTTTTTAGTTTCTACTTTTTCTACTACTACTAAATCTTTCAATTCAACATTCATTGGCAATAAACCAATTTGAACAATGGCTCTTTTGCCTCTTAGCTCAATAATTTTGCCTATTTGATAATTTTTTTTCAATTTCACTAAACTTCCTTCTTTAATTATTTCATCGAGTTCATTATAACTTGTTGAAACTTTTTTTGCCATTTTACTTACAAGAGTTTTATTATCTTTCTTAAACAATAAGTTTTGCAAATTTTTTAAAACTACATCTTTATCTTCATTTTTTTTATAATCGAAAACAACTTGTTTTAGTTTTCTTTCCATGTCTTTTAAATACTCCATTTTTTCTTCTGCAATTTTATTTTGGTGTTTAAGAATTTCAATTTGTTGATCATGTTTTTCTTTATTCATCAACAAATTCATTTCCTTTTTTAACTGTTCATTTTCTTTTACAAGTTGTTGCAGTTGTATTTTTTCAATATGCAATTCTTGAAGATTCTGCTCAGTATTATTTAAAAGTTTATCTAATTTGTAATGTTCATCATCTACTAACTTTTTTGCTCGTGAAATTAGTTGTAGAGGCAATCCAATACGTTCAGCAATAGAAAAAGTATAGCTACTGCCAGGTTTTCCAATTAATAGTTGATACAATGGTTGTAATTTTTTTTCGTCAAAACCCATGGCTGCATTCACAATACCTTTGGTATTACTTGCCATTATTTTTAAGTTTAAATAATGTGTTGTTACAATTCCAATAGCGTGTTTATTGCAAAGTTCTTCCATAATAACTTGGGCAAATGCACCACCTAAATTAGGGTCGCTACCACTTCCTAATTCATCAATAAAAAATAATGTTTTACCATTTGCATTTTCTAAAAAATGCTTCATACTAATTAAATGAGACGAATAAGTACTTAACTCAAATTCTAAATTTTGTTCATCGCCAATATGAATAAATATTTGTTTAAATATTCCCATAGTAGAAGTTGGATGAACTGGTACTAATAAACCACTTTGCAGCATGAGTTGGTTTAGACCAATGGTTTTCATTGTAACAGTTTTTCCACCAGCATTAGGCCCACTTATTACAAGAATTCTACTTTTATCATCTAATGAAATACTTACAGGTACCGTTTTTTTTAAATTTGATTTATTATATAAATACAATAATGGATGATAGGCATCTTTTAAATTTAAAAAAGCTTTATCAATAATGTTGGGCAAATTTCCACACATATCAATAGCTAATTTTGCTTTGGCTTTTATAAAATCGAATTCTCCAATTATTGATAAATGTGATTGAAGTAATGCAGCAAATACTGATAATTTTTTAGTTAAATCTTTTAATACTTTTTGAACTTCTTTACCCTCTTCAAACTCTAATGAAAACAAATCATTATTTAATTGCACCGTTTCTTCGGGTTCTATAAATGCCGTTTTTTTTGTATCACTTTCGCCGTGTAAAATTCCTTTTACTTTTCGTTTATGCTCACTAAACACTGCAACTACTCTTCTACCATTACTAAAGCTTTCATCAAATTCTCCACTATACCCATCTTTAGCAAGTTTTGCCAATATTTTTTCGAACATTCTTCTTAATTCATTTCTTTTTCGAAATAAACTCATTCGAATTCGTTGCAAATCTTCTGAAGCATTATCTTTTACATTTCCACCATCATCTATAATTTCATCGATAAATAAATTAATATTTTTTTCGAAATATGAGTTTGAAATAATTAATGACAGAAATGGATACGCTAACTTTCTTTCTGTATCAAACCATCTAAAAATATTATTAATATTTTCTGTTAAGCTTTTAATGAGTAAAAATTGTTCGCCACTTAAAGTAGCTCCATCAATGCTTAACAGCTTTAAGTTATTAGAAATATCAATAATAAAATCTATAGGAAAATATTGATTATGTTCTAATATTAACTTAAACTCATTGGTTTGGTTTAAGGCTATTTCAATATACTTTTTATGTGTATGAATTCGTAATTGCTCAACAGATACTTGTGCATAATTAGTTTGGCAATAATTAAGCAACAAGTTTTTTACTTTGGTAAATTCTAATTGAGATAAAGCAGTGTTGGGATAAAAAATCATACAATTTTACATTTCATCAATCTATTAATTCTGTTCCATCATCTAACTTAAATGTAAAATGTTTTTGAGATAAGTAACTAAACACAACTAAAAATATTGTGGTAACTAATTTAGAAAATTTAGCATCCCATTTTAATACTTCAACAAAAAATTTCATAAATCCATAATTTAGTACTAAACAAAACATAACTACTACGAAATATTTCATTAATTGAATTTTTGCTGCAGATTTTGTTGCTGGAAAAACTACATATCTGTTTAAATAAAACCCTATTGGAAATGTTAAACAAAAACTGAAAAGAAAAGCTGCGATATATGGACTGATAATTAAGTTTGAAGTAATTTGAATGGTATGTTTTTGTAAAACCCAATCATGTATAACAATAAATAAACTGATATCTAAAAGTGTATTGCCTCCACCACAAGCAGCATACCTAAAAGTTTGTAAGGGCATTAACTTTTTAAAGAATGGATAAAAGAAATCGATAATGGTTAAAATAAAAACTCTAATAGATGTGTGAACCTGATTCATATAAATCAATAAATAATTCTTGAAGAAAGTTTAAAATTTTCTTCTATTTTTTCTTCGATCTCTATATTTTAAAATGGGAACTTTACTTTCAGTTCCATTTAAAATTCTACTAATATTTTTTTGGTGAGTTAGCACTACCATTAATGCAACTACTATTGCAAATCCTCTGTAATAAGGTTCTTCTGCGTTATATACAAAAAGTATAAATACCATAAAAGAAACTCCAGCTAAAACTGAACTTAACGAAACAAATCGTGTTAAGTATAATACAAAAAGAAAAACTATAATACACAATAAAGCTACAATAGGTTGTATAGCTAAAGCCATTCCAAATAATGTTGCTACTCCTTTTCCTCCTTTAAAATTTGCCCAAATTGGGAAAACGTGCCCCAAAACTGAAGCTAACCCAAGTGCAATCATAAAATTTGTACGATGTAATTCGTTTGTGCTATAATGTGCAATAAATACATGTAATGATGTTGCAATAACACCTTTAATAATATCTGAAACCATTACAACACTTCCCCATTTTTTCCCTAAAACTCTAAATGTATTTGTTGCACCAGCATTGCCACTACCATAATCTCTAATATCAATATTAAAAAATCGTTTACTAATCCAAACTGAAGTTGGAATAGATCCAATAAAATATGCTAATATGATAAGCAATAACTCATCCATAATTTAAAACTACATTTATTAAGGACGGCAAATATAAACTTGTAAGTGTAAAATATAACTAAAAGTTAATAATACACACTACACTATTAATTACAAACAAATTACAACTTAAATAATATTGCAATCCACTGATCTTTTTTTGCAGTTTTTATATGCTTCCAATTATAAGTTTCTGCTAATAAAACTATGTCAGTCTCATCTTCAAATAATAATCCACTTAAAATAATTGTACCACTTTTTTTACAAGCAGCATTTAGTAAACTAAAATTATCGATAATAATATTTTTATTGATATTGGCAATAACAACATCGAATTGATTAGTTACAAATGCATTTGTTGATTTTTGAATTGTGATTTGTGAACAATTGTTTTGGCTAATATTTTCTAACGAATTTTCAATACACCATTCATCATTATCAACAGCTAATATTATAGTCGCTCCTAATTTTTCTGTTAAAATGGCTAAAATACCTGTGCCAGTTCCAAAATCAAAAACAGATTTATTATAAAAATCAATTTCTTGCATTAACTGCATAACCATAAAAGTTGTGGCATGATGACCTGTGCCAAAACTCATTTTAGGTGTAATTATAATTTCGTGTTTTACATTTTTTAGTGATGCATGAAAATGTGCTCTCACACCCACAAAATCATCAACACAAACAGGTTGAAAGTTTGATTCCCAAAGCTCATTCCAATTTTGATGTTGAATGATTTGTTTTGAATATTTAAGTTGAAGAGAAGCTAATAATTCGTTGATTTTATTTTCATCAAATTCAACTTCATTAATAAATGCTTTTAAACAAGTTTTTTCTTGCTCAAAGCCATTATATCCAATTTCATTAAGTTGAGAAATGATAAGTTCTTGAATTTCTTCATTATCAGTTTCAAATGTAATTTCAATAAAATTCATAAAATTTTATGTAATAAAAAGCCCCGCAATAGCGAGGCTTTTTTTATTTAAGCTAATTATTATTTCGAATCAGTAAATTTTCCAAGTGGTCTTTTTTTAGCAAAATCTACTAAAATTGGAGCAGCAACAAAAATTGAAGAATAGGTACCTGTAATTACCCCAACTAACATTGCAAAAGAAAATCCTTTTGTAACTTCTCCACCAAATAAAAATAAAATTAATATGGTTAAGAATACAGTTAGTGATGTCATAATTGTACGACTTAAGGTTTGATTGATTGCCGTATTAATTACTTGTTCTTTACTTAGGTTTGGATACAATCTTGAATCTTCTCTAATTCTATCGTAAACAATTACTGTATCGTTCATCGAGAAACCAATTACAGTTAATAATGCTGCAATAAAATGTTGATCTATTTCTAAAGGAAATGGAACTAAATGCCTACAAAAAGAGAAAACTGCAAGTGTTACAAATACGTCGTGCAACAATGCCACAATGGTTCCTAAACTATAACGCCAATCTCTAAATCTAATAAATATGTAAAAGCAAATAATAATGATTGCAAAAATTCCTGCTTTAATTGCACCCTTTTTTAAATCTGCAGAAATACTTGGTAAAACTGTTTGAGAGCTTACTTTATATTCGTCAAGAAATTTTGCATAACTAATACTTGATGAAATATGTTTTGATAATCCATTATATAAAGCACGTTCAACATCTGAATCAACTTTAATTCCTGTTTCTTTAATTTTATATGCTGTAGTTATGTTTAATTTTTTTCCATCGGTACCAATAGTTTTTACAATTGCCGCTTCACCTGCAAAAGCAGTTTTTAAATCTGCTCTAACATCATCTGGAGATATTTTTTTATCAAATTTTATGGTATAACTTCTACCACCAGCAAATTCAACTCCTTGATCGAAGCCATTGAATATTGCTGCAACACCTACAATTAAAACCACTATTGAAATTCCATATGCATATTTTCTATACTCAATAAACTTATAAGAAGCATGTTTGAAAATTCGTTTAGAAATTCCTGTGAAATATTCAAAATGTTTTCCTTTCTTTTCATCAGCATATAAATCAGTTATTAATCTTGAAATTAAAATACCACAAAATAAACTTAATGCAATACCCAACATTTGTGTTGTGGCAAATCCTAAAATTGGACCTAACCCAAAAATAAATAAAATTGCAGCAGTTAAAAAACTAGCAACGTGAGCATCTAAAACTGGAGCCAATGAACGTTTATATCCATCGTTAACAGCAAGGCTATAACTCTTTCCACGTATTAATTCTTCTTTAATACGTTCAAAAATAATTACGTTAGTATCTACTGCCATACCAATAGTTAAAACTAACCCTGCAATACCAGCAGAAGTTAAGGTAAAACCTAAAGAAGCTAATACGCCAATAGTAAATAATAAGTTTAATATAAGAGCAATATTTGCAACCCAACCAGCAGTATTATAATAAAGTAACATTAGTATAAAAATTATTCCAAATGCAATTGCAAAACTTAATGCTCCACCTTTAATAGCTTCTGCACCAAGTGTAGAACCTACTTGTTGCCATTGAACAATTTTTGCAGGTGCAGGTAATTTACCACTTTCTAAAATTTGTGCTAAATCAGTTGCATCTTTTGCAGAAAAACTACCTGTGATTTGAGAACGTCCTTCTTTAATTGGATTAATAATATTTGGAGCAGAATAAACTGTATTATCTAACACAATAGCAATAGGTTTACCAACATTTCTTTCTGTCATTTTTCCCCAAATAGTTGTTCCAACAGCATCCATTTCCATGCTAACAACTGCTTCTCCACTTTGTCCAAAATCTGGTCTAGCACCAGTAATATGATCCCCTTCTAATTCTGCCAAATCATTATCTAAAGTTTTAATAGCATAAAGCGATAAAAAGTTTAAATCTTTTCCGTCTTTATCTTTTTCTAATTTTCCATAAATGAATTTTGCATTTGGAGGAAATTTAGACCTTATAACTTCTAATTTTAAATAATCATTTAGTTTAGCAGTATCGCTAATTGCAACATAAGCTAAATAGGATGGCCATTTTTGAGTTCCATTTTTTTCTTGATAAGGTTGTGCAAAACCATTACAAATTTTTACTAATGGATATAGTTTTGTACTATCAACTGCTTTTTTTGCAAGTCCAGTTTTAGTGGTATCTTTTTTAGTTGTATCCAGTGAAACATCTCCTAATAAATAACTTTCTAATGCTTTATCTGCAGCACGAATTTGTTCAGAAAAATCTGGCACTCTAAATGCTTCAAAAAATTGAAGGTTAGCAGTAGATTGTAAAAAATTTCTTACTCTTTCAGGATCTTTAACACCTGCTAATTCAATATTGATAATTCCTTTTTTATCATCAGGATTAATGTTTGGAGAAGCCACTCCAAATTTATCTATACGATTACGAATAATGTTTGTAGTATTTTTAAAAGCATCATCCGATTTCTTTCTTAAATAATTTACAACTTCAGCATCTTTTGAAGAAAATTTAATTTCTCCAGCACTTTTATTAATAAAGAAATTAGCTAAGTTATTACCAGAGCCAGTTTTTTGATATTCTTGAATAAACAATCCTACCAAATCAACTCCACTATTAGCTTTTAAAGCAATTGCAGCATCTAAAGCTTTATTAAAATTTACATCTTTTGTGTAATCTGCTAAAGAACGAATTAGTCCATCCATGCCTACTTCCATGGTTACACTCATTCCACCTTGTAAATCCAATCCCAATACAAGTTCTTTATCTTTTGCATCACGATAAGTAGTACCATACCACCCAATTTTTTCAGATTTAGTACTATCTAATAATCTAGTTAATCTATTTTCAGTTACTAATCGTAAACTATCAACATAATCTCTTTTTAAAAGAGAATCTGCAAGATTTGGAAATTTTTCTTCTGGTGTTTTTGCATTTCTTTTTACCCAAGATTCAGCCTTTGATAACATTGCACTTTCGTGATTACGAACAAACCAAGTAAAAGATAATTGGTATAAGCAGATTAAAAAAAGTAGAATGGCAAAAAATCGCACCAAGCCTTTCATTTGCATAACTTAAATATTTATTTTTTAGGGTGGCAAAGATAGGGTTTGAACTTATATTTAGTTCAACCAGCAAATCTGTTTAAAATAAAAAATAAAAGAGGTTATCAAAATTGAGAACCTCTTTTATTTTAACCTTAAAAATTGACTTATCTATTGCTTAATAAACTTAACAATCGAACTATTACAATTTTTATTACAAATTACTTTTAATAAATACGAACCCGATGCTAAATTGTTTACGTCTAATTTAATATTATTATTTCCAGCAATTACTTGTGCATTATGTTTTTTAAGAATTTTACCGGTAATATCTGTAATAATAATATTTACATTTTCGTCAATTGGAGCAGCAATTATCATGTTTAAAATTTTATTAACCGGATTAGGATAAATATCACTAATATTTAAGTTTAAAACTTTATCTCCTTTTATTAGAATAATATTACTAAAACTAGATTTCCCGTTTATATCTACTTGTTTTAATCTGTAAAATGTATTTCCAGAGTATGGTTTGGTATCAGTAAATTGATAATTTAAAATTGAAGAACTATTTCCATTGCTAGATTGACTTTCAACAAATGTTAATGGTAAAAAATAATCTCCAGTTGCACTTCTTTGCAATTCGAATCCTTTGTTATTTTTTTCTGAAATGGTTGACCAATTAATTAAATTGGTAGCTCCTTTTCTTTCACCTCTAAAATTAGAAAGTAATATTGGCAAGGCTGTACCCGAAATAGTTGCAGTAAAATTTCCTTCAGTATTTGCACCACCATAACCAAAAATTCTAAAATAATAAGTTTCACCAGAATTTAAACCAGTTACAGTTACAGTTTCTACACCACCTCCAACTGTTGCATCTGCACAACCAATTTTTGTTAATGTGCCACAAGCTCCAGCATACACAATTATTACTCCATCAAACGAAGTACCTATAGATGGAGTTTCAGTTATTATTGCATCACCATTTTGATTTGCAGTAAACTTAAACCAAACATCATCATTTGCATTACCTAAAAATCCAGCACAAGAATCAGCTGCTTGACTTTGAGTTGCACTAATTGTTGTTCCAGAAACTGGAGTTCCAGTAACAACAGCTATAGCTCCTGTACATTCATCATTACTTGGAGGTGGTGGTGGACTAACAGTTGTAAATGATGTAATATTTGATGTACAACCTGTTGCAGCTACACTACCATTTTTTGGCACTACATACCAATAATAAACTGTACTAAATGCAGCACCTGTAGCAACTGCAGAATCTGTTATAAAATTTCCTAATAATGTTGTTGGAGGATTTGCCGTTCCCACATATAAATCGTAAGAAGTTGCACCTACAACTGTATTCCATTTAAAAGTTACAGAAGTTGGAACATTGGTTGCTAAATTAGTAGGAGAAATATTTGTAGTGCAATTAGGAGCAACTGGAGGAGTTTGAATTGAAATACAGTATTGACCCACATCACCACTAAATCCATCAATCATAAAATAATATTCTGTTGCTGCTGTTAAATTTGCAAGAAAAGTAACAGGTCCTTGGGCTAATGCACCAAATGATTTACATGAAACAATTGTTGGTGTTAAAACATCTGTAAAAGTTAATGCACCAGGGCATGTGCCAGTTGCAGTATAAACGCCAATCCAGCCACGAAGTGTATCTCCACTTGCTGGAGGAGTTATTGTAAATTGAACAATGCCAGTTGCTGCAGGTGTGTATTTATACCAAGTTGTATTATTAGGTGTACTACAAGTAAATGCAGGATCTGCAACACTAGTAGCATATGTTGTATTTTGGCAGTCAGCTGTTCCATTTAAAATTAAAGTTATTGCACTACAAACTGCATCATTTAATGGTGGGCAATTTGTTGTTTGTAACCCAACAGAAACAACATTTGAATTAACAAATAAACTAGAATTAGTACAAGTAATTACACATCTAAAATCTGCTCCTGCACCACTTAATGTTGTTGTTAAAACTGTGGTAGTATCGTTGGTCATAGGTACCCAACCTGAACCACCAACGGTTGTTTTTTCCCATTGATATTTTATACCTGTTGCTACAGTTGAACCATTTAAATTTATAGTGAGTGCAATTCCATTACAAGCTTGTGCTGGCCCTACAGCTGTACCTGCAGTTGGAGTTCCTGTACATCCAGAAGCTGCCACAACATTTACAGAATAATCTTCAGATTCGCCATAGCCTGCAGTATTACATGGTGATTGATAAGCATTCCATTTTTTTGTTACACGCATTCTTGTTGCACCACTTAATGCAGACCCTGGTACAACAATATTACTTGATACAGAAATTGCATCAGCCCCAGTTGAGTTTAATATAGTTCCAATATCAAACGATTCTCCTGCATCGGTAAAAACACCATTTTGATTTCAATCAATAAATACTCTAATGTAATCAGTATAATTTCCATCAGTATTTCCCATAACTGTCATTGTGTATGACCCACCAACAGTTAAGTTAGTTGTAATGGCTGTAAAATCTTCGTGAGGTGACCCTGCAATTGCTGTTGGAGAAGTATTACTAATAGTTCCAAAAACAACAGAAGTAATAGGCTCTACACCAGAACCATAAGCCTCTGCACAATAGGGGTTTGGAAACTGAGCTTTTAAATTTCCAATAAACAAAACTAAAATTAGAAATAAGTAAATTTTTTTCATGTGTAGGTTATTTAGTGGTTAAAGATAAAGTTTATTTTTAAAAATATATTTTACTTGTTTTTAATTTACTATTGTCATTTAAACTAATTAACTAAAAATGAAACAGAATAATAAATTAATGCTTTCAATTTTTATTTCATTGATAACCCTTTCAACTTATTCTCAAAAAATAAAAATTGTAAATTCAGGAACCAAAACTTCATTAAGAGGTTTATCAATAGTTGATGAAAATATAATTTGGGCAAGTGGTAGTAATGGAATGATAGCTAAATCTGTTGATGGTGGAGCAAACTGGAAATGGATTCAAGTACCCAATTTCGAGAAAAAAGATTTTAGAGATATAGAAGCTTTTGATAGTAATACGGCTATAATTATGAGCATTGCAGAACCTGCATATATTTTAAAAACAATTGATGGTGGGAAAAATTTTATAACTGTTTTTTACGATTCAACAAAAGGAATGTTTTTAGATGCTATGAGTTTTTATGATGCTAAAAATGGAGTTGTAATTGGCGACCCTATAAATGGAAAAACATTTATTGCAACAACAATTAATGGTGGTAATTCTTGGATAAAAAACGATAATGCAATTTCAATAGATTCTAACGAAGCTTTTTTTGCATCGAGTGGTAGCAATATTTCTTTAGTATGGAATAAAAAAAATAATTCATTCGAAAACTATTTTGTTTCGGGTGGAGTAAATTCTAATTTTTATATAGATAATAAAAAAATTGAAATTCCTATAATAAAAGGAAAACAAAGTACTGGTGCTAATTCCATTGCCATTAATAAAAATAAAAATGCCATTATTGTTGGAGGTGATTTTAACAATGATTCATTAAGAGAAAATAATTGTGTATTAATTAATTTAAAAAGTTTTGAAATTTCTCAACCAGAAATTAATCCAACTGGTTATAGATCTAGTGTTGTTTTTTTAAACAATAAAATTGCTATTGCTTGTGGTTTAAATGGTATTGATATTAGTTATAACAAAGGTAAAACCTGGAAAAAAATAAGCAATGAAGGTTTTCATGTTGTAAAAAAATCTAAATATGGCAACTCTATTTTTTTAGCAGGAAGTAAAGGCAGAATTGCCCAACTTATTTTTTAAATTAACCCATTATAAAGTTTTACATTTCTGTGGCAATTGAAATAGTTTACACAAGCACTTTTGCATTCTATAAAAAAAATGCAAAAAAAATATTTCTCTTTTCTTTTTTTTCTACTAATTTCTCAATCTATTTTCGGGCAAATTGATTCTTTATTTAACAACTTAAACGAAATAGTTGTTACAGCTACAAGAACTGAAAGAAAACTTGGCAACATAGCAGTACCCGTTTCTATTATTACAGAAAAAAATATTAAACAGGCAGCTTCATTAAGATTGAATGATATTTTAAACGAACAAGTAGGTTTGTTTTTAACTTCTGGTTTTGGCGTTGGTGTTCAAATGCAAGGTTTAAACCCAGATTATACTTTAATACTTTTAAATGGCGAACCCTTAATTGGTAGAAATGCAGGAGTATTAGATTTAAACAGAATTACAGTTGGCAATATTCAAAAAATAGAAATTGTAAAAGGCCCTTCTTCTAGTTTGTATGGTAGTGAGGCCATGGCTGGCGTTATTAATATTATAACAAAACAGCCTAAAGAAAATAAAGTTGAAACAAATATTCGATATGGAACATATAATACTAGTGATGCTACTTTAAATATTTCCCAAAAAATTGGAAATTTAAGTTTACAGTATTTTGTAAATAATTATTCAACCAATGGCTTTAGTATTAGACCCCATTCTGTTGAAAGAACTGTATCTCCTATTTGGAGATTCACAAATCAATTACAACTTAATTATCCATTACACAATAAAACAAAACTTACAGTTTTAGCTAGATACAATTTCGAAAATATTAATAATAAAATTGCTGTAACAAATACTGGAAATACAACTTACTCAGATGGATTTGAACAACACAAAGATTTTAATTTAAATACAGTTTTAACTCATCAATTTAATAAAAATATTAGTTCGAATGTAAGATTATATCATGCTCAATTTAATTCAATTCAAGATTTAAAAGCAGCATCTACAAAAAATTATTTCGATTATTTTTTACAAAATTTTTATAGAGTAGAAAATCAAACTGAATTTATTTTATCATCAAAAAATATTATCAATATTGGTGCAGGATATTTATTTGAAAATGTAAGAAGTTCTCGTTACGATGATATAAACAACACAAAGAAAAATACAGTTGGTTATTTATTTGTTCAAGATGAATTTAAGCCATCAGAAAAATTAAACATCTTTGCAGGTTTTAGATTTGATAATAACCAAAATTATGCTTCAGCATTTTCTCCAAAACTTGCTATTAATTATAACCCAAATAAAAAAATAAGCATAAATGCTAGTGTTGGCAGGGGTTTTAAAGCTCCAGATTTTAGGCAACTTTATTTAAATTTTACAAATACAGCAGCAGGAAGTTACAGTGTATTTGGTGCTTTAGAGGCCCAAGCACAAGTTTTAAAACTCGACCAATTAGGTCAAATTCAATCATACGAAAGTGATTTTTATAATTTAAGTTTTCTTAAACCAGAATTCTCTACTGGTATTAATATTGGCACTAAAATTAATCTAACAACAACAAGTTATTTAAACATTAATTTATTTAGAAATGATGTTGAAAATTTAATTGATAATAGATTAATTGCAAACTATAAAAATGGGTCTCAAATATTTAGTTACTTAAATGTAAAAAATGCTTTTACAAAAGGTATTGAAATTAACTATGGAATTAAAGTAGCAAAATACTATACCATTTCATCTGGTTATCAATTTTTATTAACAGGAGATAAACAACAAATTGAATCTATAAAAAATGGATTAATTTTTACAAAAGATATAAATGGTATTGCTCGTAAAATGGAACTCAGTGAATATTATGGCTTGCCTAATAGAAGTAGAAATATGGCTAACTTAAAACTACTATTCGAAAGCAAATATTTCTTTATCAATACCCGAATTATTTATAGAGATAAATGGGCTGTTGCTGATAAAGATGGCAATGGAGTTTATAATACTAATGATGAATTTGCAAATGGATTTTTACAATTAAATTTCTCAATAGGCAATCAATTTAAAAATGGTTTTGGCATACAAACAGGTTGCGATAATATCACTAATTATTCTGATATAAATAACTTGCCTAATATGTTAGGGCGAAATTTCTACTTATCAATAAATTATCAAATAACAAAAAATAAAAAACAAAATGAAACAAACAATTAAGCATTTAGCAGTAGCAGTATTATTATTTTCTACAGTAATAATTGCATGTAAAAAAACAGATACAAGTATCGACACTTCGAATAATGGAACTTTTAAAGTTTATACTGAAGGCAATGTAACAACAGTTCAAAACCTAATGGCAGACACCATTCTAGGCATTAATCCAATAACTTTTCAACCTTATGGTAGCGGAAAATTTACTTTTTTCAATTTAGCAACTGGCCAAATAGTAGCTAACTCTGATAGTGCTACAAACAAATGGGATATTGGTTTTAGAGGCACAACTATAATAACAAATAATGGAACCAGTGGACCAGGCTTAGGTGGTGCATTTGTACAAGTTGGTTTGTTTAACGAAGTTGCAAAAGTGGCAACTGATTCAATAATTAGAATTGATAATGCACCAAATTTTGCAATAAAAATTGGCAGCAATAAAGGATGGTATGTTTATGATGGACCAAATAATTTAATTACTCCAATTCCAGGACGTGTATTAGTTATAAAAACAGCAACAGAAAAATATGCTAAAGTTGAAATTATAAATTATTATAAAGGTGGTGTAACGCCAGCAGCTACTGCATCAGATGCAGTTAAATTAAGCCAACAACGATATTTTAGTTTTAGATATACTTATCAAGCTTCAGGTTCTACAACTTTTTAAATAAATTTTTTTTTGAAAACCCAAAAAAGTCAAGATTAAAATTTAGTCTTGGCTTTTTTTTTACAATTTACCTACTACTAACTTGTTTTATAAATAATTGTAAGTAGTAAAATGTATTAGGAATCTGTATCAAAAACTACAACAAGCCAAAAGTGAAGAAGATGTAAAAGCTTGCAATTATAAATTTTATTAAGCAATGCTTTGCTTCTATGCTACACACTAGCCCACACAACAAGCAACCTTGTAGCTTTTAAATTTTAATTTAACAATTCAAAATGTATAATTATAAAATATTAATTTTTAGTACTCAATATTTTATTAAAATTGCATTTAATAAAATAAATGCAATTTTTAAAGGTAAACGGGAGTATAACAATCAACAATTAAAAATTAAAATTATAAGATGACCGAAGCAATTATTCCTTTACTTTCCCTAATTGCATTAGAAGTAATTCTTGGTATTGACAACATCATATTCATTTCTATATTAGCAGATAAGTTACCAGATAAACAACGAAATAAACTTCGTTATTGGGGAATAGGATTGGCTGTGGTAATGAGGTTAATCTTGCTAGCTTTTATAGCTTGGATTTTAAAATTAGACCAAACCCTATTTATCCTTTTTGATATTAACTTTTCAGGTAAAAGCTTAATATTAATTTTTGGTGGACTTTTTCTAATTTACAAAAGCACAAAAGAAATTTACTATAAAACTGAAATTGCAAATAATGACAAGCCAACTGTTCCAAAAAACTATAGCTTTAAAAGATTGCTTACAGAAGTTATAATATTAGACTTGGTTTTCTCAATTGACTCAATTATTACAGCAGTTGGAATGGTTCAAGAACTATGGGTAATGTACTCTGCAGTAATTGTTGCAGTTTTCATAATGCTTATTGCATCTAAACCAATAAGTGAATTTATAAGAAAACACCCGTCCTTTAAAATATTAGCGTTGTGTTTTTTAATGATGATTGGTGTTTCACTTTTAGCAGAAGGTTTCCATTTTGAAATACCAAAAGGTTATATCTATTTTTCAATGGCATTCGCATTTTTAGTT
>JANOVK010000148.1:0-4530 GCA_031417315.1 Chitinophagaceae bacterium | reverse complement strand
ATTACTTTTAAAATCTACTCGTAAATATTAACAAATTTTTTGATTTGATTTTTGTTTTGCTTAAAATAAAATGAGTCGATTTAAAATTCAATCGACTCTTTTTTTATATCAATAATTTTCTTATTCAACGTACCATTCTTTAACTACATATTTTAATTGTCTGTTAACATCCCAAGCTTCTAATTCTTTAGCAATATCACTTAAGAAACTAGCACCAATACTTCCATCAATAATTCTATGATCGTAACTTAAAGATAAATACATCATATGTCTCACTCCAATAAAATCTCCTTTATCTGTTTCTACAACTACTGGTCGTTTTTTAATTTCTCCAACGGCAATAATTGCTACTTGAGGTTGATTAATAATTGGAGTTCCCATTAAGCTACCAAATGTTCCAACGTTAGTAAATGTAAATGTTCCATCCATTACATCATTAGGATTTAACTTTCCATTTCTTGCATTATCTGCTAATGTATTTACGCTTCTTGTTAAATTAATAAAATTCATATCAGCTGCATTTTTAATAACTGGTACAATTAAATTGCCAGTTGGTAAAGCAGTTGCCATTCCAATATTAAAATCTTTTTTCATGATAATTTTATCGCCAACAACTGAACTATTAATTATTGGATAATGTTTCATCACTTTTAAAATACATTCTATAAACATTGGAGTGAAAGTAATTTTCATTCCTTCCCTTTTTTCAAATTCATCTTTAATTTTACTTCTCCAATTAACCATATTTGTAACATCTGCTTCTGCAAAGCTTGTAACGTGTGGGCTAGTTGCTTTACTATGAACCATGTGTTTAGAAATAAGTTTTCTCATTCTGTCCATTTCAATAATCTCAACATTTTTATATTGAGAAGCATCAAATGGAGGTTCTGCTTTTACTGAGGCTTGAACAGGAGTTTCAATAACAGGTGTTTCAACATGCATATCAATAGAAGTTTCAGCAGCTGCAGACGCACTTGCTTCTACTTCACTTACAACTGAAGCTACAGTTGGTGCAGTTTCAACAATTGGATAGCTTGTTACTTCTTGTTTTTGATGAACTACTTCTTCAACTTTTTCTTCAACAATAGGAACCGATAAAATATTTTCGATAACTGGAGTTGGTGCTTGTTGAATTGAAACTGGAGCAACAACTTCAGCCGGTTTAGTATAATATTGTTGAGGTTGTTCTACAACTGCAGTTACAACTCTACCTGCACGTTTATCTGCAATATATTGTAAAACATCTTTTTTCGAAACTCTTCCATCAGCACCTGTTCCAGTAATTCTTTCTAATTCGCTTAAACTTAAACCTTCGCTATTTGCAATATTTAATACTAAGGGGGAAAAGAAGCGATTATTATTTCCAGTTAAGTTTTGACTTGTTGGAATAAACGGTATGTAATCTTGTTGTGGTGGTGCTTGGTAAGTTGAAACAGGCTCTACAATTGGTTCTTGAATTGTCATAATGGGATCATTAAAAGTTATTGGTGATGCGGGTGAAAAAGCAATTTCAGGTTGTGGTGCTAATACAGGAACGGCAACATCCATTTCAATTCTTGCTAAAATACTTCCAACTGGCACTACATCATTTACACTGTACAAAATTTCAGTTATAAATCCTTTTGCAGTTGATGGTACTTCGCTATCAACTTTATCAGTTGCAATGTCTAATAAAGTTTCATCCATATTAATATAGTCGCCAACTTTTTTGTGCCATCGCAAAATTGTTGCTTCCATAATACTTTCGCCCATTTTGGGCATAATTAATTCAGCAGTTGCCATATTATTTTTTTAATAATTATTAAATGATACAAACAAAACCCAAGTTTTATTTTACAGTTAGTTGTTTACAAATTTGCAATAAAAAAGTATGCGATTTATAAATTGTTTTAACCATATAAAACAAAATACTAAAACCAAAAGTAATTAACATTATATTAGAGTTATTCAATGTTTATCCACAATTAATTCACGTACCATATTTAATGCATGAGTTGCAGTTAGCTCAATATTCTTTATTCTATCAAATCTTAAATTAAACATTTTTGTTTTTATTTTAATTTTTGATGCAACTGCTATCCATACTGTACCTATTGGTTTATCTGGTGTTTCGCCTCCTGGTCCCATAATTCCACTAACTGCTATTGAGTAATCGGTATTCAATATATCTAAAACATTTTTTGCCATTATTGAAACAGTTTGTTCACTTACTGCTCCATATTTTTCTAAAACAGATTTTTCAACTTTTAATAAATTTTCTTTTGCTTTATAAGAATAACTAATTACACTGCCTTCGTAATAATTTGATGACCCAGCAATTGAAGTTATTAAGTGGGCAATATAGCCACCAGTACAACTTTCAGCAGTTGCAATAGTTTCGTTTCTCGATTTTAATAAGTTGCCAACAATAAGTTCTAATGGCCAATCTTTATCACAAATTATTTCGTTTTTTACTATTTTTTTTAACTCATTAAATAAATTATTTAGTTCATTTTCTAATTCTATTTTGTTAGTTGATTTTCCAGAAAGTCTTAATCTAACCATACCATAATTTGGCAAATAAGCAAGACTAATTTTTGTTGAAAGTTTTGATTCAAAATCAACTAGTTTTTCAGCTAAAAAAGATTCTCCCACACCAGCAGTTAATAATGTTCTATGTTCAATAAAACTATTTTTTGTTTTTTTTAACAAGAATGGAATAACCTTTTTTTCCATCAACCATTTCATTTCATAAGGCACACCGGGTAAGGCAAAAAATAAAACCCCATTTTCTTCAAACATCATTCCAGGGGCAGTTCCTACTTTATTTATTAATACTGTACAAACATCTGGCACTTCAGCTTGTTTAAGATTTCTATCAATTATTGCACGTTTTAAAACTATCTCAAATAAATTTTTAATACGAATTAAAGTTTCATTATGAACAATCATCTTACCATTAAAATATTTGCATAATGATTTTTTTGTTATGTCGTCCGAAGTTGGTCCTAAACCACCTGTTAAAATAACTATTTCGGAATTTTGTTTTACAATATCTAGAGTTTTACAAATATCATTTTCATCATCTCCAACAGCTATTCTTTGTTTAATTGAAATGCCAATTTTATTTAACTCTTGTGCAATTAAAGCACTATTTGTATCAATTACTTGCCCAATTAAAAGTTCATCACCTATAGTAATAATAGTAGCAAAAAAATGTGAATCTCTATTCATGATTTGCAAATTAAGTAACAAGAAGAGTTATTGTGCAAATTCTTTTTAGTTTTGTTATTGAATAAATAATGTGCTAAGACATTTATTTAAGGGGTAACTTAGCCATTTAATTAAGGGATTAGATATCCCTTAATTAAGGGATTGATATAGAATTTTTTAAAGTTAATTTTTGCTCTTAGAATATCTGAGCAATTTAGAATTCATTAATCCGACCATTTTTTTAGATAAATTATTAACATGAAAACAAATCAACTAAACTGTTTAAAACAAACTTTACTTTATTTTTTTGTAACTTTTTTTTTAACTTTTGTTAGTTTGAATTCTAATGCACAAACTCCTGCAACGGCTTTAAATTTTGATGGAGTGAATGATTATATACAAACTAATTTAAACACTACTGTTTCTGGCTCAATTACTTTTCAAACATGGTTTAAAACTACCGTTAATACTGGACAAATTGCAAAATTAACTGGCCCTGTAGATGAAGGTTTTGAATTGGGTATTAATACAAATAGTACAGTTGCTTTAAATGTATATTTAGGTGGTTGGGTTAATGCAAATAGTACAGTTTCTATAAATATAACTGATGGAAATTGGCACCAAGCAACTGTAAGTATTTCGGGAATTACTGCTTCGATTTATATTGATGGCGTTTTTCAATCGAGTGTAACTGGCACTTCCACGTTTAATCAAACTTTAGCCGAATTATATATTGGAACTAATAATTTGGTTGGGAATTTATATTTTACTGGCTCAATTGATGAAGTTAGATTATGGAATACTGGTTTATGCCAAAGCCAAATTCAAAACAATTTAAACTGTGAATTATCTGAAACCCCAAGTGGCCTTTTTGTTTACTACAAATTAAATCAAGGATTTATTAACCAAAATAATTCAACAGAAACTATTGCATCTGATTCAAGTGGAAATAGCAAAAATGGCAGCTTAATTGGCTTTACATTAATTGGTACTACGTCGAATTGGGATGCAGGAATAATAAATACAACTTGTAGTTCAGGTCCAAATTCAATTACTAATCTAAGTATTTGCTCTACTACATTACCTTTTTTATGGAATGGATTAACCTTTATTGTAGCAGGCACACAAACTGCAACATTAACAAATACAGCTGGCTGCGATAGCTTGGCCACATTGAATTTAACAGTAAATGCTACATCAAGCTCAACAACAAATATTAGTACTTGTTTTAATCAGTTGCCATTTGTTTGGAATGGATTAACATTTTTTGTGGCTGGAACGCAAACAGCAACTTTAATAAATTCTGTTGGCTGCGATAGTTTAACTACTTTAAATTTA
>JANOVK010000147.1:0-9965 GCA_031417315.1 Chitinophagaceae bacterium | reverse complement strand
AACCTTCTCCACCACTTTCTAAACTATAAGGAGTTCGAATTACCCTCCAAGTTCCTGCATATAATACATCAGTATTTCCTGGTTCCATTACTAAATCTGAAACACCAGTTTGGTCGTTTACAAATAAAACTTTTTTCCAATTTTTGCCTCCATCAATCGTTTTAAAAATGCCACGTTCTAAATTTGGACCAAACAAATGCCCCATTACTGCTGCCCAAACTATGTCAGGGTTTTTTGGATGAATAATTAATCGAATAATATGCCTTCCATCTTTTAATCCTAAATTACGCCAAGTTTTTCCACCATTATCACTACGCCAAACACCACCTAAACCTTCACTAACATTACCACGCATAGAGTTTTCTCCCTCGCCAACATAAATAATAGATTCATCAGATGGAGCAATGGCAACAGCACCAATTGAACTTCCAAAAAATCCATCAGAAATATTTTTCCAATTACTTCCACCGTCTAATGTTTTCCAAACCCCTCCACCGGTTGCACCAAAATAAAAAACATTTTTATTTTTATAACTGCCCGTTACTGCAGCACTTCTCCCACCTCTAAACGGACCAATTAATCTAAATTTTAATTCCTTGGTAAAACTTTCTGCTTCTTTAATTGGCGTTACAACTGGCTTATCTTTTTTTTGTGCAAGTCCAAAAATGGTTATTAAGCATAAAAGGGTAGTTATAAAATTTCTCATGACAATAATTTTTTTGTGAAGTTAGTTTTTCTTATGATTAAAAATAATTGCAAATTTTTTATTTAAATAAATTTTGTTAAGTGTAAAATTGCAAAAATTGCTTTTATAAAATAATGATCCATTAAATTAAACTTATTAAAAATATTTTTAGATTAAATAGATGATTGATAAATTAAAGTTTGAATTAATTTACAACGAGCATAAAAATCTTGTGTATAATTTGTGTCTTAATTACGTATTAAACACCGAAGATGCACAAGATATTTCTCAAGAAGTTTTTGTAAAGGTTTACGAAAATTATTACAAATTCAATCCAAATAAAGCCTCAATAAAAACTTGGATTTATAGAATTACAATAAATACCAGTCTCGATTTTATTAAAGCTAAAAAAACAAAAAAAAGATTACGTTATATTAGTTCAATATTTAATGTAGAAACAAATGAACCCATAATAGTAGCAACAACTATTAATCACCCTGGATTAATAACAGAAAATAAAGAAGCTTTAGAAAACTTATTTAAAATAATTCAGACATTACCCGAAAAACAAAAAACAGCTATTATTTTAAGCAAAATTGAAGATAGATCTCAAAGCGAGGTTGCTGAAATAATGAATACAAGTGTTAAAGCAATTGAGTCGTTACTACAACGAGCCAAACAAAATATACAAAATAAATTAACCCAGAACGAAGGATTTAAGTGAATCACTCGTATAAATTAAATTGTAAGTTATGGATATTGATAATAAATTAAATATGCTCAGCCAAATTAAAAAAGTAGATGCTCCCCCTTTTTTAATAACTAGAATTAATGATCAAATTAATAGTATTAGCAAAATAATTGCTCCAGTAAAATGGAATTTAGTGTTTGCAATTACTTCAATTTTTATATTAACACTAAATATTTCAATATTATTTAAATCAACCACCAATGAAATAAAAAATACAGAATTTGAAGAAGTTTTTACAACATTGAATTTAACTACAACAAACGAATTATATCATGAGTAAAATAAAATTATTAAGCATTGCTGTAATTGGTTTACTAATTATAAACATAGGAATTATTACATTTTTAGTTATAATGAAACCACCTCATCATAATGAAGGCAAGCCTCCACTGAGGCAAGATGAACCAAAGTATATGATAATAAAAATTTTAAATTTTGATGAAGCTCAAATTGCAGAATATTTTAAACTAATTGAAAAGCACAAAGCATCTGTAAAACTTTTAGACGACAGTATTAAACTTTCTAAACACAATCTTTATCAAACTTTAAATAATAAAACTTTCGAAGGCAAAGATTCGTTAATAAATTATTTAAACAAATTGCAAAAACAAATTGAGTTAATACACTATCATCATTTTGTTGAAATAAAAAATCTTTGCAAACCCAATCAGTTAGAAGCTTACAAAAATCTTACAAACGAGCTTGGTCGGTTTTTTTCTCCAAATAAAAAAAATCCCCCTCCGGAAAGAGAGTAAATTTAATTCAAACAATAAACTTACGTATCGATTATTTAAATTTGTTTTATGACAAATTTTATTCCGATTTTCCCATTAAATATTATAGTTTATCCAAACGAAAAATTAAATCTTCACATTTTCGAACCACGATATATACAATTAGTAAACGATTGTTTTGCTTACAAAAAATCTTTTGGAATTATTACAGTTATTGACGAAAAAATTAGTGATTTTGGAACTTTAGTAGAGATTGAGGAAGTTGTAAAAATTTACGACAATGGCAAAATGGATATTACAACAAAGGGTTCAAGAGTGTTTGTGGTATTAGAATTAATAAAAACCATACCCGATAAATTATATAATGGTGCAATTGTAAATTACCCCGATAATGCTGAATACATTAACTATAAATTAATGAGTAAAGTATTAACTGATGTTAGACTATTACATGAACTTTTAATAGTAAGCAAAGATTTTAAAAAAGCAGATGATTGTTTATGTAGTTACGATATTGCTCATCATGTTGGATTTTCGATTAAAGAAGAATATGAACTTTTAGAAATATTACAAGAAAACCAACGATTAGAATTTATTAAAAGACATTTAGTAAAAACTTTAATTACATTAAACGGTGTAGAAAATTTAAAAAGTATAATAAAATTAAATGGTCATTTTAGAGAATTAAAAGGTTTTAATTTTTAATTATATTTCTTAATTTTTTTAGTGTACCAAAAATCTCTATACGTTATTGTTAAACCAATTTGTGTAATATTTTCTTTTATTAAATTATTATTGGTGGTGCCTCTACTACCAATTTCTACTGTACCCTGTACACCCAAACCACTTCTTGCCAATTGTGTACCTGCACCAAATGTTACTCCCCATTCTTTTAATTGCTGCCCATAAATATTTAAATAAGAATTATTTTGAAAGAACCCTACCTGATAAAAACTTTTTTCGTAATTAATTGTAACGCCTTTTTCTCTTACAGAAATATAATTTACAAACTGAAATCCTCCACTTATTCTATTGCTATTAACTAAAGCATAATTATTTCCTCTAAAATTTAAGCTGCTCCAATTTTGTCTTGTGAAATCTAAAACAAAAGTATATTGTCTTTTAAGTGTTGCTGCAAAACCAATAGTTCCCATTAAAGGCAAAGCAGTATAATTATTTCTTCTTTCATCAACAGATTTTAAAATAGTAGAACCATCTTTTACCACTAAATTATAGTTAGCATTGATGTTGGTTTTTAAAGACCCAGTTGCTCCAAAAGAAAAACCCCAATCTTTATTTAAATTCAACTTATACAAAATGCCACCTTTAAATAATGGCTGTGCTAAATAAATATTTCTTTCTGTAGATAGTACGCTATCAGTAATGCCACTAAACACTAATTCGTTATCGTTAAATTGCCCAAATAAAATTGAAGTTTGCAATCCAATACTTAAATTTTTTGAAACAGCGTAGCTATTTGTTAAATACACTAAATTAGAACTTCCCGACCCTATGTAATTAGCGTTTACCGAAAAATTATCGCCCTGTATTTTTTTTACTCCAGTAAACGAATAGTTGGCATTACTATAAGGCATCATTCCAAAACCTAAGCCCCATTTTGCTTTTGGTTTAATTGCAAAGGAAATTCTTTTAAATTGCAAATCGTTGCTTTGGTTGTTAGTACTGCTTGAAATAGCATTACCAGAATAATTTATGTTTTTATAACGTGCAGTTAATTCGAAATAAAACGGATTAGAATATCCTGGGTTTTGCAAAAAAGAAAAAGATGCAGGATTTCCAACAAAAAAATTCTTATCGCTGTACAAAGCAACACCAGCATGACCCAAGCCAGAAGTTCTATCGAAATAACTTTTTTCAATATCTCCCAATCCTAAAATAGAGTAGGGTGAACTTGTGTTTTGAGCAAAACTTTTGCCCAAAATAAAACATATTAAAAAAGCAAAGATGAGTTTCTTCATTTAAATTTTATTTTACTGCGGCGTAATAAATCTGTAATTGAATTTTGCCCAAAATATTTTTGGAATTGCCAATAATAACTCTTGCAAATTGGTTTTCGAAATTGGGTGATGGTGGAGATAACAATAAACCATCGCTAGTTAATACAGATGGTGTTTCTAAAATATGTTTTACATACTGAGTTAAATCGTAGTGATATTGTGTATTTTCATTTAAAAAAAAATCAGTTTGCAAAGCACCATATTGAACACCCACATTACCTGTTGAAGTTACATAAGCTAAATCTTCTATTATTTTATTATTTGCATTTGTAGTAGATAATCTTAACAATGGTGGTAAAAAATAGGTTGTGTTATAGCTGCCTTTTATAGGTTTAATAATTAATGTGGCTTTTAAAATTTTTGCAAAATTGGGTAATTTTTGAATATCTCTTAAAGTTGGAAAACTCATTTTTATCATACTACCTGTTGCAGATTGTGTGTAGGCTGCATTGTTAGTTAATGACGAATGAATTTCGTTGTTGGTAGAACTTATATTTTGTATAGCCCCCGTTCTTACTATACTAATATTATTAAATTGATGCGATCTATTTGCCAATGTAAAATCAACATATTTTTCCTCAGTTATAATATTTGGTTTTTTGTAATGTAGTCTCATAACAATGTTATCACTACAACCAAAAATCATATTAGAGGTATTATTGGTGCTAATTCTAAATCCTCTGAAGTAAGCTAAAAATGAAGCTGCAGTTTTAAGTGTATTATCTGATTGATTTTTTAATTTGTTTAAATAATCAATTCCCATAGCATCGGGCAATCTAATACTAATTTCATTATTTGCTAATGGTCGAATTTTAAAATCGTTGCTAAATAATGGTATTGACTTTACATTAAATTTTGAAGTGTTAAAAAAATAAAAACTATTTTCTTTTAAATAAATAGAATCGGCTAACTCGTGTATGGTAATATTTACAGGAATTGTACTATCTCCATAATAATTAAAATTGGGTTTTAGTATTAAAGTGATAGAATCGAAACTGGTACCTGTATATGCATCTACATAAAGTGGTGGTATAAGTTCGAAATAAGTTTGAGTAGTTATTCGCCCGAATAAAGGATCAGCATATGCACCAATTAATGCTGTGCCTTTTGAAGATGTAATAAAAGAATCTACATAAACTGTAGACAAGTTTGCTGCAAAAGAATCTGTTTTAAAAATTTGAGCTATATTATTATCTAAAAACTCTTCGCCAAAATTTATGTCTGCTTTTTTACAAGAAGAATTAAAAAGTACTACTCCAATTAAAAAAACAAACGAAAATAAAAATGTGAATTTTCTATTCATATAATAAATTCAATACACTATTAAGTAATGGGCAGCAAATATACAAGTTAGGTAATGGCATATAAAACGCTTTTCTATTTTATAAAAGTTTTAACTTCTTATAAGCAGCACACTACTATTTTTGCGGTCTTTATATTTCGAAACTCATCCACAATAGGAGTGGGAAAATAAAATAAATTCAAAGAAAAAAATTAACAATGAATCGTTTAAAAAATTTAGTAATTATTGCTACTAGTTTTACTTTAATTGGTTTTGCATGTACGCCAACAGGTACCACACCAGAAACAAGTGTATTAGGAAATTGGGTAAAACGTTCTGCGTTTGATGGTAATGGCATAGCAGGTGCTGTAAGTTTTGTTATTGGAGATACAGCCTATGTTGGTACTGGCTTTGACGGAATAGTTAGATTTAATGATTTTTGGTCTTACGACCCAACTACAGATTCTTGGAGCCAAAGAGCTTTAATGCCAATTGGTGCAGGTAAAAGAAATTCTGCTGTTGCATTTGCTGCTGCTGGTAAAGGATATATTACTACTGGATACGATGGTATAAATAGATTACAAGATAATTGGGAATTTAATCCTTTAACAAATACTTGGGCTCAAAAAGCAAATTTACCAGACCCTATAAATGGAAGTGCAGGTAGTGGTGCACGTTATGGTGCTGTTGGTTTTGGCATTTTAGGTAAAGGATATGTATGTAGTGGATATACAGGAACGCACACAAAAGATTTATGGGAATATAATCCTGGAACAGATGCTTGGACAACTAAACCTAGTATGAATACATCTGATAAAAGAACTGGTGCCATTGCATTAGTGCATAACGATAAAGCTTATATTGTTTCTGGAACCAACAATGGTTCTGTTGTAACTGAAGTTGCTATGTATGACCCTGGAACAAGTACTTGGACTAAAAAAAGAGATATTGCAAATTTAACCAGTGAAACTTTTGACGATGCTTATACTTCAATTGTTAGAACCAATGCTGTAGGATTTGTAATTGGTAGTAAAGGCTATATTGCAACGGGAGAAAATGGTTTTAATATTAAACCAACTTGGGAATATGATTTTGCTACTGATCTTTGGACATTAAAAACTAGTTACGAAAGAAGTGAAAGAAATGCTGCTGTAGGCTTTGCTGTAAAAGGAAAAGGATATGTTACTTTAGGTAGAAACTCTACATTTTATTTTGATAATTTAGATGAGTTTAAACCTAACGATACTTACAATGCAAATGATTAAAAAAAATTGGGCTTACCTATTGCTATTATTAGCAATTGTATTTTTTATTTATAAAAAATATTTGTTGCCTAATAATAGTTTAGAAGTTAAAACAATTAAAGTAGACGTTAAAACAATTAAAGTAGAAAAGGGTTGGGGTTACGAGATTTATAAAGATGGAGAATTATTTATCAGTCAAAAAATGATACCAGCCGAAGAAGGTTTTAAACATTTTACAACAAAAGAACAAGCACAAAAAGTTGCAGATTTAGTTGCAGAAAAAATAAAACAAGGCAAAGGAGGTGGTTTACCACAAATAACCATTGAAGAATTAGATAGTTTAAAAATAATACGATAATAAATAAACCGAGGCAATTGCTTCGGTTTTTTTATTATTAATTTCAGGGGGTATTTATTTACATTTACACTTTAATAATATTTTATGGTATTAATTATATTAGGTTTAATAATTTTTGCAGTTTCATTTGCATTAAGAAATTTAAAAGATCCACTTCCAAAAATTGGAAGTGTATTAAAAGTTGTTGGTGTATGTTTTGTTGTTTTGGGCTTTTTATATTCATCAGTTGTACAAATTAATGCAGGACAAGTTGGAGTAAAAACACTTTTTGGTAAAGTTCAAACAGATATTGTTACTAGTGGTTTAAATTTAGTGAACCCATTAGTGGATATCGTTCGTTTTGATACTAAAACTCAAAACTATACCATGAGTGGTGTACATGATGAAGGTGATAAATCTGGTGATGATGCCATAAGAGTTTTAACTGAAGATGGATTAGAAGTGATTATAGATTTATCTGTTTTATATAGAATCATTCCGGGCGATGCAACAAAAATTGTTAGAGAAATTGGGGTGGATTATAGAGATAAAATTGTTCGTCCAATAACCAGAACAAGAATTAGAGACAATGCAGTATTTTATAATGCCATTGATTTATATAGCAAAAAAAGAGATGAATTTCAAACCAGAATTTTTAAAACTATTGAAAACGATTTTAAAACAAGAGGTCTTGTTTTAGAACAATTATTAGTAAGAAATATTACTTTACCCGAAACAGTAAAAAGATCTATTGAAGAAAAAATAAAAGCAGAACAAGATGCACAAAAAATGACTTTTGTTTTATCTAAAGAAAAACAAGAAGCCGAAAGAAAAAGAGTAGAAGCACAAGGTATTGCCGATTATCAAAGAATTATTAATACAGGTTTAACCAGTAATCAATTACAATACGAACAAATCAAAGCTTTAAAAGAAATTGCACTTTCTCCAAATTCAAAAGTGATAATTATGGGTAATGATAAAAATCCTATAATAATTGGTGGAAATAAATAAACCTTTAAAGTCACTGCGAGGAACGAAGTAGTCTAAAAAAAATATTTCAAAAAAGATTGCTTCGTGCCTCGCAAAGACAATTCATTAAGGACAATTCATTTTTTTTCTCAATTAATTTTCGATCATTTCGAAGTTCGTGCTGAGAAATCTTTATTTTTTTTTCAACAGATTTCTCGTTCGTTCCTCACTCGAAAAGACGTAATTCTTAATTCAAAATTCATCATTCTTAATTTCTAAGTGGCTTACCTGTCTTTAATACACTTTGAATTCGTTCTAAAGTTTTCTTTTCACCACAGAGTGATAAAAATGCTTCTCTTTCTAAATCTAATAAATATTGTTCACTAACATTTTGTGCTTCGCTTAAATCTCCACCACACATTACATAAGCTAATTTTTTTGCCACCAATGCATCGTGATCAGTGGCATATTTTCCTCTCCACATTCCATTGATTCCTGCATATAAAGCACCTAATGCACTTCTTCCTAAAACTTGAATGTCTGTTCTTTGTTGAGGCATAGTATAACCTTCATCATAAATTTCAATAACAGATTTTTTGGCTTCTGCAATTCTTCTTGATTGATTCATTACCACTTCATCAATTCCTTTTCTTAAAATACCCAATTCATATGCTTCAAATGCAGATGTAGCAACCTTTGCAGTAGCAATTGCAAAAAATCTATCTTTCAAAGTATTGGTTTCTGGTTCATCATTATGTAAATCATCACTTGCTCTTAAAACAAATTCTTTTGTTCCACCACCACCAGGAATTAAGCCAACTCCAAGTTCTACTAAACCAATATAAGTTTCTGCAGCAGCACAAATTTTATCTGCATGTAAATTCATTTCACAACCACCCCCAAGGGTTAAGCCATGTGGTGCAGTTACAACAGGTACAGAAGAATATCTACAACGCATCATAGTATTTTGAAACATTCTAATGGCCACATCTAATTCATCATATTCTTGTTCAATTGCAAACATAAAAATCATTCCAACATTTGCCCCTGCACTAAAATTGGCACCTTCATTTGCAATTACCAATCCTTTAAATTTTTCTTCAGCAATCGAAATGGATTTATTCATTGCTTCTAAAACTTCTCCACCAATAGTATTCATTTTAGTGTTCCATTCTAATCCTGCAACACCATCACCAATATCGTATAAAGTACAAGCTGAATTTTTCCAAACGGTTTTATCTGCATTATTTTTTAATACTAAAAAGGCTTCTGCTCCAGGTAATGTTTTGTAAGATTTTGTTGCAACATCATAATACATTTTCTTACCATTTTCTACTTTGTAAAAAGATGAAAATCCTTTTGCTAACATTTCATCAATCCAAGTTGCTACTTTAATTCCATTGGCTTTCATAGCTTCAACAGTTTTAGCAACGCCCAAAACATCCCAAGTTTCAAAAGCTCCAATTTCCCAACCAAAGCCAGCCATCATGGCATCATCTACTCTATAAATTTCATCACTAATTTCAGGAATACGAAAAGAAATATATGAGAATAATGAATGATGAAATGCACGATAAAATTCTCCAGCTTTATCTTTTCCAGAGCTTAAAGCTTTGATTCTTGTTTTTAAATCCTCAATAGGTTTAGCAGTTTCAATAGTTGCAAATTTTGGTTTTTTGCGAGTTTGATACTCCATCGTTTTCAAATCCAAAGTGAGAATTTCTTTACCCGTATCTGATTTTATTTTCTTGAAAAATCCTTGCCCTGATTTATCTCCTAACCAATTATTCTCCACTACTTTTTCTAACCAAGAAGGAATATTGAAAATAGAAATAGCTTCATCTGTTTTACAATTATCTGCAACACCTTTTGCAACTTTTACTAAAGTATCAATACCCACAACATCTCCAGTTCTGAAAGTCGCAGATTTTGGTCTGCCTATTAT
>JANOVK010000146.1:0-3020 GCA_031417315.1 Chitinophagaceae bacterium | reverse complement strand
GGATTTAGAATTAAAGGCGATGTAGATTTTGATGATGTGGCAACAATTGCTTCAGCTATTTCTCCTGTGCCTGGTGGTGTAGGTTTAATGACGGTGGCAGGCTTATTAAAAAATACAATGCTTGCATATTTGAATAATATTAAATTGTAAATGCTTAATTATTAATTTTTTTATTTTGAGTTTATTGGCTGAACATATAACTACACTTCCAGTAATGGAATCATTTTACACTTTACAAGGAGAAGGATTTCATAAAGGCAGGGCAGCATACTTTATTCGTTTAGGAGGTTGCGATGTAGGTTGTGTTTGGTGTGATGTTAAAGAAAGTTGGGATGCGGATGCTCATCCAAAATTTAGTGTTGAAGAAATTATAGATAAACTTAAGTTAGAAGTTGATGAAGAAAAGTCAAAAGTCAAAAGTAAAAACCAAAAACAAGAAACAATAAACGAGAAACATCAAACATCGAACATCGAACATCCAACATCCAACAGCAAACCAATTATCGTTATCACTGGCGGCGAACCTTTAATGCATAATTTAAATGAATTAACAGAACAATTACAAGCCTTAGGTTTCGAAACAAATATTGAAACTTCTGGCTCGTCTGCATTTAGTGGAAGTTGGGATTGGATTTGTCTTTCGCCAAAAAAATTTAAAGAACCATTATCAGAAATTTTACCTTTAGCTCACGAATTAAAAATTATAATTTTTAATAAATCAGATTTCGATTGGGCAGAAAAGTATGCGAGTTTAGTGAACAAAAATTGTAAATTATATCTACAACCAGAGTGGGATAAATCAGCAACTATTACTCCATCAATAATAGATTATATAAAAAGTAATCCTAAATGGACTTTGAGTTTGCAAATTCATAAATACATTAATGTTCCATAAATTTATCTATTAATTTAACTTTTAGTTTATCTAAATTAATTCAACTTAGCATAAAATTTTTAATGAGAATATTTGTATTGATATCTTTTCTATTTTTCTCATTCAATTTTATTTCTTGTAAGGCTCAAACTTATAATCTACAAAATGTTCATCCAAAAGCTGCCAAATTATATGGTAAAGCCATGGCACAAATTGCTGATGGATTTTTAAACGATGCCATTGAAAATTTGTACAAAGTAATTACAATAGATAGCAATTTTGTGGATGCTTATTTATCTTTAGGCGGTGCTTATGGTGAGCAAAAAAAATATGCTCAATCTGTATTAAATTACAAAAAAGCAATAAGTATAGATAGTGTTTATACTTACTATTATCGGTTGCCATTATCCATCAATTTAGCAGGCGATGGATTGTTTGATGAAGCCCTTGAACAAATCAATAAATTTTTATTAATTTCTAATTTAAACGAAAAAAGTTTAAGAAGTGGTTTGTATAGAAAAGCTAAATATGAATTTGCAATTGAGTATAAAAAAACACATTTAAATAATTATAATTTCGAGCCAATTAATTTAGGAGATAGTATAAATACAGTTCGCTCAGAATATTATCCAACACTAAGTATTAGCGATAGTTTATTAGTTTTTACACGAATGAGTAATAATGGTGAAAACTTTGTAAAATCTAATTTTAAAAATAATCATTTTTCTTATGCAGAAATAATAGAAGGCAGCATCAATAATCAAGCATTAAAAGGTGCTGCAACCGTTTCTACAGATGGCGAATGGTTAATTTTTGCAGGAGATTTTATGGGTTTAGGTTTGGGTAATTACGATTTATATATTTCTTATATTACACCTGATGGATGGAGTGAGCCAGAAAATTTAGGAGAAAATATTAATACTCCTTATTGGGAAAGTGCACCCAGCATTAGTCCTGATGGCAGAACAATTTATTTTAGTAGTGATAGACCAGGTGGATTAGGAGGAAGAGATTTATATATAAGTAATCGTTTATCGAATGGAAGATGGGGTGAAGCAGTAAATATGGGCCCATCAATAAATACAATTGGCAACGATTTGTATCCTTATATTCATGCAGATAACCAAACACTTTATTTCACATCTGATGGATGGTCAGGTTATGGAAAAACTGATTTGTTTATTTCAAGAAAAACTTCATTAGATACTTGGAGCCAACCAGAAAATTTGGGGTATCCAATAAATACAATTGAAGATGAAGGCAGCATAACAATTTCGTCTGATGGTTTAACAGCCTACTATGCAAGTGATAGGGCTGACAGTAGAGGTGGTTTAGATATTTATAAATTTGAATTGAGAGAAGATATTCGACCATTTAAAACGCTGTTTATTAAAGGATCTGTTTTTGATGCAGTAACAAAAAAAGGATTACCAAGTTCTGTTGAATTAATTGATAATGCATCGAATAAAATATTGATGAAAATTACTGCAGATGAAATTGGTAAATACTTTATTCCATTGCCCGTTGGAAAAAATTATACATTTATTGTAAACCGAAAAGGTTATTTGTATTATAGTAATTTGTTTGATATGAATATGCAAAAATCTGATAGTGTTTATTTAATGGATATTGCATTACAACCTTTAAAGTTAAATGCTTCGGTAACATTTAAAAATGTTCATTTCGAAAGCAATTCGTTTAAGCTATTGCCAATAAGTTTAGTTGAGTTAGATAAGTTGGTACAAGTGTTAAATGAGAATACAACATTAAAATTACAAATTAAAGGACATACTGATAATGTAGGAAAGGATGACGATAATTTAAAACTATCAACAAGTAGAGCAAAAGCTGTTGCAGAATATTTATTTAAAAGTGGCATTTATGCTACACGCCTTTCTTATAAAGGATTTGGAGCTAGTCAGCCAATTGATGAAAATAAAACTGAAGAAGGAAGAGCTAAAAACAGAAGAACAGAATTTGAAATAGTTGGACTATAATTTAATAAACATTTTTAATTAATATTTATGAATAAAAATCTTTTCGCATTAATTGTTGGCTTGTCAATTATTTTTTCTGTAGCAATAATAAGTGGAGCTTATAAATACAAATATAAAATTGAAGAATCTATAAGCGTAACTGGTTTAGG
>JANOVK010000145.1:0-1671 GCA_031417315.1 Chitinophagaceae bacterium | reverse complement strand
AAGCTAAAAACTATCCAGAGAATGAAAACCATGATTTAATTTGTTTATTTTATTGAATAATACTTTTTTATAATTATTTTTATTGTTCTAAAACAATATGAAAGCCAGCAATTCGCTAAGTTTATAAAATCAACGAGTTATGTATAATATTAAAAGCAAATTTATAGCGACGGGGTTATAAATTACGCAAAATCTTGACTATTTCAAATAGATAACTCAACATTTAATTTTAGTAATTTAGCGATTAATTTATAAATACTTTCCATGTTTAAAACAGGTATTAAATTAAATATTTCACGTACTCTTGCCCAAAGAACTTTTTTAGATTTACAAATAATCAGAGCTTTTCTAAAAAGAGGGTCAAGAATGTGCTGAATTTGGTCAAATAAGAAAGCCAGAAGCATTAATTGAGCAAAGTTTTGAGCTAAATACTTTTTTCCATGCCCAAAATTGTGTTCATAATGATAGCCTTGATTTTTTAAGGTATTAAAAGTTTCATTTTCTATTTTCCAACGGGCTCGACCCGTTTTTGCTACATTCATTATGTTTCCAAGAGAGAGTTTTATATCCGTAATCCAGTCAAAAGTTGTGATTTCGCCTGTTTTAATATTTTGTTCAATAAGCCTCACAAAATTTACTTTAATATCTTGATTATCGCCATTGAGTATCAAATCATTGGCGAATTCATGCCGATAAATATGTGTTTTATTCTTGCCTTCAACAACATTGACTCTTTTATCAGCTACTAATTTATTGAATTGTATAAATGGATAGCCTTGATAGCCTTCTTTTATGCGCAATAAAAAATTAAACCCATGGCTTTGTGCTAATCTGATAAAAGGCGCATTTGCAAATAAGCTATCACCGCCTAAAATTGCTTTACGGTCTTTGATACCCTTACGAATTAAAGGCACTAAGCGGATAGCGGCACATAATTCATGGTCATTTTTCTTTTCACCATCTTGTTTTTTTATTTCTTCACTCGCAACCACTAAAACTTCTGATATATCTGGATGTACGATTACCGCTGTTAAGGCATTATGATGATAAGTACAAGTGCCATTTTTATGGTTCTTTGTCAAACAACACGAACAACTTAGGTTTTTTGATTCAAAATATTGAACCCCATCTATGGGTATATATAAATGATTCAATAAATGGTCACCTGTAAGCTCATAAGGCGATAAATAACCCTCATCGCTTAAAATGGTAATATATTCACCCGCTATATTTTGCAAATTGGCAGGGGCTACATCATCTAGTATTTCTCGCATCGCTGTATCCGAGGGACATTGTGTTATCCCATATACTGTTTTTAAGTTTTTTTTTCGTTCTTTAAACCGATTTACGTATTCTAATAATGAACTATCTTTTAGTGAAAATAGGGCAAAGCCGCCCATCAATATATTGGGCAGTTCTAACTTAACATTAATCGCTCGTCCATCTGGAATAGCTTTAAATTTCGTTTGTAAATCCGTCAATAATTCATCTATTATCATGGTAAATGTTCTTTTTTACTCCAATTATAGGTGTTTTATCTCTAAATTATTAAATCTTTTTATTCTTTATTTGTAAATGATTGATTAGCAATACTTAGCGAATTGCTGGTCAAAAACCACGATATTAATAAATTCAGTTTGAATAATTTCTTGAATTAATGGGCGTTGAAAG
>JANOVK010000144.1:0-2642 GCA_031417315.1 Chitinophagaceae bacterium | reverse complement strand
AATTTTTTCATTTTTTTCATTTTTGTTTTGGTATGATTATTTTTTAAATTAATAGTTTAAAATATTAATCAAGAAAAATTGTTAAAAAATTTAAATAAAATTATTAATCGTTCTTACTAGTTGTTTTATTATACTAACTTCAGTTACAGCACAAGAAAAAAGAAGTAATGAAAATAAAAGAACTGTAATTAAACAACACAGAAAAGCGGTAGTTAAAGATTTAAATCTGACTACAGAGCAAAAATCGAAAATGAAATCAATAAACCAAGATTACAAGATTAAAATGAAGGATTTAAAAAGTGATGATAATATAACCCGTGGCGACTTTAAAGAAAAAATGAAAAAATTACAAGATGATAGAAAGTCTGAAACACAAGCTGTATTATCTGTTGAACAACAAAATAAAATTAAAGAATCGAAAGAAATAAAAAAAGAGGAAATAAAAAATAAAAGAAAAGACAGAGGAGAAAAAATAAAATCAGAATTAAACTTAACTGACGACCAACAAACAATTTTAAAAACTAATCGTAAAGCGATGCACACAGAAATTAAACCTGTAAAAGATAATGTTGCATTAACTAAAGAAGAAAAAAGAGAGAAAAGAAAAACACTGAAAGAAAAACAAAAAGAAACAATGAAAACAGTGCTTACACCAGATCAAGTTCAAAAACTAAAAGACCGAAAAAAACCTGGAAAGTAAATTTTACAAAAAATAATACAGAAATTTGAAACTTTAAATGTTATGTCAATTTCTGTTTATCTAAAAAAAATTATTAAAAGATTATTGTTAATACTAATTGTATTTGCAATAATCTTTTTTTTAATTAATATTTATATACAATATAGATTAGAGAATAAAAGCGAACAAACTTATTATAAGGAATTTGGAATTGCCATTCCTACTAAATATAAAATTCATGGAATTGATGTGAGCAAATACCAAAGTTATATTTATTGGAAGTCGGTAAAAAATATGGAGATTGATAGTATAAAAATTGAATTCGCCTTAATTAAAGCAACTGAAGGTGTTAATGATATTGATAAAATGTTTCAACGAAATTGGGCATCTTCTAAACTTAATAAAATAACTCGAGGTGCATATCATTTTTTTATTGCCACAAAAGATGGAAAAATTCAAGCTAAAAATTTTATTAGCAATGTAAAATTAGAGACTGGCGATTTGCCTCCTGTAGTTGATATTGAAAATGATTTTAAAATTGACAAAAAAATATTTAAACAAAGAGTATTAAATTGTTTAAATGAAATTGAAAACCATTATAAGGTAAAACCAATAATTTATTCGAACGTAGATTTTTACAATAATTATTTAGGCAAAGATTTTGATAAATACCAATTGTGGGTGGCACATTTTACCGAAGATAAAAAACCTGATATTTCTCGTGATTGGATTTTTTGGCAACATAGTGAAAAAGGCAATGTAAATGGAATAACCGAAAAATTAGACTTTAATGTATTTATTGGTGATTCAATTCAATTCTTAAACTTATTAATTAAATAAAAAAGTCTCTCAAAATTTGAAAGACTTTTTTTGTTGGGTTACCAGGATTCGAACCTAGACAGACAGAACCAAAAACTGTAGTGCTACCATTACACAATAACCCAATCCTTTTCCAATTTTTTAATTGGGCTGCGAAAATAAAGGTACAAAGCTTTTGTACAAAATTAAATTTAAAATAAATTCAAAATATATTGCCGAATAAAAATGTTTTAACATATATAATCACAAATAGCTTTCATTGTCAAATGCTTAATTTCGCACAGATTAATTAAAAATATGAGTTACAGTCCTCAACTTAAAGTACGAATAGTAACTGCAGCAAGCCTTTTTGATGGTCATGATGCTGCAATTAACATTATGAGAAGAATAATGCAGAGTAAAGGAGCAGAAATTATTCATTTAGGTCATAATAGAAGCGTAAAAGAAATTGTAGAAACTGCTATTGAAGAAGATGTTCATGGAATTGCAATAACATCATATCAAGGTGGTCATGTAGAGTTTTTTAAATACATGAAAGATTTATTGGATGAAAATGGATGTGGGCACATTAAAATATTTGGTGGCGGTGGTGGGACCATTCTTCCAACTGAAATTGAAGAACTTGAAAAATATGGTATCACTAAAATTTATAGTCCTGATGATGGCAGACAAATGGGTTTGGAAGGGATGATAGAGGATGTGATAGAAAAGTCAAAAGTCAAAATTGAAAAGCAAAAAGTAAAGCTAAATGGAAATGCCTTAGATGAAGCAAAAGACATTATTTCAATTGCTGAAAAAATAACACAAGCAGAAAATGGCGAAACCTTAAACCTTAAACCTTCAACTTTAAACATTCCTGTACTTGGAATTACTGGAACTGGTGGTGCTGGAAAATCTTCAGTTACAGATGAAATTGTTCGTAGGTTTTTAAACAATTTTACTGATAAAACCATTGCTGTTATTAGTGTTGACCCAAGTAAGAAAAAAACTGGTGGGGCATTATTAGGAGATAGAATTAGAATGAATGCCATTTCTCATCCTCGTGCTTATATGAGAAGTTTAGCCACACGAGATGATAATACTGCATTAAGTGCCTATGTACAAGATGCTATAAATATTTGTAAAGAAGCGGCTTTTGATTTTA
>JANOVK010000143.1:0-2984 GCA_031417315.1 Chitinophagaceae bacterium | reverse complement strand
AATTTTTTCATTTTTTTCATTTTTGTTTTGGTATGATTATTTTTTAAATTAATAGTTTAAAATATTAATCAAGAAAAATTGTTAAAAAATTTAAATAAAATTTAAATAATTAAATTGATGGTTTAATATTTTTTTATCATCGGCAGAAAGCCATTTTTTTAATAAGGTTGCATACACATCTTTAAAATCTACTTTATATTTTAAATCTCCATCTTGCAAATCGGTTAAATCTGGTAGTTCATTAATTATTCCTTTTTGTTTTAATCCACCTCCAATTAAAAACATATTATTAGCAGTGCCATGGTCGGTTCCTCCACTTGCATTTTGAGAAACTCTTCTACCAAATTCACTAAAACTCATCAGCATCACATCATCGAATTTATTATTCTGTTTTAAATCTTTTACAAATGCAGTTATTGATTCGTTCATTTCTTTAAACAGCCTTTGTTGTTGGCTTTGCTGATTAGTATGTGTATCAAAACTTCCTAAACTTACATAGTAAACTTTTGTATTTATATTTGAAAAAATAAGCGATGCAATTGTTTTAAAACTTTTTCCTAATTCATTATTGGGATACAAAACTGAACTGCTATAATTTTTACTTTGATTGTAAATATATTCTGCACTACTTATTGTATTTGCCATTGTTTTATATAAATATTCAATTGGTTTTTCTGGATTATTATATTGGTGATTATTATTTAAATCTTTAAAAATTTGTGCTTGACTTGTGTTGTAAAGTTTTTTTGGGTCTTTAAAAGCCAATCCTTTTTCTTTATTGCCCTTTAATGCTAAACTTAAAACATCATCAAATTCTAATGCTTGTGTAGGCTTATCGCAACCATTACATTGTGCATCTAAATATCTACCCACCCAGCCTGAATTTAAATATTCATTGCTTTGTGATGCTGAGTGCCAAATGTCCATACTTCTAAAATGACTTCTATCAGGGTTAGGATAACCAACACTATTAATAACAGCCATTCCACCATCATGAAAAATATCTGCAAAACCTTTTAATTCAGGATGAATAGAAGCTTCTGTAGTTAAACTAATGGCTTGTTTTTTATCGATACTAATTCTCGATCTTTCTTTATAATAAACATCATTAGTTACTGGAATAATAGTATTCAATCCATCATTACCACCACTCAATTGAAGCACAACTAAAACTTTATTGCCTGACGGTAAGTTGTTAATATTATTATTATCAAAAGCTTTTAAAAACTTTGGAATCATAAAACTTGCAGTTGCTAGTGTAGATGATTGTAAAAATTTTTTTCTAGATATATTCATAATTATTTTTTAACACATTTGATATTCAGGAGTACTCATAAAAGCAATAGTTGCTGATTTTATAAATGACTCTCTATCGCTTTTATCTATTACACTTTCAATAACTGAATTATTAATATTGTTTGATGGGGTTTGAAGGGTGGTGAGTTTAATAGCATCTAATAAATTTTCTCTTTTTACTTCATTAAATTTATTAATATATTCAGTCCAGTTAACTGTTGCATTTAATTTAAATCTATTCCCTAAATTATTTTGCATTTTTTTTAAAAACATTTCTTTCATTCCCATTTGTTGATCATCATCAGATTTTGCAGTAAAAGAAAATTCATCATCAGTTTTAATTAATCTCGGAATTTGTAATCGAAACATTAAAGTTGTACTGTCTATCCAATTTTTTCCTCCTGGCCATCCTGCAACATTAGGAGGATAAAAAAGTAATTGCCCTAAACCTCGTTGTAGTAATAATTGTACTTCGGGCTTTTCTAATTCCATTGGTAATTGTTTTCTAATACCAACTAATAATTCAATTGGCGATTTAATTTTTTGTCCAATATTTTTTTCATCATAAAACCAATCGCTACTAAAAATATCCTTCAATAATGATGAGATATTATAGGAGTTATTATAAAACCTATTGCTTAACCAATTTATATGTTCATAATTTAAATCATCATTTACATAATATTTATAAATTTTTTGAGTGATAAATTTTGCAGTTTGTTTTTGTTCTAATAAAATGTTTAATATATCATCTCCATTAAAATTTCCAATTTTTCCAAGAAAAATTTTTTGTCCATCGTCGTGTTGAAATTGTTTAAACTGAAATTCTCCCTGTATATTGAAACCCCATCCAGTAAATGCTCTTGCAGCTTCTTTAATATCTTGCTCTGTATAATTTCCTATGCCTAAAGTAAAAAGTTCCATAACTTCTCTTGCAAAATTTTCGTTGGGGTGTTTCTTTTTATTTTGTTGATTATTTAAGAAACTTAACATGCTGGCACTTTTGCTAACTGCAACTAATAAATCTTTAAAACTGCCTAAAGCATTAATACGTATTTCTTGTAAAAGTTTTTGTTGAAAAAAAATATTGATATTTCTACAAGCAAAATGCCCATGCCAGAACAATGACATTTTTTCTCTTAAAGGGTTGTCTCCCTCTATCATTTCATCCAACCAATTTAAATTTAAATTTTTTATATCTTCTTTTGATTGTTGTCTTATTTTTTTTTTGGTTTCAGTGTCTATCCCATTTTTTACAAGTTCTTGTAATTTAACTGCATCTCCAATACCCGTAAAAATTCCTTTAATCGAATTATCTGCAACATCAAAATATTCTGGTTTAGTAGTAGAAGCTTTAAAAAGTGATTTAATTAGATTACTTGTTTCAATATTATTAATTGTACTAATATTTTTTACGTCAATTCCAAATCCTGCACGCCATAATAAGTGTTGATTTTTTTGTTGAAATGAACTAGACATTATTAAAGTTTTAGTTTCGACAAGATAATTATTTGCGAGTTTAATTAAGAAGTGATTTTAATTTTTTTTGCATAAAAAAAGCGATTGCATTTGCAATCGCTTTTTTTAAACAGTAATTTTTAAATTATTGTTTGTTGAATTTTTGAATAATCATTTCACTGTTGTTAGATGAGTATATTTTAATTAAGTAAGTTCCTCTACTTAAATTA
>JANOVK010000142.1:0-3940 GCA_031417315.1 Chitinophagaceae bacterium | reverse complement strand
TATTGATATTTCACTTTCTGCATCAACAAGTATCAATAAAGCATATTTATCACCATTTATCTCCTATCATCCTTATTTAAAACAAAATCCTCGAACTATTGAAAATTTATCAATCACAACTTTACGAACAGGCTTATCATTAAAATTTGGTAAAGGTTCTCAAACTTCACAAGTTGTTGTACCCTCTGCACCAATTACACCATTAGCCCCAATTGTACAAGTTATTGTACCACCTGTTATGGATAGTGGAAGCATTTTATTTTCTATTGTAACACCACAAAATGTTTCTGCTAAACTAACAATTAAAGAAAGTTTTCCGTTGCGTAATTATGTTTTTTTTGAAGAAGGATCTAATGAAATTCCAAGTAGATATGTAAGGTTATCAAAATATCAAGCAGCAAGTTTTCAAAAAGGAACTTTTCAAATACCTGAACCAGATAATTTATCAAGAAGATCGAACCGACAATTATCTGCCTATTATAATTTGTTGAATATAATTGGAGATAGAATGAGAATAAATCCATCAACTAAAATTTCTTTAATAGGTTCATCAGCAGGTAAAGGCCCTAATATAGGAAAATTATTAGCTGAATCTGTAAAAAAGTATTTGGTAGAGGTGTTTGAAATAAATAGTTCTAGAATTTACACTGAAGGTAGAAACTTGCCAATTATACCAGCAACACAACAAAATTCAACTACAGAATTATCTCTAAGAAGTGATGGAGATAGAAGAGTAGATATTGTGAGCAATTTTCCTATTTTATTAAAACCACTTAGTTTAGTATCAACTGAAAATAAAACAGATGAAAATCGAATTGTATTTAAAACACAAGCAGCAAAATACGAAAGTCTTCAATCTTGGAATTTAGAAATAAAAGATGATAAAGGTTCAATACAAAATTTTGGTCCTTATACTACTGATGAAATAAGCATAGCTGGTAATTCAATTCTTGATAATCGTAAATCAGCAAATTATAAAGTAACCATGAAGGGTACAACATCTGCTAACAAATTAATTGTTAGAGAAAGCAATTTGCACTTAACTAGAGATACCCAAGTTAACAATGAAGGCTTACGTTTTAGTATTCTTTTTGATTATGATAAATCTTATACTGATGCTGCTTATGAAAAGTTTTTAAACGATGTGGTTACTCCACTAGTTACAAATAATTCTACTATAATTATTCATGGTCATACTGATATTTTAGGAGATAAAGATTATAACTTAAACCTTTCTCAGAAAAGAGCAGAAGAAACACAAAGAATTTTAGAAATGAAGTTGGCTTTAAAAGGAATAAAAGGAACAAAGTTTAAGACAACTGGATTTGGTGAAGATGAAAGTTCAGCACCTTTCGAAAATAAATTACCAGAGGAAAGGTTTTATAACAGATCTGTGATTATTGACATCATTCCTAACTAAAGAAATTACTCCTATGAAAAGTTGAAACCGTCTTAAAAATATTTTTAAGACGGTTTTATTAAATAATAATAAACATTAAAAAATACATTATGAATCTTAAAAGAATATTTGGTGCATTGCTTACACTTATTGGAATTGTAAGCCTTATTTATGCAGCATTTGTTTTTACAAATACAAATGGGGGTAATAGAGATATAAAAACATTAATTATATATGGCTTTTTAGGAATTATTTTCTTTATTTCTGGTATTGGTTTAATACGAACCACAAAAGACGAATCTTAAAATAAAATTCATTACAACAACTAAACTACAAATATTATGGAGGCGTTAAACAAATTCTCAAAGTTACATTTTTTCGAAAAATTATCTTCTCGTGTTACAAAAGCTGTAGGAAGCCATGCAGCTATAATTATTGCTTTCTCTGTTTTATTTTTATGGTTGTGTTGGGGTCCATTTGTAAACTTTTCAGATCACTGGCATTTAGTTATACATACCATTGCTTCTACAATAACTTTTTTAATGGTTTTTGTTATTCAAAAATCTCATAATAAAGATTCATTAGCCATTCAGTTGAAATTAAACGAATTGATTTCTGCTCATATTCCTGCAAATAATATTTTGATAGATGTTGAAAATATGACAGAAGAAGAATTGAAAATAATTCAAAAATATTATTCAAAACTTAGTGCATTTACAACACAAGATGATAAACAAAAAAATTCCAACTGGTTATTCAAGAAAGATATAAAGAATGATATTAAAAAAGAAATGGATACAGAGTTATTAAATCATACTAATAAAAAATAAATCAGTAAAATATATAAGAAATAAAAGTTATAATATAACAGGGTTACTCTATCTCTTTTCAATTTTACAGTATAATATTTTTTATTATAACAATTAAATTAATCATCATGTACAAAAAAATTATTACTGCTTGTATTGTTACTTCTTTAGCAATAGCAACGCCTCAAAGTTCATTTGCTTCAAAAATAGATAACACCGAAAAAACTACTACAAATTCTACTGAAGCAGAAAAAACAAGATCAACTGTTTTATTAAACAGACTTAAAGAAATTAAAGCCATGGACAAAAGTTCTTTAAGCTCAACAGAGAAAAAAGAATTGAGAACAGAATTAAAATCGCTAAAAAAAGAAATGAAAAAATCTACTGAAGGGGTTTACTTATCTGTAGGTGCAATTATCATCATCATTTTATTATTAATACTTCTTTTATAAAAAATAATCAAATCACAATTAAACAACTAAAAAACAAAAAAAATGAAAACATCAATGTTAAAAATGTCTCTACTAGCAATTATTGTTACAACTGGTCTTCTATCTTGCAATAATTCTCCAGAAAAAAAAGCTGAAATTGTAACAGAAGCAAAAGAAGATCTTGCAGAAGCAAAAGATGATGTTATTGAAGCAAAAAAAGATTTATATAAAGCTATTCAGGACTCTTTAAAAGATTACAATTCGTTTAAAACTGAAGCAGAAGTAAAAATTAATGCATTTGATAATAAAATTGCTGAATTAAAATTAATTGTTCAGCTTGAAAAAAATCCATTAAGAGCAACTCAAGAAAATTTAATTAATGAGTTTACATTAAGGAGCTCTAAACTTAAATCAAGCATTATTGAATATAATGAAATTGGAAATGATAATTGGACAGCCTTTAAAAAACGATATAACTACGAAATGGATGAATTGGGCAAAGCAATTTCATCATTAACTAAAAAGGTTACTAAATAATTTTGAGTAAATAATTGTACTGTTTACTTAGAAAAAAATTATAAAAGCATTACGGGAATTACTAATGTGTGAATCATATAAATCATTTGTAATATTCTGTAATGCTTTTGCTTTTATTAAAACCAATTTTACATCATCATTCAATATTGAATGAAATAAAAATCTCCTAAAAAAAATATCATGAAAATCTTAAAAATTCTAATCATTACTCTTGTTGCTTCAACACTTTGGGCTGCCTGTAAAAAAGACAGTTCTGACACTACACCAACAACAGTAAGAATGACTGACGCTCCAGGAAATTATCAACAAGTTAATGTAGATGTTATAGGTGTTGAGTTTATAATGAGCAGTAGTGCTGTTGTTAATTTAAATGTAAAACCTGGCATTTACGATTTGATAAAATTAACTAATGGAATTGATGTAATTATTGCAACTGCAGATTTACCTGCAGGAAAACTTTCTCAAGTTCGTTTAATTCTTGGAACAAATAACACAGTTAAAGTAGATAATGTTGTTTATCCTTTAACTACACCTAGTGCAATGCAATCTGGTTTAAAAATTAATGTAAATGCAACTTTAGTAGCTGGTGTTGCTTATGAATTATTACTTGATTTCGATGCCAATGAATCAATAGTTGTATCTGGTGCTGGCGACTATAAATTAAAACCTGTAATTAAAAGTATTGATGTTGCCACTTCAGGTTCAATAAGTGGATCTATTGTTACTTCTGCTTCATTACCAGCTAACGTTAAAGCGTTTGATGG
>JANOVK010000141.1:0-1557 GCA_031417315.1 Chitinophagaceae bacterium | reverse complement strand
TTTGGGCCGGGATACCAGCTGAAAAGCCTGACCGTGCAGATGACGGGGGAGCCGGTGACGGTGGGGATTAAGAAAAGGTTGGGGTGGTTGGTTCAGATGGAAAGCCATGATTTCAATAAAGATGGTCCATTTGACGCAAAGTACCCAGTGCTATTGTTGGGTTTGAGAGGTCGATAAGATGGCAATGAGTCGCAAAGTATTCCTCTCCATACTGGCAATGGACTCTTATCAACGCGGTTACGCGCCTGGAATCACAGGCTTGCCGCAATTAGCGCCCGGTGCAACAGTCAAAATAGGCAACGCGACCTTAACTACCGACAGCGAAGCAAAGTTGGGACCAAGCGCTCAGGCAACCGGCTTCTACGCCTCTGCCTATCAATGGGGCAGCGAAACCATCATTTCCTATCGCGGCACGGATTTTGATGTTGGCCAGGGTGAGCTTGTTACCAGCCAGTTTGCCCGCGACTTGGGCCGTGGCTGGACAACCTTCCTCGCGCCAACGCTTGGCGCGCAAACCCAGTTTGGACAGGCGCGTGCATTTTTCCGGGCGGTTGTGCCGGGCAGCGATTTCAATGATGGTGTTGCCTATAACAATGTGATCGTCACCGGCCACAGCCTCGGCGGCGCGCTTGCTGGCTATGTTGATGCAAGGGCAAATGTGAAGAGCTTTCTGGTCGATCCCATTCCTTATGGGGTGAACGACAATGACGCGCAAAGGATAGCTGCATGATGACGCTTCGCAGTGTGATGGGTGCAATGGTGCTTGGCACAGCGGCGTTGCTTACGGGCTGTAGCCTAATCCTGACGAAATGGATTTTCTGTGGCAAAAGCCTTATTATGCCAAACTGAAGATGGAGGTTGATACGCCGCAGGGCGTCAAGTCTGGCGCGAGCGTGATTGAGGTCACATGGGACAAAGCCAATAAGGGTTTTAAGGTTCGCGGTGAGGCGGTTACGGAGGATTTGCCGAATGGGCAGACGGTGTTTGCGTTGCTGCGCAGCAAGAGCAGCGTGGATTGGGCGGCGTATCTGCACAGCAATGTCAAGCTGGACGGTCCGATTGAGACGCATGAAGAGCTCTATCGCAAGGTGGCAGCGGACCGGCGGGTATGGCCGCTTAGCCGGCGCGCGGTGACCGCGATTTCTGATGTGGACAATTACCCCTCTTTTGTCCGCTTCAAAAACGTGGCCGAGCCCAAAAGTGTTGAGCAGGTTGACCCCGATAATCTGGCAAAGAGCTTTGGGCCGGGATACCAGCTGAAAAGCCTGACCGTGCAGATGACGGGGGAGCCGGTGACGGTGGGGATTAAGAAACGGCTGGGGTGGTTGAAAAAACAAGCAGGTAGCCTCGTTCAATATCCAAGTCTAACCCAGATATCTGAAATTCCGGATGTTCACAGGCTAAATGAAGGCGATTTTCGCCGAGGTGAAAAACTATGAACCGCAAGGTCTTTCTATCAATTTTAGCGATGGACTCCTATCAACGGGGAGGCGAAACCGTCATTTCCTATCGCGGTACAGATTTTGGGGGAATTTCGGGGACACAATACTAATTAGC
>JANOVK010000140.1:0-1695 GCA_031417315.1 Chitinophagaceae bacterium | reverse complement strand
TTTTAGAGAAGTTGACTGGAATAAAAAATTTAATTCCAGATCCAGATTTGGAAGGTGGAGGTTTACATCAAATATTAAAAGGTGGATTATTAAGGGTTCATGCTGATTTTAATAAACATCCTAAAACTGATTTAGATAGAAGAATAAATGTATTAATTTATTTGAATAAAAATTGGTTAGAAGAATATGGTGGGCATTTTGAATTATGGGATAATGATATGCAAAAAGCTGTAGTTAAGATATTGCCACTTTTTAATAGAATGGCCATATTTTCTACAACATCCAATTCTTATCATGGTCATCCCGATGCTTTAAATTGCCCAGAAGACAGGTCAAGAAAATCTATTGCAATGTATTATTATAGTAATGGTAGGCCTGAATCAGAAATAAATGAAAAACTTGGCAACCATTCTACTTTATTTAAAGTTAGAAAAGATAAATTAGAAGATGCAAAAGCAAGTATTAGTGATATTATAAAACAATTTATTCCACCAATAATTACCAAACTTATTGTAAAATTGAAAAAATAAATCAATTACCTAATTAATTTAATAATTGGTTTTAATTTGAGAAATAACTTTCGCAATAAATTATTACTATCAAACCATAAAGCAACTCTAATAGAAAAATCACTTAAAGGATTATATTGATTTAAAGGTTTTACTTTATACAAACATTTTTTCATTTTAAGAATAACAAATTTTACATTTTCTGATGAATTTCTTTTATCTAACTCTGTTTTTATTAAGCTATGAACAAACCCTTTTGTATAAATATGAACAAATGCTTCAATATTATGTAAAATTGTATTTAAATATTTTTGGTTATTTTTCTTTTCAATAAGATAATCAATAAATAATTCAAATGCTTTTATATGAACATTTAATTTACTATTTGTAGTAGTGCTATTGTGAATTCGAAATGCAAAACAAATTTTTGGAGAAATTATTTCATACCCTAATTCAATTAAGTTTAACCAAAGCTCAAAATCTGCTAATAATAATAAAGGATACCTTGTTGGTATACCACCAATTATATTATAATCTTTTGATCGCATTGTAAATCCAGTTCCCATACAATCCATTTTTTTATTGAAAAAATTTTCAATAAAATCATTAAACTTTAATTGTTTTGGCATCTGTTTACATGCTCTAATTATTTCACTATTCTTATTTATATAATTAAAGTGAGCATGATATAAACTTGCAGTTGGATGATGAATAATAAGCTCATTCATTTCAACTAAATAATCAGAGTATAAAATATCATCATGCCCAATTAATGTCATAAACTCATTTTTTTCAACAGTTAAAGCTCTTGCCCAATTTTCTTCTATGGTTAATGAAATTAATGATGGGTGAACAATTATTCTGTCGTCTTTTAAATTTTCAATCCATTCTTTAGTACCATCACAACTATTATTATCTAATACAATTAAATTAAAATTTGTGTACGATTGTTTAAGGATACTGCTAACACATTCTTTAACATGTTCGCCTCCATTTTTAACTGGTAGTATAATGCTGAATTGATTCAATTAACTAATTTTATTTTTTTGAAATTTTTAAATTTAAAAATAATTTTCTTTAGCTCATATTTTAATTTGCATTTTTTCATATAAGAATTTTTTAAAATTCTTAATGCAATATCATCTAATTCTTTTATCAGTTGTTTAGAATTAATTTCATTTAAAAA
>JANOVK010000139.1:0-3373 GCA_031417315.1 Chitinophagaceae bacterium | reverse complement strand
TGCAGCAACTGTTTGTGCAGGAGCTACAGTACAATTAGCAAATGCAGTAGCAGGAGGAGTTTGGAGCAGTAGTAATATTGCAATTGCAACAGTTGATGCAAATGGATTAGTAACAGGAGTTGCAGCAGGTAATGTAACCATTAGCTATAATTTAGTTTATTCATTAGCACCATTGAACGAGAATTTAAGTTGTGGAGTGAGTAAACAAATTACAGTAAATGCACTACCTATCGTAAATGGAATTAATGGAAATGCCACATTATGTGTTGGAAAAACAAATGTATATTCAAATGCAACTGTGGGAGGGGTGTGGAGTAGTACAAACACTTCTGTAGCTTCAATTAATTCTACAGGTATTGCTACTGGAATTGCAGTTGGCACTTCACAAATTTTGTATACTGTTACATCAGTACAAAATTGCTCAAAATCACAGAGTTTAGTAATAAATGTTGTTTCTGCTTCTGTTCCAGCAATTACAGGTGCAACATCAGTATGTGTTGGTTCAACAATTACTTTATCAAATTCACAAGTTGGAGGAGTTTGGAGTAGTTTAAATAATAAGGCCACAATAAATAATAGTGGAGTTCTAACTGGTACAAATTTTGGAACTGCAAGTGTACAATATACTTATACTAATATTAATGGTTGTATTGCAATTGCAACATATAACGTAACAGTAAATCCAATTCCAGCAGTTCCAAGTATAGGATATGCTCCTGGAACTATTAATCCTCAAACTGGTGCTGGTGGTGGATTTTGCATAGGTAGAACTTTTACAGTTGTAGGTACTCCAACAGGAGGAACATGGACTGCAACTGGTGGAATTATAGTTAATGCAATTTCAGGAGTAGCTTCTACAGTTTCATTAGGAGCAGCAACATTAACTTACACAATTAATGTTTCAGGTTGTACAAATAAAAGAACTATTACTGGTAATGTTGTTACTTGTGTGGCTGCTCGAAATAGTAATCAAAACAATGAAAAAAATAGTTTTGAATTATATCCAAACCCAACAAAAAATTATTTTAACTTATATGAAAATTCATTAATTGAAAATAGGAGAATTATTATAACAGATTTAAATGGTAAAGAAGTTAAAAAACAAAATTTGATAAATGGAAATAATATTATTAATGTAAGTAACTTATCTAAAGGAATTTATTTTGTTAATTTAATTTCAAAAACAGAAGTGTTAACTAAAAAATTAATTGTAGAATAAAGTACTCTGATCATTTATTATTTCAAATCCAATTTTATTTGTAATTCATCAAATTGTTTTGCATCTATAGTGCTAGGGGCATCTATCATTATATCTCTTCCACTATTGTTTTTTGGAAATGCAATAAAATCTCTAATACTTTCACTACCTCCTAAAATCGAACATAGTCTATCAAAGCCAAATGCTATACCACCATGTGGAGGAGCACCATATTCAAATGCACCTAATAAAAAACCAAATTTATGTTGTTGTTCAGCCTCACTCATACCCAATGCTTCAAACATTTTTTGTTGTAATTCTTTTTGATAAATTCTAATAGAGCCACCACCAATTTCATTACCATTTAACACCATATCATAGGCATTTGCTTTGATGTTAGCATAAGGATGTTTTAAATATTCAGAAGCATTTTTAATAGCAGGATTATTATTAATCATTGTTTCTATATCTGATGGTTTTGGAGAAGTAAATGGATGATGACGAGCTACCCAACGATTATCTGCTTCTTCATATTCAAACAACGGAAAATCTAAAACCCAGAGTAATTTAAATTCGTTTTCTTTTCGTAATCCTAATTTTTTCCCCATTTCCATTCTTAAATCGCTTGTTGCTTTTCTTGTTTTTTCTTCTGCTCCTGCAAGAATCAAAATTAAATCACCAACTTTTGCATTACAAGTAATGACAATATCTTTAAGTTTTTCTTCACTATAAAATTTATCAATACTACTTTTAAAACTACCATCAAGGTTGCATTTTATATAAGCTAAACCTTTCATCCCAATTTGAGGGCGTTTAACCCATTCGGTTAACTCATCTGTTTGTTTTCTGCTATACTCACTACAACCCGAAACAGCAATGGCAATAACAGTTTCAGCTTCATCAAAAACTTTAAAATCTGCTCCATCTATTAATGATGAAATATTATTTTTGTTTTGAAATGTATGTGATGGAAATTTTAAATTCGTCAATTTCATATCAAATCTGATATCAGGTTTGTCATTTCCATATTGCCACATAGCTTCTTCCCAAGTCATTCTTACTACTTTTTCAACGTATTCAATTCCTTTAACATCTTTAAAAATTCTTTTCACTAATCCTTCAAACATTTGCAAAATATCTTCTTGTTCTACAAAACACATTTCACAATCTATTTGTGTAAACTCTGGTTGTCTATCTGCTCTTAAATCCTCATCCCTAAAGCATTTTACAATTTGATAATATCTATCATAACCACTTACCATTAATAATTGTTTAAAGGTTTGTGGGCTTTGTGGTAAAGCATAAAATTGTCCTGCATTCATTCTGCTTGGAACTACAAAATCTCTTGCACCTTCGGGAGTTGATTTAATTAAAAAAGGAGTTTCTATATCCATAAAATGATGCTCGTGCAAATAATTTCTTGTACTTCTGCTAACTGCATATCTCAATTCAAGATTGCGTTTTATTGCATTTCTTCGTAAATCTAAATAACGATATTTCATTCTTAAATCATCACCACCATCAGTATCATCTTGAATTGTAAATGGGGGCACTTCAGACTTATTTAGAATTGTAAATGATTCTACAGTTATCTCAATTTCTCCAGTTGAAATATTTTTGTTTTTGTTACTTCTTTCTGTAACTATTCCATTTATTTGAATTACAAATTCTCGACCAAGAGGGGAGTTGTCTAATTGATTATTTAAGTTTTCTCCAAATAATAATTGTGTAATTCCATATCTATCTCTTAAATCAACAAACGTAATACTACCAAACTTTCTTATAGTTTGAACCCAACCAGCAAGTGTTGTTTCTTTATTTATATTTTCTATTCTTAATTCTCCACAAGTATGCGTACGAAACATTCCAATTCTATTAATTAATGTACAAATTATTTAAAGGCAAATATAGTTATGCAAATTTTTGTTTAATAAATCAATTGTTTTAATTCTTTCTAGATTTATCAAAAAGAGGTTTTGGATAGGTTTGTGGGCCAGTTTTAATTTCAACAGCATCGTAGGGTTGAGCAGTATAATTCCATTTACCATTAATCCATTTAAATCCTTCATAATCTCCATAAGGTATTAAAGTAGACTTTGTATTGAGGTCGTTATTCTCACTAATTAAATGATCGAAAATTATAACATCTAATTTTGTATCATACTTTAATGTAAC
>JANOVK010000138.1:0-10330 GCA_031417315.1 Chitinophagaceae bacterium | reverse complement strand
AGCTGAGTCTGATTAATTTTTTCTAAATTAAATATTGTTAAATCCTATTAAAATTTTAATAGGATTTTTTATTTCGATACAATCCAACATACATAAGGCTTACAACAACTATATTTGCAATCACATTTTGAGATTATGTTTAACAACAGAACTAAAGTAAAAGTATTATTTAAAGAAAATTTTGTAGGAAAAGAAGTAATTGTAATGGGATGGGTTCGTTCATTTCGTAACAATCAATTTATTGCTTTAAACGATGGAAGTACTAATAATAATTTACAAGTTGTTGTTACTTTAGGGCTGTTTGATGATACCATACTTAAAAGAGTTACCACTGGAGCATCAATAAAAGTTGTTGGAGAAATTATTGAAAGTTTAGGTAAGGGGCAAACTATAGAACTTAAAGCTACATCTTTAGAAATTTTGGGAGATAGCGATGCCGAAAAATACCCCCTTCAACCCAAAAAACATAGCCTAGAATTTTTAAGAGAGATAGCACATTTGCGTTTTAGAACTAACACATTTGGTTCTGTGTTTCGAATTCGTCATGCTTTAGCATTTGCAGTTCATCAATTCTATAATCAAAATGGATTTGTTTACTTGCATACACCAATTATTACAGCTAGTGATGCTGAAGGTGCTGGGGAAATGTTTCGAGTAACAACTTTACCTATGGATGGTTCTGCAGTGAGAAATGAGGACAGTTCGATTAATTATAAAGAAGATTTTTTTGGAAAGAGTACAAACCTAACTGTAAGTGGACAGTTAGAAGGAGAATTAGGAGCAATGGCTTTTGCTGATGTGTATACTTTTGGTCCAACTTTTAGAGCAGAAAATTCTAATACAACACGTCACCTTGCTGAGTTTTGGATGATTGAACCAGAAGTTGCATTTAATGATTTAGAAGATAATATGAATTTAGCTGAAGAGTTTATTCAGTATTTGATTCAATATGTAATGGAAAATTGTAAGGAAGATTTAGAATTTTTAGATGCCCGTTTAACCGAAGAAGAAAAACAAAAACCACAAGTTGAAAGAAGTGATTTAGGATTGATTGATAAATTGAAATTCGTTTTAGAAAATAAATTCGAAAGAATAACTTATACTGAAGCCATACAAATTTTATTAGAATCATCTCATTACAAGAAAAAGAAATTTAAATACGAGGTAGGATGGGGTATTGATATGCAAAGTGAACATGAAAGATATTTGGTTGAAAAACATTTTAAAAAACCAGTTATTGTTACTAATTATCCTGCTAAGATAAAAGCATTTTATATGCGTATGAATGATGGTTGTGAAACAGGAAAAGAAACTGTTGCAGCTATGGATATTTTAGCACCAGGAATTGGAGAGATTGTTGGAGGAAGCCAAAGAGAAGAAAGATTAGAACAGTTAGAAAAAAGAATGAATGAAATGCAAATTCCTTTGGATGAAATGAGTTGGTATTTAGATACCAGAAGATTTGGTTCTGTGCCACATGCTGGATTTGGTTTGGGTTTTGAACGTATGGTTCAATTTGTTACAGGTATGGGAAATATTAGAGATGTAATTCCATTTGCACGTACACCAAAAAATTGTGAATTTTAATTACGAATAAACTTTATAATATTCTTTGTGGTTTAAGTTTAGCTATTATATTTGCAACCCCAAAAGGAAAAGGTGCGGTAGCTCAGTTGGTAGAGCAATGGACTGAAAATCCATGTGTCGCCGGTTCAAACCCGGCCCACACCACTTAAAAGCTTGACAATAATGTATTACACTTATTTTCAAGCTTTTTTTAATTTCCAAAAAAGAAGAAATTGGCAAATTTTAGCAATGTTAGGATGTACTTTCAGCTGAAATTAAATATGCTTGAAGATGAAGTAGGCGTGAATATTACACAAGCAACTTTTTTTAAATAAAAGGACAGAAAGATATTAAAGGAGTTTCTCTTGTATAAGAAAAGTCTACAGAAATAATGATTTCTATATTCAATTATTTTTTTAATTGATAAACTAATTCTCCTCCTATATATGTCCTCATCACATTTATTAATAATAATTTTTTTTCAGATGTTGTCATTAAATCATTATCGAGCATAACAAAATCTGCAAACTTTCCTTTTTCAATTGAGCCTTTTTCTTTTTCTTCAAAATTTGCTTTTGCAGCCCAAATTGTCATGCCTTTTAAAGCTTCTTTTCTGGTTAATGCATTTTCTGTTTGATATCCATTTTCGGGCCAACCCAATGCATCTTTTCTAATTGTTGCAGCATAAAATGTTTTAAAAGTTGAAATATCTTCAACAGGAAAATCTGTGCCTAAAGGCAACCATTTATTTTGATTTAATAATTTTTTATATGCGTAAGCATTTTTCTCTCTTATTGGTCCTAAACGATCTTTTGCCCAATACATATCGCTTGTTGCATGTGTGGGTTGAATTGATGGTATGATTGAGTTTTGGCTAAACTTACTAAAATCGTTTTCGTTTACAACTTGTGCATGTTCTATTCTCCAACGTAAATCGTTTTTGCCTTTTAAATATTTTGCATAAATATCTAGTATTGTTCTATTGCCACTATCGCCAATGGCATGTGTACACATTTGAAACCCTTTGTTATAAAGACGTTGAGCAACTGAATCAAAATGTTCTGGGTTGCTTAACAAAAATCCCTTATGTCCTTTTTGGTCATGATAATCTTCCAATAAACAAGCTCCTCTTGACCCCAAAGCACCATCACCATAAACTTTAAAACTTCTAACATTTAATAGATCTGATTTTTGTATTCCTTTTTTATCTGCATAATCATAATTTTCTTTTTCGTCGCTGAGCATAATGTAAAAACGCATTTTAAGTTTTTGTTCTTCTTGCAATGCTTTTATTTTTTCTACATTTTTATAATTCATTCCACAATCGTCAATGGTTGTAAGTCCTACTGCAAAACAATTTGCTTGTGCTTTTAGTAAGATTTTTTCTAATTGCTCTTTAGTGGTTGCAGGAATTTTTGCAGTAACCAAATCCACTGCATTATCTATTAAAACGCCTGTGAGTTTACCATTTTTTACTACCACTTCTCCACCAATCATTTTATCTCCTGCTTTAATATTGGCTAATTCTATAGCTTTATTATTTACAATAGCTGCATGCCCATCAACCCTCATTAACATTACTGGACGATTTGGAAAAAGTTGATTGAGTTTTTCGTTGGTAGGAAAATCTTTTGTTAGCCAATTGTTTTGATCCCATCCTCTGCCTAATAGCCATCCTTCTTGATGTTCTTTATCAAATGCAACCATAATTTCTAAAACATCTTGCCAACTTTTTGTACCAAATAAATTAGCTCTTACTAAAGATTCTGCATAGCCCAAAAAATGTGCATGTGCATCTATAAAACCTGGATAAATAAATTTCCCATCGGCATTTATTTTTTCTGTTGCTTGATATTTTCCTTCAAGATCAATGTTGTTGCCTATTTCAATAATTTTTCCATCTTTTATCACCATGGCTTCTGCAGTAGAAAAATTGGAATCTACAGTGTAAATTGTTGCATTAGAAATCATCAAATCTACTTGCTCTTTTTGCGAACAAGACATCAATCCAAAACTTAGCATTATAAAAAACAAAAGTTGTTTATTTAGTTTCATATGTTTTTTTTATTTAGTAATTAATATTATTTAAAACTTTATCAAATATTCTTTAATTGTTATAAATGCCAACAGAAATAAAAATGCTACAATTAACCAACCTAAAACAATTAACCATGTTGGATGTTTATAATTGCCCATTAATTTTTTATGATGTGCACCAATTAAAATTAGGGTTAAAGCAATAGGCAAAATAATACCATTTATGGCACCTGCAGCAATTAAAAGTTTTATTGGTTTGCCTAAAACAATAAAAAATAATGTTGAAAAAATAATGAAGATTGAAATAAAATATTTTTGATTTTTTTCTATAAATGGGTGTACAGTACGAATAAAAGATATTGAGGTATATGCTGCACCAACAACAGAAGTAATGGCTGCAGACCACATAACTATTCCAAAAAATTTATAGCCCAAATTTCCTGCAGCTATTTTAAACACAGATGCTGGTGGGTTTAATGCATCTAGTGGAATACCTTTTACAATAACCCCTAAGGTGGCTAAAAATAAAACAGTTCTCATAATTCCTGTAATGACTATACCACTAATGGCACTTATGTTTACTTGGTTTAAATTATTAGATTTAGTTAAGCCTGCATCAATTAATCTGTGTGCACCAGCAAAGCTTATATAGCCACCAACTGTACCACCAACTAAAGTAATAATTGCTATTGTATTCATTTTTTTTGGGAAAAATGAATCTTGTAATGCTGTTAACAAGGGTGGTTGAGAACTTATAGCAACATACATCGTTAACAATATCATCAATAAACCTAAGACTTTAGTAAACGAATCGAGAAAAATTAAAGCATCCCTTAACAAAAAAATAAACAATGCAATTAAGCAAGAAATAATAGCCCCATATTTAATATCAAAACCTGTTAATACATTTAATCCTAATCCACAGCCAGCAATATTTCCTATATTAAATGCTAAGCCTCCAAAAATGATTAAAATTGATAAAAATAAACCCAAGCCAGGAAGTATTTTATTGCATAATACTTGTGCTTGTAAGCCACTCATAGAAAGGATTCTCCAAATATTTAATTGTACTCCAATATCTAATATTGTTGAAACGATAATTACAAAACCAAAACTTGCTAAAAGTTGCTGAGTAAAAACAGTTGTTTGGGTTAAAAAACCTGGTCCAATTGCCGATGTTGCCATTAAAAATGCAGATCCTAAAATGGCAGACGGTTGTTTAAATAGTTTTAATTTCAAGGTGATATTCTTTTAATTTTTTATTTAAAGCTGTAGCAAATAAAATAGCATGTTCACCATCGCCATGTAAACAAATTGTATCTGCATTAATTGGAATTATTTTTTTTTTAATAGTTGTTACAGTTTCCGTTTCTATCATTTGTAAAATTTGCTGTAAAGCTTGGTTTGCATTAGTGATTAATGCATCCTTTTGTTTACGAGAAGTGAGTGTTCCATTATTTTGATAAGTTCTATCAGCAAAAACTTCTTGTGCTGTTTTTAATTTTAATTTTTGGGCTTCTGATATTAAAAAACTTCCACTTAAGCCATAAACAATAAGTTCTTTGTTAAAATCGAAAACTGCTTTTGCAATAATATTTGATAGTTGTTTATTTGTTGCAGCCATATTATATAAAGCCCCATGAGGTTTTACATGATGAATTATTGTATTGCTTTCTTTACAATATTTTTGAAGTATATATAATTGCTCAGAAATTAAATTGTAATAATCGTCATTAGTTAAAATTATTTCGCTTCTGCCAAAATTTATTTTATCATTAAAACCAGGATGAGCACCAATTGCAACAGAATTTTGCAAACATAATTCTATAGTTTTTTTTATTATTTCGATATTGCCTGCATGATATCCACAAGCAATGTTTGCACTACTAATAAATTGCATTAATTGTGCATCATTCTTCATGCCTTCACCCACATCTGCATTAATATCAATTGAGTGTTTTTTCAAGAAAAAGATTTTTGTGTTTCTTGCCATTTTAATAAGCAAGCATTTTTAATATTTTTTAGCTCTAATAATATTTTTTCGTGTAATTCTTCAGCTTCTTCAATATTTATTTTTTTAAAGTAGAAACTATCTCCCGATTTTAATTGAGCAAATTTTGGCAAATCTGCTGAAATTATATTGGCAATTTGTGGATAGCCGCCTGTTGTTTGATGGTCGCTCATTAATACAATTATTTTTCCATTTGGCAACAATTGTATGGTTCCTTTGGTTACTGCAGATGAAATCATTTCTAATTCAAATTCCTTGTTCAAAATTTTTCCAATTAAGTGATACCCCATTCTATCATTTTTTGAGGAAACTGAAAAATTCTGGTTCTCTAAATTATGTTTTGAATTAATATTTAAAACATCATACTCAATGCCCTCAACAAAACGAATGAAATTATTTTTTGTGTAAAAGTTTTTTGAGTTTACAGAATATTTTAAAATTAGCGAATCATTATTTTGTAAAAATTTAATAAAACACACTTTGTTTTTGAAAGTAATAATTGTGTTCTTTTTTAAAATATTTTGAATTCCACCTTTTAAAATTTTAATATCTGTACTATTGCTGTTTAACCAATTTTCTGAATTAAAACCGCCACCTACTGCTAAATAACTTATAGCTCCAAATAATGGTTTGGTAAATTGCAATACAGTATTTCTCGAGATAAAAATTGGATTATTTATGGGAATTAATTTATCGTTTATCATAGCACCAAAATCGGCACCAGTTAATGCTACTAGTGCATCTTGCTCGAAAAATAATTGTGATGCTGGAAAATGCGATTCAATTACAGCTTCACTGGCATCGTTGCCAACTAAAAAATTTGAAATGGCTGCAGCTACTTTATCCATAGCACCACATGGATTGATGCCTAAATGTTGATAGCCATATCTACCACCATCTTGAACAGAACTTAAAACACCAGCTTTAATAATTTTAATGCTCATGTTGATTTAGTTGATTAAATTCTGATAAAGAAATAGGCACAAATTTTATTTGATCTCCTGAATTAATTAAACATGGATTACTTAAATTTGGGTTGAATATTTGTAGTGGTGTTTTTCCAATAATATTCCACCCGCCAGGAGAATTTAATGGATAAATTCCCGTTTGAAATCCAGCAATACCAACACTTCCAGCTTCTAAAAAATTTCTAGGGCTATTTAATCGAGGGAAAGATATTTTTTCATCCACCAAGCCCATGTATGGAAATCCTGGTAAAAAACCAATCATAAAAACATGATAAGTTTTCGAATAATGTAGTTCTATTAATTCTTGAATACTTATGTTTTTATTTGCCGAAATATTTTCAGTATCAAGTGCAAAAGTTTTGTGGTAACAAACTGGAATTTCTTTAATTTCTCTTGTAATAATTTTTGGTGTAATTGTTTTTTGTAAACAATTCAGCACCCAATTTTTTATAAAAGAAAAAGCTGATTTTTTTTTTGAAATAAATTTTACTTTTTCAAAATCATATATTATAGAAATACTACAATACGCTGGGATAATATCTTTAACAAAATCAAATTTTTCAGTTAAAAGTTTTTCATAATCGTTTATAATATTGGCATGCAAAGTTTGGCTAATTACTTGCTCGTATTGAATACAAATAGCAGAATCTCCTAATGAAAATATTTTGTACATGTAAAGAATTATTTTCAGACAATTAGTTTTTCTTTTTAATAAATATTTCTCCTATAAAATTATTAAATCGAATTTCTTTTGTTTCTGCTTCCATTTCTATCGAATGAAATTGTATTTTAATTTCGAATTTATTATTTGAACTCACTACTTGCATTTTTGAAACTGGTATTACTGATTCTGGACGATTGCCAAATTCTTGTTTTAAATTATTTAGTAAATCTTTAAATTTAAATTCAATCTTTTCATTTTTATTTTCAATAAACAATTTTACTATTGGAGTATGAGTATAAATTAAATTGTAATCAACAGAATCAATATTAAAAGTGCAAATATTTTTATCATCATTATTATAGTTGTATTTGCTAAAGTTTATTAAATAATCGTAACCCGTTACAGTTTTTATTATGGAATTATAACTAGAGGTATAATTTATTTTTGATTTATTATTTACTTTATCTAAATGTTCGTAATTAAGCCCAAGTGTTTTCATATAAATTTCTGCTTCTTTATATTTATAAGAATCCTTATTTTTATTAGTGAGTATGGTTACAAGTGAATCTACATCCTGTTTGTACCATTTATTGAGTAAAGAAAATCCATGATGGTCATCAAGATAGTCAAGTATAGATTTTACTTCATTGTGTAATGAATCTGTTAAACGCTTTTCATTCTTTAATTCAGAATTTGAGTTTAATTTTGGTAAACTATCTTTTATCCAAATTGTTTCATTTTGTATTTTATTTTCCACCAAAATTTTCGATTGTTCCAAAATATTTTTTAGTCGAATTACTTGAGATTTTTCACTTATTGAAAACATTCCCCAAGGACCGAAGGATACTAGAATTGCTAAAAAAGCTAGTGATGTAGGTATAAATTTAATGTTTGTTTTTCCAATTGCAGTATATAAACAAACTAGGGTAAGCCAAATTCCAAGTATTAAAATAATATATCTGTTTATTGTTATTCCATAATCATTTAATCTCATAAAAATTGCTATAAACAAAATAATTAAAAGAGGAAATAAAATAAAATAATATCCTCTTGAAACTTTTTTAATCCATGAATTTTCTTTTTGATTTCCATATGGATGAAGTAAAAGAAAAGCAAGAATTCCTAATACTGAAACAAAAATTATTAGATAAGAAACAATACCTTTTGGCCAATCCCATAAAATTAAAATTTTTGTTCCATAAGCGTAAAGTATAAGTAAATACAATCCGAGCAAGGGCAGTAAAACATATTGTGCAAATATTTTAAGACCTTTTGGGAAATCTTCAATACTTTCTAATTCTTCAAAATTTTTTGGTATTCCACTAACAAAAAACCAAGTGTTAAAAAAACACATAGTGGCAATCCAAAATTCCATATATAATTTTTCGTGAATTTTAATATCAAAAAGTAAGTTCAAAGATGTTAAGGCTATAATAAGTCCAACATAAATAAAACCTGAATAAATTAATGAAGTTAAAATTCGTATAAATAATATTTTATTGTACTGCCAAAAAGCGTTTAATTGTTTACTAAAAGCAAATGGAATAAACGAAACTAAAAGATGACAAGTGATGTTATATATAGTATATTTTATATATGGCATGCTTTTAATTTTTGTAGAATCTTTATTGGGTAATGTAAAAAAAATTGCAACTAAAATTAATGTAGCCAATAAATTAATAAAGATGCTGCTATTTTTATTTAATTGTTTTTTATTTGAAATAATAGTAACGCAAAAAAATAATGGAATACCAATACCCATGCACAAAATAATATTGATATAAGGAAATATATTAGTAATGATTTTCTCATTTTCAATTAAATAAATTCCAAAAATTACTGTTATTAAAGCAGAGAAAATTGTTAAAGGAAATCTTAATAAAGAGTCTTTAGCATTTGATATTAAATAATTTAATGATGGAAGTTTCATGATGTTGAAAAGATATTTTTTAAGATTGACATTCAAAATAACAATTAATTTTGGAAAGAGATGTAAGCCCAACACTAAAAATAATTATTTAAGTATTATTAAAAATCATTTAAATTTTATCAATGAATAATTATTTAAAAAATACTTGTTACTTATAGCAGGCATTTCAACTTTTTTCTTTTTTACTCAATGTTAAAAAGATACACATATACCACTAAATGTATCACTTAATAATAAGCCGTTAGATTCAATTCAATATTATATCAAAGGCAAATGGAAATTAAATTATTTGCAAGGAGGAATTTTTGGGCCTACAACTATTCATCTGCGTTCTGTCGAGCCCCAATAATGCCAAACCTAATGTTGGCTGTAGCCCATTAATCGTTTGTAGTTCTTCCTCCAAAAACTTACATAGTCAAAATAACTATAATATGGTTCATAGTCTTTGTCTATGTTAATAGGTTTAGAAAGATTGATGGTTTCAATATTTACTAAAGAATCTCTATCACTTATGCCCTTAAATAATTGTTTTCTCTCAAAGCATTTTGATAGAATAAGCTTTTGTAATAAACGTTAGATATTCACTTTTTTCTGAACAATTACAAAGCTCCAAGTCAAACAAGGTAGTTTTAGTATAATTTTTAATAGTATAAAGTTGGCTATGTAAATGACCACACCAACCTCTACCTTGATCAAAGTCACAATAAATATTTCTTGTCGTGTCAATCAAATAAAAACCGTCATTAATAACAGCACCAACAGTATCAATAAAATTGTTTTTTATACTATCATAAAAATAGATTTCTCTAAACCATCTGTTTTCATAGGTAATGTCCTTGTAACTATCATTATTAATGTCTAGCAAATGTTTAATTTCTCCTGAACCATTAAAACTACCAAACTCAATTTGTTTAACCCATTGTCCATTTATTAACTTTTCTAATACTGGGTCATTAAAAAGATTAAAAAGAGTATGAATAATTCTAAATCTGTTTTTTGAGATAGCAAAAGTGTCAAACTAAAAAACGGATGGGTCTTTTTTACTTCTTGGACTGTTGACTGCCAGACTTTTTTCTGATAGTAATGTTTAATTGTTTTTCAGCAATATCAATCATGGTATCGAGTGCATCAGCTCTTAAAGTTTGCCACTGCAA
>JANOVK010000137.1:0-5164 GCA_031417315.1 Chitinophagaceae bacterium | reverse complement strand
AATTACCTGAGCCGAAAATGGTAAGGTATTTTTATCTCTTTTAATACCTAAGGCAGTTGAAACAGTTAATTCTTCGATTTCTGTTGCTAATACTTTTAAAACTGTACTAGTAGCTGAACCAGCAGTAGAAGATTTTGAATTGTAACCTACTGAAGAAATTACAAGAATAGCACCCGCCTTTACTTTTAAAGAATAAGACCCATCAGAAGCGGATGTAGTTCCATTTTTTGTACCTTTTTCAATAATAGTTGCTCCCGAAATGGCAGCACCTTTTTCATCAACAACTTTACCAGTTGCTGTGGTTTGTGCAAGAGATGTAATGCTAAACAGTAGCATTGCACAAAAACCGAGGAGTAGTTTTTTGTTCATATTGTTTTTTTAATGATGAATAATCGATTATATAATATAACGACATTACAAAGAAACTTAAAGTTGCATTGCTTTATATTTTTTTTAACAATTTTAAGCGAATTTTAATATTTTTTAATTTTTTCTCAATTAGAATTTCAATTTTATTCATAAAACATTAATTTTGATTGTTTTACAATTAATTGATAAAAAATAATTTATTTGTTTATAAAAAATAATTTTGCCAAATGGAGTAGAATCGTAATTTAGTGCAGGAATTTAATGGGTTAGTAAGTAAAAAGAGTCGGCAATTTGTCGGCTCTTTTACTTTTATAATTTCAAACTACTTGAGAATTTTTTTATGTTTTTAAACATTATTAAATTTCAAATTTTACAAACTTCTATTTTTACTTAATGAGCAAATCTAAATCAGCATTTTTTTGTAGCAACTGTGGATTTATGAGTGCTAAATGGTTGGGCAAATGTTCGAGTTGTAACCAATGGAATACATTAGTTGAAGAAGTTATTGAGAAAGAAATAAAAGAAAACGATTGGAAAAATTACAATTCAGACTCCATAAAAAATAAAGCAATTACTTTAAATGAAGTTATAACAAAAGATGAGAAAAGAATTATTACAAACGATTCAGAATTAAACAGGGTTCTTGGTAGTGGCATTGTTCATGGTAGTTTGGTGCTTGTTGCTGGTGAACCAGGAATTGGAAAAAGCACATTGTTTTTGCAAATTGGTTTGCAACTAAAAAATTCTGTTGTATTATATGTTAGTGGTGAAGAGAGTGAACAACAAATTAAACTTAGAGCTGATAGATTAAATATTACAAATGAAAATTTTTACTTATTAACAGAAACTAATACTAGTAGTATTTTTAAAGAAATAAAAAAAATAAAACCTGAAATAGTTATTATAGATTCCATTCAAACATTACAAAGTAATTCTATAGAATCTTCTGCGGGTAGTGTTTCTCAGATAAAAGAATGTGCATCCGAATTTCAACGATTTGCCAAAGAAACTAATACACCCGTTTTTCTTATTGGTCATATTACAAAAGATGGAAGCATTGCTGGACCAAAAATTTTAGAACACATGGTAGATACTGTTTTACAATTTGAAGGTGATAGGCATTATGCCTATAGAATTTTAAGAACTTTAAAAAATAGATTTGGTAGTACCAGTGAAATTGGAATTTATGAAATGGATGCTGAAGGAATGAAAATTGTAACTAACCCTAGCGAAATTTTAATTACTCAACGTGAGGATAATTTAAGTGGAACTGCAATTGCAGCAACTTTAGAAGGAATGAGACCTCTATTAATAGAAGTGCAAGCATTAGTAACACAAAGTGTTTATGGAACTCCACAAAGAACTGTTAGTGGATTTGATTTAAGAAGATTACAATTATTATTAGCTGTATTAGAAAAAAGAGGTGGATTTCATTTTGGAGTTAAAGATGTTTTTGTAAACATTGCAGGAGGCATTAAAGTTGAAGATCCATCAATTGACTTAGCAGTTATTTGTGCTCTCTTATCATCATTCGAAGATATTCCATTACCTCAAAAAATATGCTTTGTTGGTGAAGTGGGTTTAAATGGAGAAATTAGAGCAGTTAATAGAATTGAACAACGAATTGCAGAAGCTGAAAAATTAGGCTTCGAAAAAATAATTCTAAGCAAATACAATAAGAAAAATTATATTAATCAATCTAACAAAATTCAAATAGTTCCGTTTACACAAGTTCAAGAAATATATCAGTATTTATTCTAGACTGGATTTACGGTAGTTTTATCTTCTTCAATCTTTATTTCTACCGGTTTAGCTTTTTTAAAAAACTTTTTCTGAAAAATTAATATAGATAAAACACCGGTTGTTATTGATGCATCAGCAACATTAAAAACTGGATTAAAAAATTCAAATCTTTCTCCACCTACAAAAGGAAACCAAGATGGAAAATTTGTTTTAATTAAAGGAAAGTAAAGCATATCTACTACTTTGCCTTGTAAAAAATTTCCATAACCTTTACCTGTAAGCATGTTTGCAACTACACCAGAATTCTGAAAATTATTAGGATTATAAGTACTATCGAATAATACTCCATAAAACATGCTATCAATTAAATTACCTAAAGCTCCAGCGTAAATTAATGCAACGCAAATAACAAACCATTTATTATGCTGTTTCTTTATAAAATCTATTAATAAAAATGTTCCCCAAATAACTGCAATTAATCTAAAAATAGTTAAAGTTATTTTGCCTAAATCTCCACCAAATTTCCAACCCCAAGCCATACCTTCATTTTCTACAAAGTGCAATCGAAACCAAGATCCTAAAACATTGGTTTCTTCGCCAGCATAGTAATGAAGTTTTACATAAAATTTTAAGGCTTGATCTAAAATTAAAATAAAAGCTATTAGTAAAAAAATTTTTTGCTTGTTCAAAACTTGGTATTTAAGTTGGCAAATGTATAATAAGTCGATAATTTACTTATCGACTTTATTTAAAACGAAATAATTTAATAAATGTTATACAATTGAAAAGAGTTTTTTTCGAGCGTATACAAAAAGTTTTTTTGAATATAATGCTTTGATGAAGATATAGTTGAAGGTTTAAAACTCTTTTTGCTTGATGTTAATTTTTTTAAATCGAAAATTGTAAAATTAAAATTATTAATTTCTATTAATTGGTCATCGATAATTTGTATTTGATTTAAATTTAATAATGAAAATTTATTTTTTAAAGCACCATAATAATCAAAAATACTTAAGCCATTAAAAGAATTATATAAAAATAATTTTCCATTGACATCTATTAAATATTGTGGTGAATAAACTTTATCAAATAACATTCTAAAATCAGTTGATTCAAATATTAAATTTCCATAATCATCTATTTTTTTAAGCTTATTTTCAACTTCATCAAATAGCCAAATATTGTTATCGTAGCTTGTTGCAATAATTTTTACTTGGTTATAATTTTTTGTGCGTAAATCAATAATTTTTTTAATATTTAAAAATCTATCTAAAATAATTATTGTAGAGAAATCTTTATAAAAAACTAAAATTTTTAAGGGGTTAGTTACATCCAAAAAGCTAATATTTCCAAATCGTTTTGTATCATTAAACACACCAACACTATCAAAGTTGTTATTAAGTTTTTTTATTTGGTTTGATGATGAAATTAAATAACAATTTCCTAAATTATCTACTGCAAAGTCTTTGTAATTGCCACTTACAGTATTTTTTAATGCTATGTTAATTATTGAATCATTCGCAACAAGTGAATTAATTGAAAAAGTTATTAAACAAAATATATAAAATATTAATCTTCCCATTTTTTTAATTCAAAATTGTTTCCATCAAATGCTGCATAAGTAAAATTAGTAATCCAATCTCCTAAATTTATATAAGAAGTTTTTTCAGAAAGTTTAATTTTTAAGGGTAAGTGCCTGTGGCCAAAAACAAAATAATCGTAATAACTTTTTTGTAATAATTCTTTGCAATAAATAGCAAGCCATTCTTTATCCTCTCCTAAAAATATCTCATTTGTAATTCCTGTTTTTTGCCTGCTTTTTTTACTGAAATAATTAGCAACAGAAATACCGATATACGGATGTAAAAACCCAAAAAGAAATTGACAAATTTTATTTCTAAATATTTTTTTAAGAAATTTATATCCATGGTCGTCAGGTCCTAATCCATCACCATGACCAATAAAAATTTTCTTATCAAATCTTACAAATTCTTTTGGTTCAAAATAAACATTAATATTTAATTCTTTATTAAGGTAATCATTCATCCACATATCATGATTTCCTACAAAAAAATGTATAGAGATTCCAGAATCTGAAAGTTCAGCCAACTTTCCTAGTAAACGAACAAACCCTTTTGGTATAACATTTTTATACTCGTACCAAAAATCAAACATATCACCAACAATAAAAATTTCTTTTGTATTATTTTTTATAGAATCTAAGAAAGCAACTATTTTTTTTTCCCTAATTAAACTGCTTTCATAATTTGGTGCACCTAAATGAAAGTCTGATAAGAAATAAATTTTATTTTTAGAGTCCAAGATTTATTTTTTTAATTTTTCTTCAAAGTATCGTAAGGCATCTCCATGTTCAATAATTAATTTTCCATCAGTGTTTCCTTTATACCAATAAACCCAAGCCTCAGAAGTTTTGTTGTTACAAATAACTTTAGTAATATCTCTATAAAATAATTGCATTTCATCAGCCTCAACATTCACACCTTCATAATCATCTAACTGTGCAATTGCATAATTAAACATATTCAATTGTTCTATTTCATATAATTCTCCAATAATTAAATTGTTTAAATTTGATGGAACTGCAATAGGATAGCTTCCCATATCAATCATAATACCATTTGTTTTTGCAAGTCCAATTAAACTAAAATATTTGCTTACATAATTATACGCGTTACTTTGAAAACCGCTGCGTAAAGATCCATAAACAAAAATTCGAACTGCATTATTTTCTTTCATCAAACAAAAGTAGCAGAAAATAACATCAGTGTTAATACTAAAAAAGGCGACACCTTTTATACAAGATGATGCCTTTTATAATTCGTTCCCTACTAGCTATTCTCACTAAAAATTATTGCACTACAAATTTCTAATTTCTCACCTCGCCGTTGTTGGGTGTTTTTCACCAACAACAAATCTTATTGCACAATAAATTTCTCATTTTTTATCTCTCCTTTTGCAGTTATCACTTTCAACAAATACAACCCTTTAGAAAGTTGTTTGGTGTTTATGGTTTGGTGTTCGTTTTTGTTGT
>JANOVK010000136.1:0-2092 GCA_031417315.1 Chitinophagaceae bacterium | reverse complement strand
AGCGCGATCAACGCCATCGGCGCGGCCCAGATCGCGAACCACACCGCGATAGTGGCGAGGGTTGCGGCGGCGACGCGGCTGCGCGAGGCGGAAGCGGTATCGGTCGGGGGCGGCTTGAGCTTGCCCAGCCAATCGGGGTGCCAGGTGTGGACCACTGCGCCGATTGCGGCTGCGGCGAAGATCACCAGCGGGAACGGGGCGTCAAACAGGCTCAGCGCCACGAATGCGAGCGCCGCCAGCGCCAGCTTGAAGCGCGTCCCCAGCGCCCGTCCGCCAACCCGGATCAGCGCCTGCGCGACGATCGCCAGCACCGCCGCCTTGATCCCGACGAACAGCGCCGCGAACCAGCCGAGCCCGGCGGCGGCGACATAGAGCAGCGACAGCGCAAGCATCACCGCCGCGCCGGGGATCACGAACAGCATCCCCGCCGCCAGCCCGCCGCGCACCCCGTGGAGCCGCCAGCCGATCCAGGTGGCCAGCTGCTGCGCTTCGGGTCCGGGGAGCAGGTGGCACAAATTGAGCGCGCGCAGGAACGCCCCCTCCTCGATCCACCCGCGCTCATCGACGATCTCGCGATGCATCAGCGCGATCTGCCCCGCCGGCCCGCCGAAGCTGAGGAAGCCGACGCGGGTGAAGACGCGCAGGAGTTGCCCAAAGGTCACGGGGGCGCGAAAACGGGGGGCGTCAACAGAATTCATGCGCGCTCCTCCGGACGGCAGGTGCCACCCGTCAAGACCACGACGCTTGGGCGCGAACGCCTGGACGGGAGGCCGCCTTGTCCCGTGCAAGGCAAACTAGCAGCGCGCTGGACCGGTCACCAAGAAGTTTCACTACAGCCAAATCAACGAAGACTTGAGGAAAGGACACAGCGATTGCCGCGCTGCGGTCCCCGCTCTAGGGTGTGGCAGAGCTGACCGAGCGACAGGGGGCGGAACTGAAAGTCTGGCTACGATACGCTGTCGGGTTAGTCGCCGGGGTGCTTGTGGGTGGCGCGGGTGCATGGCTGGTGACCGACCGGGGTATGAGTAACGAAGCGATCCGCGTCGGGCCGTGGCAGACAGCTCTAAACTACGGGTTGGCATCAAGCGACCTGCTGACGAGGGCAAGTGTCGCCCGGTCGGGATTGCTGGCATTGCCAGCGAGCGAAACCGTTTATTGGCATGCGCGTACGGACAGCGAGGGCCAACCGCTGCGCGGTGATTGTACATACGCAGTTCGCGGCGGCAATATCGACGCGCGCTGGTGGAGCATAACCTCGTACGACAAGGCGGGATTTCTCGTGGCCAACCCCGCAAGGATCTGGTCGTTCAGCGGCGCGGCGCTCGCCGAGGGCGAGCGCAAGGGCTGGCTGCTTACGATATCGGCGCGTCAACCTCCTACCGGACACTGGCTTCCGGCTAGGCCGGGGCAGGCGTACGAACTGACGCTAAGAATGTATAACCCTGGCCCCGGGCTGGCTCGTGCCCCGACTCGCGCCAGGCTCCCCGCGATCCAACAGAGGGGCTGCCCATGAGGAACTGGCGCGGCCCATTGATCCTGGGTGCCGTTGTCGCGCTGGCGGTCGGATGGGCGCTGGTGGCCTTGATCCCGTTCGCGCTGATGAACGTCGCGATCGGACGGCTCGCCGCGCAGGGCGGGATGAACACCATGTATCATGGCGCTCTGGCTACGCCCGAACGACAACCCGTCGTCAGACCCAGCCCAGACCTAGCGTACTCGAGCTGTCCCTACGACTTGTCGGACGGACCGCTGCTGATTTCCGTCATTCCGGTGCCGGGGAGATATTCATCGCTGAGTGTATTCGATGCGCGTACCGATGTCATCTTCGTCCGCAACGATCAGCAAGCGAGTGAGCGGCCTTACCGTCTGGCGGTCGCCCGCGAAGGACAAAAGGTTCCGCCGGGAATCGAGACCATACGCGTCGGGTACGATCGCGGGATCGCGCTGATCAGGCTGTTGCTCGCCGACAAGGCCGAACTCGCCAGTCTCGCTGGACAACGCCAACGGACGGAGTGCCGTTCGCTCGGTAAAAGCTGAGCCGGGGCTCAATCTCCCCCCACCCGCTCCACGTCAGCGCCGAGCAAGGCCAGCT
>JANOVK010000135.1:0-2617 GCA_031417315.1 Chitinophagaceae bacterium | reverse complement strand
CAAAGAAGTATGGATGCTAAATCTTGGGAAACCATTCATTATGTTGCTGGTGTAGGAAACTCTTCTATTAAAAGTGATTATTCAAGCACAGATGAAAGTCCTTTTAAAGGCACTAATTTCTATAGACTTAAACAAATAGATATAGACGGAAAAATGGCTTATTCTAAAGTAGTTTCTGTAAGATTTACAGAGAAAGAATATATTGGTGTAAGTTTCTTTCCAAATCCTACGAAAGATAAAGTTGTTATTCTATTAGACGAAATTGAAAACACAAAAGCAAGTTTAGAAATAATTAATTTACAAGGAAAAACCTTAAAATTAGTTACATTAACTCAACAACAATCAAATAGTAATTTGATTGTAGATGTTAGTAATTTATCTAAAGGAATGTATTTAATAAAATTGAATAATGGTTCAACAATTAAAACAAGTAAACTTGTAGTAAACTAGTTCTTTTTGGAGAAATGTTTTGAAATAGTAGTTTTTTAATTAAAAGATACTGCTCTAATGTAAAAATGACTTGTTCATTTTTACATTAGATTGGTATTTAAATTATTTCTAATTGCATTAGCCAAATTTTGATAAATCACAATAACAAAATCAATTGTATATGAATTCAAAAATCGCAACATTTTTTTCACTACTGTTCATTACAGTGTTATTCCCGAGCCTTGTTTTTGCACAAAGTTTAGCAGTAACAGGAACTGTAATAAGCAATTCAAGTGGACAAACTGTTAAAGGAGTTTCCATTACTGTAAAAGGCACTAAAACAGGCACTAGTTCTGATGAGCAAGGTAACTTTTCAATTAAAATTCCTACTAAAGGATCTGTTTTAGTATTTAGTAATGTAGGGTTTAAAAACCAAGAATTTACTGTAAATTCAGAATCAAAAATTGAAATTAAATTAGTAGATGCAGCTGCCCTTCTAGATGAAGTTGTAATTAATGTAGGTTATGGTACACAAAAAGTAACCAAAGTTTCTGGTGCAATTTCAACTGTTAAAAGTGCAGATATTGAAAAATTGAGACCAGTAAGAACTGAAGAAGCTTTGCAAGGAAGAGCATCAGGTGTTAATGTTATTCAAAGCGGATCGCCAGGTGCTAAACCAACAGTTTTAATTCGTGGTATTCCTTCTTTCTCTGGTACAGACCCTGTAGTTATTATAGATGGTGTACCACAAACTTTAACAGATTTAAACTCTATTAATCCATTAGATATCGAGTCAATTAATGTATTAAAAGATGCTGCTACAACTGCAATTTTTGGGGTTAAAGGAGGTAATGGTGTAATTGTTGTTACCACAAAATCTGGAAGACGAAATTTAAAAACAGAAGTTAGTGTAACCAGCAATTATGGCATACAAGAAGTTTTGAATACTGTTGGAGTTTTAAATGCAACCGAATATGCTGCCATAATAAATGAGGGAAGTACATCTGCTGGAGGTAATATTATTTTCTCAAATTTATCAACTTTGGGTGTTGGTACTAATTGGCAAAATGAAGTTTTTAAAACTGCTTCTATGCAATCACACAATGTATCTGCAAGAGGTGGAAGCGATAATATGAGTTATTTTTTATCAGGTGGTTTTTTAGGTCAGGGTGGTATTGTTGGTGGAAATGAAAAATCTAATTTTAATAGAGGAACCTTTACTGCCAATTTAACTTTTAACTTAAGTAAAAAATTAAAATTCTTATTTAATAATACAGCAGTTATACTTGATGCAAAAGGAATTCAAGAAAATTCATTTAATAGTGTTATTGGTAGTGCTTTAAATTTCGATCCAACAGTTTCTGTTTTAAATACAGTACCAAATACTGTTGGTAAATATGGATTTAGTAATTTATTGTTATCAGAAATATTTAATCCATTAACTAAACTCGATAACACCTATAATAAAAACAATGGATTTAAAGTTTATGGGAAGTTTGAGTTTCAGTACGATGTAACTAAGAACTTAAAAATAAGTACTCGTTTTGGTTATACTAAATATGATGGTAATGCCAAAAGCTTTACTCCTTTAATATTCTTTGGTCCATTGAATGTTGATAATTCAATGAATGCAGATGGAAGTACAGTTTCTGGCAAACACAATAGTGTTTCTCATGAAAAAGCCAGCAACTTTAATTACACTTGGGAAACTTTTGCTAACTACAATTTTTCTTTAGGTAACAAACACAATTTCGAAACTGTTTTAGGTATGTCAATAGCTAAAGTAACTGGTAATACTGCTGGTGCAACTAGACAAGATGTTCCTTTCAATTCATGGGAATTTGCAGATTTTACTGCTGCAACAGGAAATAATACTCCAACAAATACTAATGCTTTAACAGGTTATTACTATCAATATTTCAGAAGAAATTTATCTTATTTCGCTCGTGTTAACTACGATTATGAAAATAAATATTTAGCTTCTATAACTATTCGTAGAGATGGTTCTTATGCTTTTGGTCCTAATAATAAATATGCCAACTTCTTATCTGGTTCATTAGGCTGGGTGGTTACTAATGAAAATTTCTTTAAATCTAAAACTATCAATTACTTAAAAATTAGAGGGAGTTATGGTTCTATAGGAAATGAAAATGTGAGTCCACAGTTTGTTGGTATTGTTACAGGAGGT
>JANOVK010000134.1:0-1841 GCA_031417315.1 Chitinophagaceae bacterium | reverse complement strand
GTTTTCCAACCATTTAAATGATTTTGAGTATGGTTACCAACAGCATGACCCTCATTAATTATTTAAATGGTTGGAAAACTAAAGATGATATTTATTTTGAGAATGTAAAATCAGCATCAAAAAATATTAATAGTAAATTATTTCGTCCACCTTATGGAAAAATTAAAAAATTTCAAGCAATGCTTTTGCAAAAAGCAGGATATAAAATTATTATGTGGGATGTTTTATGTGGAGATTTTGATCAAATAATAACAAAAGAAAAATGTTTAGAAAATGTAATTTTAAGTTCTAAATCTGGAAGTATAATTGTTTTTCACGATAGTGAAAAAGCATTTAAAAAATTAGAATTTGCTTTACCTAAAGTGTTAGCCTATTTTACAAATGAAGGATATAAATTTGAGAGTTTAAAGATAGAACCCTAATAAAATTATGATGTTGAATCAAAATAAAATTACAAAACTTTTTAAAATTCAATTTCCAATTATTCAAGCTGGAATGGTTTGGACAAGTGGATGGCGGTTAGCTTCAGCAGTAAGTAATGCAGGTGGTTTAGGAATTATTGGTGGTGGAAGTATGTATCCTGATGTTTTTAAAGAACATATAATAAAATGTAAAGCTGCAACAAAAAAACCATTTGCTGTAAATCTTCCTTTATTATATCCCGATATTGAAAAACATATTGAAATAATAATTGAAGAAAAAGTACCCATAGTTTTTACAAGTGCCGGTAATCCTAAAACTTGGACAAAAATTTTAAAAGATAAAGGTATTATTGTAGTACACGTTGTAAGCAGTAGTTTGTTTGCATTAAAAGCAGAAGCCGCAGGTTGTGATGCTGTGGTTGCTGAAGGCTTTGAAGCTGGTGGACACAATGGTAAAGAAGAAACTACTACAATGGTATTAATACCACAAGTTAAAAATGCAATTCAAATTCCATTAATTGCTGCTGGTGGAATTGCTACGGGTAAGCAAATGTTGGCTGCAATGGTTTTAGGTGCCGATGCAGTACAAATTGGAAGTAGATTTATTTGTACACCCGAAGCATCCTCTCATAAAAATTTTAAAAATGCAATTTTGCAAACTAAGGAAGGAGATACTATGTTAAGCATGAAAAAAACTGTTGCTGTACGATTGCTTAAAAATAATTTTTACGAATCCATTAAAAATGCAGAAAATAATGGTGCTACACCAGAAGAATTACAAAATATTTTAGGAAAAGGAAGAGCAAAAAAAGGAATGTTTGAAGGCGATTTAAATGAAGGAGAATTAGAAGTTGGACAAGTATGTAGTATGATTAAAGAAATAAAACCTGCTGCAGAAATTGTTAAAGAAGTTTGGAATGAATTTTTAATGTCTGCAAAAAATGTATACAATTTTATTTAGCAAATTCCACAATTTTTTTCAACTCTTCCATAACATTAAAAATAATTGGGCATCTTCCGTAGTGCATAAAAATAGTAAATAATCAATTTTGAATTTGCGGCAAATGCAATGCAGGAAACTCTTTGCAACCAGCGAATCTATTAAGATAAATATTACATTTATTGTCATTTAAAAAATGGCAAGGAATTTTATTGATCACCATTTTACCTGATTCACTTTTTTCAATATAAGTTTCATCAAACTCTTTTCTACTCATATTTAAAAAGTCAGCAACATAATTGGCTTCAAATTCTTCAACATTTATCATTAACGATTTGCAACAATTGCCACATTTTGTACAATCAATTTGAGTTGTAATTAATTGTTCTAATTTAAATACTGCAATATCAATTTCATTAGAATTTAATGTTTTTAAATAAGTAATAAAATCATCATTTTCTTTAATATCAATTATCGAT
>JANOVK010000133.1:0-1530 GCA_031417315.1 Chitinophagaceae bacterium | reverse complement strand
GTACTTGGTTTAATAAAGTCCCAACCATTTTCTAAAACTATTTTGTAGAGGGTTTGTTTCTTTGCATTGAGTTCTTTTGTGTCTATAACATCTGCAACAATTAACGGATAAAATTCTATTTTTTTATCTTCATTAGCATCTTCTTCATCTTCACCTCTTAATTGATAATATCCACGTTTCTGATTAAAGTTTAATAGTAGCCAAGCTATCTCTCCTTTTTCTATTTTTTGTGTTAATGCTTTATTGCGTAGGTAATAAATTGTCCAATCATAAGGTATTAGTTTGCCTCCTTCTAATAATTGTGGTTGATGTTTTTTAAAATCTTCAACCATTTCATTAAAAGCTTTTTTAAACACAAATGCAAACTTCTTTATTTCATCATTTAAACGATAAGTAATCTTAGGTTCTGTTTCTTCTAAAAACTGTCCAAGTCTTTTTTCAAAATCAATTTCTCTTGCATAGTGTTCTGGTAGAAAACCCAATATATTCAATACTCTATGCAATCTTTCTCTTCTTAATAAATGTCTTTCTCTTAATCTTCTGATACCTCTAAATGCAGTTCTTTTGGCAGTATCGCTTTCTGTAATGCCACTATCAAATTTCCCCAAAATATCTTCACTCATTGGAATAATTCTACTACCCAATTTAATTATTTCTCCAACATTATTTTCAATGTCTTGATTAATTAAAGCCCATCCAATTGAGTTAGTTCCTAAGTCTAATCCTAAAATTTTTTTATTCATTTTTATTAGTTTTATTTTTTTACCTATACTTTTGACTCATTGAAATCAAATCACAATAAGGATTATTCCGTTGTGAAAACATTCAAGTCGCCTCGTCTTCCAATACGGGGCTTTTTTTATTATTTATTGCTAATGTAACTATTTTATCATTACATATTTCCATAAAAGATTTATTTTTTGTGAGTATTTTTTTATTTTTACTGCATCATTATAATTGCAATTATGATATGAAAAAGAATTCTAATCTTTGTAATTAGCTAATTTTACGAATAGCTTAAATTTAATTATTATGATTTATTTAGATATTATTTTATCCATTTTGATATGCATCGTTTTAGTGGTTTTAATTAAAAAAAATAATAAAGTAAATCAGCTAACTGGAGAAAATATTACAATCAAAAAAACATTTTAATTAAGTTTATCTTCGTGTTAAAAGAATGAACTTATAAAAAGGGGGTAGACCGAAGCTATGTTTCAACTTTTTACTGGAGGAGACAATATCAAATACATAAATTAATTAACAAATAAATACAATGACAAACACAGAATTTACCATAAGAGTTTTAGTTGCATTGCTCGCAGGTTTTATAATTGGTTTTGAACGCCAATGGCATCACAAATCAGCAGGGCTAGTTACAAATACCTTAGTTGCTGTTGGTTCAGCACTTTTTGTATTACTTTCCATCATGATAATACATCCAAATGGTGATATAACAAGAGTTATTGGACAAGTAGTTACAGGAATTGGTTTTTTATGTGCAGGTGTTATTTTCAGAGAGGGTATAAG
>JANOVK010000132.1:0-2154 GCA_031417315.1 Chitinophagaceae bacterium | reverse complement strand
TTGTAATGACGGCAGAAGAACAAACATTGTTCGTGAAGCAAAATTTAGGACCAGCCTTTAAAGCAAACAACATTCAAACTAAAATTATTGTATTCGATCACAACTGCGATCATCCAGAATATCCGATTGCTATTCTCAATGATGCTGAGGCCAATCAATATGTAGATGGATCTGCCTTTCACATGTACCTGGGAGAAATTGATGCACTCAGCAAAATGCACGAGGCACATCCTGATAAGAATATTTATTTCACTGAACAATGGACATCCGGCAAAGGAGAGTTTGGTGGCGATTTAAACTGGCACGTTAAAAACCTGATCATTGGAGCAACACGTAACTGGAGTCGCAATGTGCTAGAGTGGAACCTCGCAGCCGACCCAAACTTTGATCCTCATACGAGTGATGGCGGTTGTGATATCTGCCAGGGAGCACTAACCATTGGCGAAGGAAGTGTAACACGAAATGTTTCTTACTACATCATCGCTCATGCATCGAAATTTGTTCCTGCAGGTTCAGTAAGAGTTGAGTCCAACTTGATTGATGGTTTACCTAATGTGGCTTTCTTAACTCCGGAAGGAAAAAAGGCATTGATTGTTTTGAATGAAACAAATGAGTCTAAATCTTTCTTCATTCAATTCAAGGGCAAAACTGCTAATGCTAATTTGAAAGGCGGAGCTGTAGGTACATTTGTGTGGTGAGTTATTTGTCCGTTTGATCTGATTCATCAAAAATATTCTTACTCCAACCTCTGAATTCATAATACTTCGATTTGGGCTCACCTGTCCATCCGTTGATTCCCTTTTTCGGAAGCAATGTGGCGTGAACGTACAATACTGGAATCACCATCAGTCCAAGCACCGTAAACGCAACGGTTCTTCCAAAAGATGACGAAAGCAACACCATCAAAACTACGAAGGCGATCGCTTTTGCAAACTTCCTGAGTTTAGGGGTACGTTCTTCAAAATGCCCCATAAAATGTGACCCATCAATAAAAAGAAGCTCATTACTGCCACCTCTACCCATAATGATTCTGTATTCCACATAGCTAAAAAAGTATAAATGGAGCTAAAATTAATGTATTATTTTTAGACTAGCCTAAATATTTGTTTAGTTATTTCTAATTATATAAGTTTGCTACTCTAAAAAAAGAAATGAGACTATCTTTCACCTTTGGTATTTTGATACTGCTTGGATGCGAAGAATTTGAGCCCAATGCGCCACTTCAGTCTGAAACATTAGATGGTCCTTTGGCTGGTCTTACTGCATCAGAAAGTCAGCAATTTTTGAAAGGCGATATTGCATTTAATGCTGAAATCTTTACTTCGCTAAACGGATTAGGGCCACTCTTTGTAGCTACCTCATGCGGAAGTTGCCACCCTGGCGATGGGAAAGGACACCCTTCCACAACACTTACCCGATTCGGTCAATTTGATGAGACAGGAAATAAATTCTTACAGGCTGTGGGCCCCAATTGCAACATCGTGCCATCCCAGGTTACTCACCCGAAGGCATACCCGCAGGAGCCACGTCTTCAAAATTTACACCACCCGCCAATACAGGCCTTGGTTTTTTAGATGCCGTGACGGATGCAGAAATTTTGTTGTGGGCTGATCCAAACGATTTAAATGCAGATGGAATAAGTGGTGTCGCCAATTGGATAGAATTAAAAAGTTATGTGATACCACGAACAGGAAGTGTTGTCGAAAATGGAAAATATCCGGGTCGGTTTGGAAAAAAGGCTGCTACCTACGATCTGCTGCAACAAACCGCTCAAGCATACAATCAAGATATGGGCGTCACCTCAGCCTTCGAATCATTCGATACATTCTCCGGATTGGAAATGGATCCTGAAATATCAAATCAGACCATTCATGACGTTGTCTTTTATTTGAAAACGCTGAAAGCACCAGAGCCTCGAAAAGAGAATGCTGAAATAGCTTCGGGTAAAGTCCTATTTAATTCCATTGGCTGCACTAAATGCCACCGTCCTGAAATGAAAACCAGTTTCAGTCCGATTGCCTCCCTTTCCAATAAGACCTTTAATCCCTATAGTGATTTTCTGCTTCACGATATGGGAGCTGCGTTGGATGATGGATATACGGAAGGGTCAGCCAAAACGTATGAATGGCGTACTCCACCCTTGTGGGGTTTGGG
>JANOVK010000131.1:0-9582 GCA_031417315.1 Chitinophagaceae bacterium | reverse complement strand
ATTCAACTCCCTCATACCTGCATCCACAATCGGATAACCCGTTTCTCCATCGCACCATTTTTTAAATTCATCTTCATTATTTCTCCATTCAATATTTTCATATTTCTTTTTGAAACTTCTATTTTCCACATAAGGAAAATGAAAAAGAATCATCATAAAAAAATCTCTCCAGATTAATTCATTCAACCATTGTTCGTTTAATTTAACAGCCAAAGAGGTAAGTTCTCTGATACTTACTGTTCCAAAACGCAAGTGAATGCTCAACTTACTTGTTCCATTTACAGCCGGAAGATTTCTTGTGACATGATAGTTGCTGATTATTTTTTTGTTGATTCTAGCAACAGGAATTTCGCAATCTGATTTCTCAAATCCCAATTCGCTGAGTGAAGGAAAATGAAATGATTTTGTTTTAAATAAATTAGAGAATAATTTTTTTGATGGAAAAGATTTCACCGTTTCGTCAGTCAATTTTTGCTTCCATATTTTTGAATAAGGAGTGAATACGGTGTATGGAGTTCCATCTGATTTCATCACTTCTCCTTTTTCAAAAATCACCTGGTCTTTAAATGAATGAAAGGAAATATTTTTCGCTTTCAACCATTCCTTAATTTTCAAATCTCTATCTATTGCATAAGGTTCGTAATCATGATTTGTATAAACATTTTTTACTGTAAATGATTCACAAATAGTTTTAAAGGCATTCAATGGTTCATCATATAAAACCAATAATGATGAACTCTGATTTTGTAATTCAGTGGTTAATTTTTTTAAAGTTTGATTAATGAAAGAAACTCGTTTGTCTTTTTTGTCGGAAAGTCTATTTAAAATTATTTTATCAAAAATAAAAACAGGTAACACTTCATTGGAACTTTTCAAAGCTTCATAAAGTCCATGATTGTCATGCAAACGCAAATCTCTGCGAAACCAAAATACAGTAATAGGTTTTAAACTTTTCAAATTTGAGTAGTGATTTTCAATTTCAATAAATCAAATCCTTTTTCTTTTAATCGCGATAGAATTTGTTGGTAGATGGCATCATTCATCTTTGGAGTTCTTGATAGAATCCACAAATATTTTTTATTTGGATGGCTCACTACTGCATAACTGTAATCATCTGCCAAATCAATAATCCAGTATTTTCCTGTGAAGGGCCAAAAGAATTGCACTTTTAATTTTGCATTGCCTGAATTATTTTCAACAAATGCTTTGCCTTTAATATAGGATTGTTTTCCGTCAACACTATCTTTATTACATCGGTTTTCAACTATCACGAATCCTTTTTCGCTTAAAGTATATTCCGCTGTTGTGCAGTTGCAACCTTTCTGAAACCGTTGTGGATAAGAAGCAATCTCATACCATTTCCCACAGTATTTTTTCAAGTCCACACTTGGAACTGTTTGCAGAGTTTGGGAATTGGTTGTTGCTGGATTCATAAGAATTGTCAGAATAAATAAATTAATAAAGGTTTTGCTCATCATATTTATGTGATTGTGTGTTGAATTTGGTTTTAAAATTTCATGTAATGCGATCGTGCTTTTTTTTCAACAGTCTGAGAATTTTATTGCTTACTTCCTAAGTAATATATGTACGAATTTAAAATCATATAAAATATGGCTGGTGAAGAAACCAAGAAACTGTCCTTTGATTTAATTCTTGTTATTAAACCAAGCAACATTAATAAAGCAAGTCCACCAGATGATATTAGCAGTATAGGTATAAAGAGCAAACCTGCCAATAATCCAAAGGCTCCAAGGATCTCTAAAATAATTATAAATAGACCAAATTTCTTTAACTTAAATCTATCAAATTCAGTTTTCATATGAGATGAAGTAAAATATGAAATAGAATATCCCATAAAAGATAAGCTTGAAATTAAAACGCAGGTTAGTAATAAATAATTCATGATTAAATTATCTCCATTGACGCTAAGGCAATATAGATACATAAAATCAAGAAAATCAATGATGGCAAATGTTTAATGCCGGGATTTTTTATTTTAAAATGGAAATATTGAGCTGCTAACATAAATAATCCCATTAGAATCGAAGGAGTAGGAATTAATGCAGGATACCAAATTCCAGCTATTAATAAAGTGGCTAGCGAAATTTTAGCAGCCCCTACAAAGGTTCGGGTTAAGTCACTTAATCCGAAGACTTTAAATTCTTTGATGATTACATCGTATCGAAATATCCAAACATAGGCAACCGATGTTGCTACGATAATTTGTGCTATAATCAGGTAATTAGCCATGATGTATTTTTTACTTGTTAGTCACTTTTCGTTTTATTATTGCTATATTTTTTGTTTGAATGTACAATTCCTAAAGCGAACCCTACGCCAAAAAGTATAGTTATAAGTCCGGCAAAATATGGGATAATTTCAGTCATTTTTTGAATTATTAATTAGTTTTAAATAAATACCAAATGCTAATATTGAAGGAACCCATATACCAATAAAAGTTGCGTCTGCTTTTTCTCCCTGAAAATAAAGTATTTCAGAAAAAATTAGCGATAACATAGCAGCAATAAATAGAAGTTTGTCTGTTGTTGTGAATTTTTTAAACATGTCTTTTCGTTTTTTAATTGTTGAGTACAAAAGCAGTGATTTTTATCAATATTGTTATTTTATTATTGTTTTTTTCTTTTAATTATGAAATTATTGTTTTTATTTTTATATGAATGTTTAATGTGTTTTTTCTTTATTTAAAACCGGGCTCTTTTCCATCTAACAGCTATTGAAGAACCTTCTGCAACGATAACGCTTTTTGGAATACTATTGTTTAAAAAATTAAAATCTTTTCCATACATTTTTTCAAAATCACAGTTAATATTGTGCTGAAGAACATCGTTTGTTTGCCAACGGGGATGCTCAATTTTATATTCTTCGGTTGTTGATTTGTTTATCATGGAATATCCGTAATAATGTTCAAAAATAAATTCCTCGAAACTTTCTTTAATCATTGTCTTTTTTTCTACCCCTGCGATAACGGAAAGACTATTCCATTTTTCATTAATCTTCCATTGATATTGAATATTTTTACTTTCAGCATTACTGTTCCACTCATGTTTGGTTGGAACGGCAATGTAATGCTCATTATACAAGCTATTGGCAATAAATGCTACAACTTTATTTGGAACGGTTTCATTAATAAATACAACACCTCGTTTCACTTCTTTGCCTTCTTTTCTTGTCACATAAAATCTTAAATTAATTTCTTCGAATGTTCCATAACTGGGAATTGGAATTTGAAATATTCTTGTGTTTTTAAACATAAATCCTACAAGACTAACATAGGTTTCGCCATTATAAAAATCTAATTCAACTCCTTTTGGAAGGTAAGGAGCCAGCACATTTGGGTTAACAGCATAATTTGCCATTATTAAATTTTCCCAACTGGCTTTTAAAAAATTTGTCATTCTTGTTTTTGAAAATTGCTTTATATTGAATAATTATTTTAAGCTGCTCATGCCGCCATCTACATGAATTATTTGCCCTGTAATCCATCCTGCTTTTTCGGAAATTAAAAATTCAGCCATGTCAGCTATATTTTTAGCGGTACCAATTTTTTTCATCGGGTGTCTTTGCAAATTGGCTTCTCTTTTTTGTTCACTATTCAAAAGCGAAGCAGCAAGAGGCGTATCAGTTAAGGAAGGTGCAATGCAGTTAACTCTTATTTTGGGTGCATATTCTGCCGCTAATGCTTTTGTTAATCCTTCAATAGCTCCTTTAGATGCAGAAACTTGCGAATGAAAAGGCAAGCCCGTTTGCACAGCCACAGTGGAGAACAAAACGATGGCTGAATTTTCTGTGTTCTTTAATTTGGATATTACCAACTGAATTATTTTTATCGCTCCTATTACCTGTAAATTATAATCGGCTTCAAAATCATTTGGTTTAATTCGCTCAAATGGTTTGAGGTTAATACTTCCCGGGCAGTATATTAATGCTGTTAAAGAATCAGGTAAAAAATTGAGCGAAATATTTTCATCCAAAACATTTAAATAATTATAATGAATAGAATTGTTATGTGATTCAATTTTGTTTTTACAGTATGTTGCATACACCTGATGCCCAGCATCTGCCAACTGGTTTGTAAGTGCTTGCCCAATGCCGGAAGAACCACCGATTATTAAATAGTTTGCCATATAAAATATAAATTACTAATAGTGCCTTTATTGCTTTATTTCTAATTTTTTTATGATAAATTTTCGTTACACTTTGTTGCTGACCTGATGTCATTTTTTATTGTTGTAACCTTAAGAATCTCCAGAATTAAATAATTAATAAAAGTTTTGCTCATCATATTTATGTGATTGTGTGTTGAATTTGTTTTTAAAATATTCGTAGAGAAAAATGTTAAGTAATACCAATTCAAATCCATAAAAAACATCTTCAACAGGAATTGTAAACAATCGTATTCCAAGATTTTCTGAATCGTTATACCATACTACAGGTTGCTGCAATCCGCTTCCAGTGAGTATTCCATTCACAATAAAAAATGGAATGAGCAAAACCGGATAGATGATTACCAACTTTGCAAGCCATTTTATTTTTATAATGTATTTCAAAACAAGAAGTAGAATTCCTAAACTGATGAAAGTGGAAGCCGGATATAATTTTGAGTGGAAGTAAAGACCCGTAAATAATAGTAAAGTAGAAAAACAAAGGACAAAAATGTTTTCGGTTTTTGGTTTCCATTGAATATTAATAAAGACATTCAGGCAATGATAAGTGAACACACAGGAGAAGGGAATGCAAATGAAGAATAAAACCTCTTCTATTGGAAGATTAAAAATATAAATTCCCAAAACATAATCAGGATTGAAACCCCAAACACCAAGTTTAGTAAATAATATATCCCAGATTAAAAAAAGGGAAGCAATTAAAATGTTTGAAATAAAGAATGGCTTAAAGTTTTTGAAGAACTTTAATTTGGGATGAAATGAAAAAGCAAACGGAACAATTACCGTAAAAAAATCAACAAGAAGGTAGAGAGATTTCATAGCAAGTTATTGGGGTTTGTTTTGCGGAAATATTTAAACGGAACCCACAGCATTCCAAAGCATTCGCCATTTTGTTTACCAATATGTTTGTGATGCATTTTATGTGCTCTACGAATGGCTTTGAAATAATTGTTGTCAGCAGTTCTTAAAAATTTAAATCGCTGATGAATAAAAATATCATGAACAAAAAAATAAGCGAAACCATAAATTGTAATTCCCAATCCAACCCAAAAAAGAAAATTATAATCCATTCGCATTCCAAAAAACAGACCTGTAATTCCGGGTAAAGCAAAAATGAGAAAGAAAAAATCGTTGTGTTCCAAAAAACCTGCTGATTCCTTTTTGTGGTGGTCTTTATGTAAAACCCACAGCAAGCCATGCATTATAAATTTATGTGTAAACCATGCAACACCTTCCATGCATAGGAATGAAACAAGTACGATTAATGAATTGATGAATATAGTTTCCATGTTAAATAAATAATTTTTCAAGTATCTTTTTTCTATAATCAAAAATGCTTTCAATTTTACTTTTTACAAAAATTGAATTTGCAAATTTGCCTATGAATCTGAAAGGCAATTCATAATTCACAACATCCGTCATTAGTACTCCATTGTTCTTCTCAATGAAAGTATGAGTATGCTCCCAAATTTTATACGGTCCTTTTGTTTGCCTGTCGGTAAAATAATTTTGATTATCCACTTTGCAAATTTCAGTTTGCCAACGAACTGAAATACCAAAAAGTGGTTTTACGATGTAATCAATTTTCATTCCTTCATAAATATTTTCTGCATTTAACTCTGTCAAAATTTTAAACTCCATTTCGGGAGGAGTTATTTTAGAAAGATTTTTTGGAGAAGAGAAAAAACCCCAAGCTTTCTTCTTATCAATTGGTAAAAATTGGTCTACTTTAAACTGATGCATATTTCTGAGCTATGTTTTTAAAAGTTTTATTAAAATGGTTTTTCACTTGAGGCAAGCAAATTTTCATCCATTCGGTATAATTTTCGGGATGAATTAGAACATCAGTTTCAAGATTTTGAAAGTCCATGTATTTATAGTTTTTAACCTCCAAATTTTCTGGAGATGGCAAATCATCGGTAACTCCGAAATATACATGGTCATATTCATGTTCGGTTAAACCATTAGCAAATTTTGCTTTATAAATAAAATTGAAAGCAAAATCAGTTTTACAACTCATTCCCATTTCCTCCCTCAAACGCCTTTCTATAGCCCAAGAAATTTCTTCACCAAACCGAGGATGACTGCAACAGGTGTTCGTCCATAATCCACCTGAGTGATATTTACTATCAGCCCGTTGTTGCAAAAGCATTTCACCATTTGAATTAAAAATGAAAACGGAAAATGCACGATGCAATAAACCGAGCTGATGCACTAAGAGTTTTTCCAACTTACCCCATTGCTTGTCTTTTTCATCCACAAGAATTAAATATTCTGTCATGACTTTATGTTTTGCTTTTCTATTGATGATAAATATTCAGAGGATTTTAAAAAAGAAATAACCATTTGCTTTAATTGCAAATCTTTTATACATTCAACAGCATTCAGCAGAAATACCTTGTCATTTGAAATTGAATTATTGTACCCTAAAAATGAAGGAACATTAGATTGAATTGTAAAACGGAGATAACGGATTTCGGTATTTTCATCATCATCAGCTACACATTTTTCAAGTAGTTTTTTTCCTTGATTGAAGCTTGATAATTTACTGAATGGGTTAAACACATGGTTCGCCATCATCATAGTAGCACAAGCTTTATAGGCAGCCAGTGTTGAGTTGTTAGTTTCATTATACTTATTTAAAACACTCAATAACTTTTTGCAGGTGACTTTATTTGTAGCTGATTTATTAAATAATATCCGCACTTCATTTAATGAAATATCCATGGCATGGCTTGCTGAACAGAATAGAAGAAATAGCCAAATAATATTTCTCATAAAAGGTTCATTTTATATTGGAACATACTGTTTAACATCAATCCAAATTTTTCTCCATTGCTAATACGTATTCTCTCTGAAAGAATTTTTTGAGCAGGTAACCCTTTTATTTTATTGAACAATGATTTATAATATACATAAGCCAAATAAACACCTCCTTTTGATGAAGAAGGAAGTTTTTTTATTCCAATCAGTGCTTCTTTAAAATCTTGTTCAATTTCATTTTCAATTTTGCGTTTTGTAAATGATGAAAACCTCGTCATGTCAACATTTGGAAAGTAGGTTCTTCCCAGAATTTGATAATCATCTTTCATATCTCGCAAGAAATTTATTTTCTGAAATGCTGCACCCAGCTTCATGGCAAATGGTTTTAATTCTTCATATAGATTTTTATTTCCTTCTGTAAAAACATGTAAGCACATCAGCCCAACAACTTCTGCCGAACCAAGAATGTATTCATTATATTTTTCAGAAGTATAATTTATTTTCTCCAAGTCCATTTCCATACTTTTCAAAAACATTTCAATTAAATCCTGACTTATCTGATATTGATGAACAACTTGCTGAAATGAATTTAAAATTGGATTCAATGAAATGCGATTTTCAATTGCCTCGTATGTTTCAACTTTAAATTTCTGAAGCAAATATTTTTTATCATATCCTTCAAAGCTGTCCACAATTTCATCTGCAAATCTTACAAACCCATAAATGGAATAAATTGGATTACGCAGTTTGTTCTTCAGAAAATATATTCCTAAAGAGAAACTTGTACTGTATGCACGGGTGGTAAACTTGCTGCATTGCACCGATACATCATCAAATAATGACTTCATGATTTATTTTGTTCAAATGTTTTAATAATTGTTCAGCGGCAATTTTGCCGGAGATAATAGAAGGAGGAACACCTGGTCCTGGAACTGTAAGTTGACCTGTATAAAAAAGATTTTTTACTTTTTTGTTTCTGATTTTTGGTTTCAGAATAGCTGTTTGCATTAAGGTATTTGCAAGTCCGTATGCATTGCCTTTGTGGGAATTGTAATCCATTATAAAGTCATTAACACAATAACTTTTCTTATAATCAATGTGAGATAAAATATTTTCATTTACCTGTTTTCCCAATCGTGAAATCATCACCTGAAAATATTTTTCACGAATTTCTTCGGTATCAATTAAGCCGGGAGCAATAGGCAGAAGCAGAAATAAATTTTCATGACCAACTGGTGCAACACCGTCATCAGACTTTGACGGGCAACAGACATAAAACAATGGCTTAGTTGGCCATTGAGGGTTTTTATAAATTTCTTTTGAATGTTGGTCAATGTGTTCATCAAAAAATAAAGTATGATGATGAAGTGATTTTAGTTTCTTGTTTATTCCTAAGAAATAAATCAAACAGGAAGGAGCAAATGTTTTTTTCTGCCAATAATTTTCATTATAGTTTCTGAATTCTTCCGGCAACAATTTGCTTTCAACATGATGATAATCTGCTGATGCGATAATGGCATCACAATGAATTATTTCTCCGCTAACAACAATGTGCTTTGCTAAATTATTTTCTATTCCAATTTTTTCAACTGCAGAGTTCAGGTGAAATGTTGTGCCATTTATTTTTGCAACATATGTCATTGCATCAATAACTTTTCCGAAGCCTCCAACCGGATACCATGTTCCTAATTTAAGTCCTGCATAGTTCATTAAACTATAAAGAGCAGGTGTGTCCTGTGGCATTGCACCCAGAAACAAAACAGGAAATTCCATCAGGGCAATTAGTTTTGGATTGGAAAAATATTTACGCACATGTTTACTGAATGATGAGAAAACCTGCAAACGAAAAACTCCTTTTATTAAATCCAAGTCAGCAAATTCTGCAATAGAAAGTCCGGGTTTGTAAACTAAATTTTCAATGCCGGTTTTATATTTATACTCCGCTTCGTCCATAAACTTTTTGAGTTGTGCAGCACTACCTACTTCAACAGATTCAAAGAGATTGCACAATGCATCAAAATTTTCAGGCACACTCATTTTATCATACTCTCCAAATACTACATCAAAAGAGGGATTCAATAATTTTAATTCATAGAAATCAGAAACAGAATATCCAAAATCACTAAAGAATTTTTCAAATACATCCGGCATCCAATACCAACTTGGTCCCATGTCAAATAAATATCCTGAATCTGTTTTCAGTTGTCTTGCTCTTCCTCCAATAGAAGCATTTTTTTCAAACACATGCACCTCATGTCCTGCTGCCGACAAATAAGCCGCAGCACTTAAACCTGAAAATCCTGAGCCTATGATGGCAATTTTTGACACTTTGTTATGTTTATATTTATTATTGTTTATTTAAACACAGAGTTAACCTAATTGTTTTTCCAACTCCAGCACAGAACGAATCCAATTAAAATTTTTTCCAATTTTCAACTTACTTATTAATTTTTCATTGCCTGAGAAATGAATCTTTATTTTGCCAAAATATTTTTTCAAACTATCAATATAGTCCTGTGAATTTTCAGGTGTATCATGATGAACCAAAAAGAAAAGAAAATGTCCGGGTGTTGTTTTCTCAACAACATCAAGCAGCGTTTCAAAGGGAACATTGCTACCCAAATAAATTACTTTT
>JANOVK010000130.1:0-12667 GCA_031417315.1 Chitinophagaceae bacterium | reverse complement strand
TGCTTTTATGGCGTTTGTTCTGGCATTCTTTATAATGGCAATAATACTTGTAAACCTTTCGTCCATATAATTGAAATTAATATTTTAAAACTACAAATTTTATTTGACTAAAGTCGTTTCAAATTGTCCATTAAAATAGATGCATGTGTCGGATTTTGGCTTTTCCACCAACACGTTTATTTATGTTAGTATATGCAATTTAGTAAATAAATTGATTCAATAAATCAAGCAAAAAATATTTTAAATATCTTCTCCCTCTTCTTTCTCAATCAAACTACCATCTTTTGTAATTTCAATGTTCGATGGAGCTTGATCTTCATTTTTATTAAATGAAGATTTAAAATCGTCTTGATTTATAATTGTGCCTTCAACTAATTGGCTAGATAAAACTTCTGTAATTTTTGGTAAATCTTGAGTGGAATTTATTCCAAAATAATCCATAAAAGATTTCGAAGTTGCATAAATTAATGGCTGCCCGGGTTGGGTTTCATTTCTACCATTAATTACTATTAATTCTTTTTCGAGTAATTTTTGTACACTATAATCGCAGTTAACGCCTCTTATTCTTTCAATTTCACTTTTAGTTATAGGTTGCTTGTAAGCTATAATAGCTAAGGTTTCTAAAGCTGCATTCGATAAACGTTTTAAAAACTTATCTCCGTTTAATTGTGCAATAGTTGAGTGAAATTCTTGTTTAGAAAGAAATTGAAAACCACCACCACTTTCTTTTATTTCAAAAGGATAAAATTCACTTTGGTATTTTTCTGCAATTCCTTCAACACAATTTTCAATTTGTTCTAAAGTAACACGTTCATCAATAAATCCAAATGTATTATTTATTAACTCAACAATTTCTAATAATGTTAATGGTTTCTCACTTGCAAAAATGAGGGCTTCAATATGTGGGATGATGTTGCTTAACTCCATAATGTGAAAATATGAAAATTAGTAAATGTGAAAATTATTTTTAGTTAATACCAATTTTACATTTTCATATTTTCATATTTATTAATTGAGATTTATCCTTGCAATGCTGCAGCACCACTTACAATCTCTGTAAGTTCGGTTGTAATTGCAGCTTGGCGAGCTCTGTTATAAGATATTTTTAAACTCTTCAATAACTCATTTGCGTTTTCACTGGCTTTGTCCATTGCTGTCATTCGAGCTCCATGTTCACTTGCATTACCATCTAAAACTGCTTTGTATAATTGTGTATTTAAAATTTTTGGCATTAACTCAGCAATTAACTCATCTTGATTAGGTTCAAAAATAAAATCAGATTTTTTTGCTCCAGCTTTTGCCTGAATTTTAGGAATAGGTAAAAATGCTTCAGCAACAAATTCTTGTGTAGCTGCATTTTTAAATTTGCTGTAAACAATTTCTACCGCATCAAATTCTTTATTTTCAAATGCACTAACAGCAGCTTGTGCAGCAGCTTGTACAGTTTCAAATTTTAAATTCAAATAAATATCCTTGTAAGTAGCATCTGTTTTATATCCGGATTTCGATAAAGATTCAAATCCTTTTTTACCAATATTCCAAATCGTAACATTTCCTTTTTTAAATTGAGATTCGTATTTATCTGCAATAGTTAATTTAGAAAGTTTAACAACATTACTGTTATAAGCTCCACATAATCCTCTATCACTAGTTATTGCTATAATTAAAACTTTTTCAATATTTCTAACTTCAGCTAACTTAATTGCAGCCCCACCTTCAACATTGCTTACTATATTGCTCAACATTTCTTGTAATTTTTGAGCATAAGGTCGCATTTGAATAATTGAATCTTGTGCTCTACGTAATTTAGCAGCACTCACCATTTTCATAGCTTTTGTAATTTGCTGTGTACTTTGAACGCTTTTAATTCTATTTCTTACTTCTTTTAACTGACCTGCCATTTTTTTAAATTAAAGTTTAAGGTTTAAAGTTGTATATGTTTAAGCCTTTAAATTTTGGCTGCAAAAGTAACGGAAACAAGCTTAAAAATGAAATGTTTGGTAATTTGAAATTGAAAGCATAATAAACTTTATCAATTCAATAAATTATAATCAATAATTCTTAATCAAACTCAGAACCTATTTTTGCAACTATGCAGGCAACTTTAAAACCTTTTTTACAATTAAGTGGATTAGAACCTTTAATCGTTCGACCAGAAACCAATTTCGTTAATGTTGGAGAAAGAACCAATGTTACAGGCTCAAAAAAATTTGCTAAACTTATTTTAAATAATCAGTTCGAAGAAGCATTGAGTGTTGCTAGACAACAAGTTGAAAACGGTGCTCAAATTATTGATGTAAATATGGATGATGCTTTGTTAGATGGTAAAGAAGCTATGACGAACTTTTTAAATCTCATACAAAGCGAACCAGATATTGCTAAAATCCCTATAATGATTGATAGCAGCAAGTTTGAAATTATTGAAGCCGGGTTAAAATGTGTTCAAGGAAAATGCATTGTAAACTCCATCTCTATGAAAGAAGGAGAAGAAAAATTTATTGAACAAGCACATATTTGTTTAGCTTTTGGTGCTGCAGTTATTGTAATGGCATTTGATGAAAAAGGACAAGCAGATACATTGCAACGAAAAGTTGACATAGCAGAACGTGCTTATAAAATTTTGGTGGAACAAGTTGGGTTTAAACCTCAAGATATTATTTTCGATTTAAATATTTTTGCAATAGCAACTGGCTTAGAAGAACATAATAATTATGGAGTAGATTTTATTGAAGCTACCAGAATCATTAAACAAAAACATCCTTTAGTAAAAATTAGTGGTGGAGTAAGCAATCTATCATTTTCTTTTCGTGGTAATGAACCTGTACGTGAAGCAATGCATTCAGTTTTTTTGTATTATGCTATAAAAGCTGGTATGGATATGGGTATTGTGAATGCAGGTCAATTAGTTGTGTACGATCAAATTGAACCCTCATTAAAACAACTTTGCGAAGATGTTATTCTAAATAGAAATAATGACAATAACGAATCCACAGAAAAATTAATAGAATTCGCAACTACTGTAAAAGCAAAAGATAAAGAAGAAAAGAAAGATGAAGCTTGGAGAAGTGAACCAGTTGAAAAAAGATTAGCCCATGCTTTAGTAAATGGCATTACAGAATTTATTGAATTAGATACTGAAGAAGCACGACAAAAATATCCTCGTCCGTTAGATGTTATTGAAGGTCCATTAATGGATGGAATGAATATTGTTGGAGATTTATTTGGCTCGGGAAAAATGTTTTTGCCACAAGTTGTAAAAAGTGCAAGAGTGATGAAAAAATCTGTTGCAGTATTAACACCTTTTATTGAACAAGAAAAAGAAGATAGAAAAAATGCACATATAAAAGCTGGAACCATTAATGAAGAAAGTGCAGGTGCAGCAACAATTTTATTAGCAACTGTAAAAGGCGATGTACATGATATTGGTAAAAATATTGTAGGTGTTGTATTGGGATGTAATGGATATAATATTGTTGATTTAGGGGTTATGGTTTCTGCTGATAAAATATTAGAAGAAGCAGTAAAATGCAGTGCTACAATAATTGGGTTAAGTGGATTGATAACACCATCACTCGATGAAATGGTTCATATAGCAAAAGAAATGAAACGTAGAAATATGAATCAACCTTTATTAATTGGTGGAGCAACAACAAGTAGAATGCATACATCTGTAAAAATTGCTCCTGAATATGATAATGGAGTAGTTCATGTATTAGATGCAAGTAGAAGTGTTACAGTTGCAGGAACTTTATTAAATAAAGAAACTAAAACAACATTCTTAAGTGATATTACTGATGAATATAGAAAATTAAAAGAGAGTTTCGATAATAAAAAAACAAGTAAAAAATATTTGTCTTACACCGATGCTGTAAAAAATAAAGTTCAAATAGATTGGAGTAACTATACACCAACAACACCAAGTATTTTAGGAGTTAAGAAAATTGATGAAGTAACTGTAAAAGATTTAAGAGTTTATATTGATTGGAAACCATTTTTTATTGCTTGGGAAATGCATGGAAATTTTCCTGAAATATTAACTGATAATATTGTAGGAAAAGAAGCCACAAAATTGTACAATGATGCTAATGAATTGCTCGATAAAATTATAGCAGAAAATTGGCTTACACCTAAAGGCGTTGTTGGTTTTTGGGAAGCTTTTAGTAGTGATGATAGCCTCACCCTAACCCTCTCCAAAGGAGAGGGAACAAAAACTGTTCAACTAGAATGTTTACGTCAGCAAATAGAAAAAGCAACAAGTCAACCCAATTTTTCTTTAGCAGATTTTATAAAACCAGCCTCCCTAAATCCCTCCAAAGGAGGGACTTTAATTCCTAAAAATTTAAACATTCCTATCAGTAGTGAAGCTGCTACACAAATCCCCCCTTTTGGGGGTGGGGGGGCTGACTTTCTTGGTGCTTTCGCTGTAACCATTCACGGTATTGAACCACATATAAAAGCATTTGAAACTGCATTAGATGATTATAATAAAATAATGTTACAAGCCTTAACAGATAGATTGGCTGAAGCTTTTGCAGAATATCTTCATAAAAAAACGAGGTTAGAATTTTGGGGTTATATTAAAGATGAAAGTTTAACTAATGAAGATTTAATTAAAGAAAAATATCAAGGTATTCGTCCAGCACCAGGTTATCCTGCTTGTCCAGATCATACAGAAAAATATAAACTTTTTGAATTATTAAATGCTACCGAAAATACAGGTATTACACTAACAGAAAGTTTAGCCATGAATCCTGCAAGTAGTGTTTGTGGCTGGTATTTTAGTCATCCTCAAAGCCAATATTTTGGAATTGGAAAAATTCAAAAAGATCAATTTGAAGATTATACAAAAAGAAAAGGGCTGAGTAAAGATGAAATGGAAAGATGGTTGAGGCCTGTGATGGAATAATAGTTAAGTACTGAGTAAAACTATGAGCCTATTAAAATTTCTAGCAGATTGATTTTTTTGAAATTACTAAAATGCAACAATACTCCAATCAGTTAAGACTTTATCCCACTTGTAAGGAATGCTAGAATAGATTAAAAATGATTTTGATTGAGGTACTATTATTCCACCAAACAATTTCCTGCCTCTTTTATTTTGCTCTAAAATATATTGTTGTAAACCGTCAGATTTATTACCTGCATCTTTTGCAGTCCAACCAGATTTTGTATCAAACAAACCAACTCTGCCATCATTCATCTTTACAATAAAGTCCACATAAAAACTCTGGCCTTCGCCTGCTTCATCTTTATAAGGAACTGCAAAATATGTTGAATCTCGTTCTCCATTTTTATACCACCATTCTATACTTTCATTGGCGTCTAAAAATTCAATAAAAGATTTTTCTGTTTCCCAAGATTTCGATTTTGAAGTTGACTCATAAAAAGGGTTCATTATTGCTCTCTGCAACTTTGGAATTCTCTCTTTATGGTTTGCATTGTATTCAATTTTTTCTGGCACATTCCATAACTCATCATTTTCTACAGATTTGTTTTTTTCTTTTGGATGATTTGTTTTGTAATCTTTCAATGCAAGATTTATTACATCTTTTATTGATTGCACATTTTTTTTGCTCAATACAATCGTCATAATTTCTCTTTGCACTTCTTCATAATTCATTTGTAACTCTTCTAAAAAGAAATAGTAAATACTTGTGCAAACTCTACCAACAGAACGTTGTTCAGGAAACATTTCACCATCAAGTAATGCTTTTTGAATAAAATTTTTAAACGCTAATTCTAATTCAACATTTGTCTTGGTTAATGAAATATCGCCATAGATTGTCACAGGGTCATTTGATGTTCCTATATTTTCAACTCGTATCTCTCCATCAATAGGAATATTGTCGGCAATTGCAGCAACTTTTGCATCCAACTTTTTCGATAAATTATACTTTTTAGCAGCACTTAAAAACATAATTATGAAAGATGGTGCAAGCCTTGTAGTTTCTCTTTGCCTCATAATGTGATAAGACACTAAGTCAATGGTTGTATAGCTTTCATTTCTTCTGCTTGTGTGGACAGTAAAATAATCTCGTGCTAATTCTTCTTCAATTTTAATATTATTATTAGCAATGTTTGTATAAACATATCCTTTGTCTAATGCCTCAATATTGTAATGCTTTATTTCAGGCATCCTCATAATTCTTCCTACAGTTTGAATCGAAAATTTTTCGGAATGCCATTCACGAAACAATACTAAAATATAAGCTCTTGGGCAATCCCAACCCAAAGCAATGGCTTGTTTAAACAACAACACTTCTACTTCATTATAGTTCTTTGAAATGTTTTCTAAATTTCGTTTATCTTCTGAAAGATAAACAGCCAATTTTCTATTATCTCTTTTGATGTTAAACTTCTTTGCTAATAGGTTTTCTATTTCGTCTTTCTTGCTGCTAAAATCTGTGTTGTTGTTGTCTGGCAACTGAATTAACAACAATGGATTAATGTTTTCACTTTCAATTTCAGCAAACTTATTTTTCAATTCTTCTCTTTTCTTTATGGCTTCTTTTAAAATAAATTCATCGCTGCCTTCGCCTTCTAATTTGTCTTCTTTTAAATCGGGATTGAGTGCAATTTTTTCTTTTATCATTCCTTCTGCAACCACATCTTCAAACCTTACTTTTATAATATTATCTGATGTTAAATGTGGTGTTGCAGAAACTTCAATAGTTATTTTGGGTTGCATTATTTCTATCAATCCCTTTGTGTTTTCTGCTGTTGCTGTGTGGTGGCTTTCATCAATAATTAAAATAATTTCTCTGCCTTCTTCAATAGTGTTGTTAATGATAGATGTAAGGTTAAAATCGTTTTCATTCTCACGAATAAATACATTGTCTTTTTTATTGATGCTTTCCCAATTGATAAATAAAATTTCATTTTCAGATATTTTTTTATCTGTTAGTTCTTCGAGGTTTGAACATTCCAACACTCTATTTTCTTTGTAAAAAGAGTCTAACTTTTCTTTACTTTGCAAATGCAGTTTGCGTGGTGCTGCCCAAATAAACGAAAATGTTTTACTATCGTTTCTATTGCTTACAAATCGAAGTAGAAAATCAGCAATGATAATAGTTTTGCCCGCACCTGTGGGTGCTTTAAAAATAATGTTTTCATTGCTTTTGCTTTCTAATAATTCATTAGTTGTAGCCAATAATTTAACAATAGCTTTCTCTTTATATTTTAAATTTTTAATAATCATTTGTTACTTTATTAATTTAGCAGTTTCATAAATTCTACGATATACTTTTAATATAGCTTCAGGAATAGAGCAGAAAGTAATATTGTTTTTAAAGCCTTCAAACTCTTCGCTAAAATCATCGCCTTCCAGCGAAAACACATATACCGAAACAGGCAGTTTTAATTTCTTAATTTCTTTTTTAAATTCAGTAAGTTTTAATTCATCCAATAAAATAGCTGTGTATTTTTCTTTGCTTTTAAAAATGTAAATGGGTGCTTTGTTTAACACTTCTACAAACGTGTTTTCTTTAATGCAAAGCATTTCAACACTTTTAGTGGTAAGCAATTTTTTGTTGCGATGTGTAGGTTCAGAACTAACAAAATTTGTTTTGTAGTATTTAAGATTACTTGGAATATCAGTTAACTCTGGTAAACTTGAATGTCCTTTTATTACTGCTTTTATTCTTGGATAACATACTTCTTGTGCAATCCCATTTTCATTGTTCGTGCATAAAATAAATTGCCTACTTCCATCATCTTCTTTGTTAATAAGAGATACTGCGTGACCTGTTGTTCCTGATCCTGAAAAATAGTCTAAAATAATTGCATCTTTTTTCTGTTTAATTATACATTCTAAACAATCCTTTACATTAAAGATTGACTTTGGAAAAGGAAAAGTTGTTCCTGTTAATGTATTAACAATCTTAGAGCCATATGTACTTGCATCATAATCTTTTCCAGTCCAAACTGTACGTGGCTTTTGGGTATCTTTTATTCTATATATATCAACTTCACCATTCTTTTTTTTTCGAACAAATAATTTATCTTTTATTGATTCAACAGTATTTTTTGCAAACACCCATTTTCTTTCAATCCCTTTCATATCTAAAGGCCAAACTTCAATCAAATCATTTAATTCAGTATTCTTTTTGATGGGATGAAAATTTGAGTCTGGAATATCTCCAAATCCAACTATTTTCTCGTTTTTTACTAATATTGGATAAAAGCAATTTCGTGCGTCTGTTCTAAGTGATTCACCTCCGTGGTCTCGAAGTTCTTCTTCAAGTTTTTCCTCTCTTTTGATAGTTCCAATTAATTGTTTTCCTTTGGGGAAACAAAAAAATGCATACTCGTGAGTATATGAAAAATTTTTCCCTTGTACCCCTCTTGGGTTGTGCACTATTGTTATACAATGAATTTCAAAACCATTAAAAATGTCTTCCAATAATAATCCTAATCTGCACATTTCGTTTTCATCTATAGCAACAATAAGAACTCCATCTTTTTTTAATAATTTCTTAGAAAGAACTAAACGTTTTTTCATCATAGAAAGCCACTTGCTATGTTTGTAAGCATCTTCTGATACTACAAAGTCATTGTTATATTTCCAATCTTTAGCTCCTGTATTATAAGGTGGGTCTATGTAAATTACATCAATGCTTTTAGCGTGTGTGTAATTAAGTACAGAAAGGGCATGATAGTTATCGCCTTCAATTAAAATATGTGTAGGTTTATCAGCATCGGTTTTGATAGCTCGTTTTTTATCCTCAACAAGCACAGGCAATTTGCCTTCTTCTTCAAACTGTTCTTTTGTTTTTTCTTCTTCCCACACCAAGCCATATTTTTTTTGTTTGCTCAACCTTTTTACTTCTTCTAAAAGTTGGGCGTGGGTATAGTTTTCGTACTTCGTTTTTGTCATAGTTTTTTGTAGTGGCAGCCACAAAAAACCTGCGTGAGCATTTCACTTATTCGTACCAGAGGGACTGCCATCCCAGTAAACGAAATAAGGAAAGCCCACGCATTAACGTAGGCGTTTCGCTCATTCCTCGTTTACTTTTTGAAAATTGGCAGTTTTCTGGTACGAGAATTAGCTTTACGCAAATTCTTATATGTCTATGTTTTTAATTAATTCAAATAATATTTTGTTTTTATTGTTACCAAATATATAAACGAAAAATTTGTTGATTATAAAATTGTTACTTAAATACTAAAAGAAAAAAATATTTTTTGAATCTTGATAATTTAATAAACTAAATTTTAAATTAAATAGATTTTTCAATAAGTTTTTGTTATTCATTCGCTTTTTATAATCCCTACATTTGCTTCAATATTTTCACGAAATTTTTATGCAGGATTTGCTCAATAAAATTGATAAACAAAAGCTTCCCACTCACATTGCAATAATTATGGATGGCAATGGACGTTGGGCTGAAGAACAAGGCCAAGATAGATTGTTTGGGCATTATCATGGAGTAGAAAGTGTTAGAAATATTGTTGAAGGTTGTGCAGAATTGGGAGTTGAATATTTAACACTGTATGCTTTTAGTACAGAAAATTGGGACAGACCAAAAAACGAAGTTGATGGTTTGATGATATTATTAGTAGATACTATAAAAAAAGAAGTTCCAACTTTAAATAAGAATAATATTAAGCTACATGTTATTGGCGATATGAGTTTGTTGCCAGATTTTGCCAACAATGAATTGCAAGATGCCATACATCAAACAGTTACCAACACTGGCCTAAATCTAGTGATGGCATTGAGTTATAGCAGCCGCTGGGAAATTGTAAATGCGGTTAAACAAATTGCTTTTGATGTTAAAAATGGCAAATTAAATCCAGAAGAAATTAACCACGAAATATTTCTAAAATACCTCACAACTAAAAATATTCCAGACCCAGAATTGATAATCAGAACAAGTGGAGAATATAGAATTAGCAATTTTTTATTGTATCAATTAGCTTATTCAGAACTCTATTTTACCAACACTCGGTGGCCCGAATTTAGAAAGCAAAACCTATACAAAGCTATATTAGATTTTCAGGGCAGAGAAAGAAGATTTGGCAAAACCAGTGAACAAATAAATAACATAGATTAAATTTATTACTTAAAAAGTTATAAGATAATTGAACAATCTATACATTTGAGAGGTAATTAATTTTAATTAATCAAAAATTTAAATTCTTAAAATGGAATCTCAAAAAGTAGATATGTTTCTTATGACAAATTCAAAATTTTTTGAAAGTCATCAATTAATGGGAATCAGAGAAAGATTAATTCTTGTAGATGAATCAAGATGGGGAATGTTACAAACCTTACAGTTTAAAGATCCTACAACAAGTTTAATCGTTTCTATATTAGCAGGAAATTTAGGTATTGATAGATTTATAATAGGCGATACGGGTTTAGGAGTTGGTAAATTATTAACTTGTGGTGGCCTTGGAATTTGGGCAATTATTGATTGGTTTATGATACAAGGTGCAACAAGAGAAAAAAATATTAAAAAACTAAACCAAATTTTATATTAAATAATTGGGTAAAATTTATTGGATAGCTATATTAATTTGTTTGTTGGGATTTTTGATTTTAATTCAAGAGGTTTATAATCATAAATCAAATGCCAAAAATTCTAACATTGGTTTTTGTATAATAAAATCTACCACTAATTTTCCATGCCCATCTTGTGGTTCTACAAGAGCAGTTTTACTTTTATTAAAAGGAAATTTAATTGATTCGATTAAGTTAAATCCTGTTGGAATATTAATTGCTGGTTTTTTAATTTTTATTCCATTTGTTATAGTATACGATATTATTTTTGGAAAAAAAATTCTTGAAAAAATATATAATAAATCAGAACAAGTTTTAAAAAATAAAAAAATATTTATTGGATTAATTGTTGTTATTATTATTAATTGGATTTGGAATATAAAAAAAGGATTATGAGTTTAATAAAACCGTTTTCATATTTACCATCAGAACACGAAACTGAAAAAGCATCGAACAGTTATTTAATGAGTTTAATAGCAGTTGTAGCTGGTATGCCTTTACCAATAATTAATTTATTTGCAACTTTATTTTTTTTTATTGGCAATCGTAAAAGCACCTATTTTGTTCGCTGGCATTGTACACAAGCACTCGTTTCTCAACTCACTCTTTTATTTATTAATAGTGCTGCATTTTGGTGGACAATTTCAATCATGTTTACAGAAGAAACTATCACAACAAAATATATAGCTTATATGTTAACTGTAATAATATTTAATATTACTGAATTTGTTGTAACTATTTATACAGCTATTAAAACACGCAAAGGCATTCATGTTGAGTGGTGGTTTTATGGCACATTTACCCACCTAATTTGTAAACGATAATCGTATGCTAAAATCACTATTTCAGTTTGCAATTATTGTTGCTTTATTTTTTTTAATTTGGTTTGGATTTAGCAAAGTAAACTGGTATAAAATTTTCAGAATAGAAAAAGTAACAAAGTCAACTGAAGAAAAATTAGGAAATTTATATTGGGATATCATTAGTAAGTCTGAAGAAGAAGTTAAAACCTTAGCCATTTTAAAACCCATTGATAGCTTGGTTTCTAAACTATGTGCCAGCAACGATATTGACGAAAAAAAATTAAAAATTCATATTGTAAATAAAGATGTAATTAATGCTTTTGCATTACCCAATAATCATTTAGTTATTTATACAGGCTTAATATCAAGTTGCGAAAACGAAGGTGAATTATTGGGAGTTTTAGGGCACGAAATTTCGCATATTCAGAAAAATCACATCATGAAAAAGCTAGTAAAAGAAACTGGCTTGGCTTTACTTATTTCTATTACTACACAAGGTGGAGATGGTGGAGCAGTACAAGAAACTTTACGCATGTTAACCTCATCGGCTTACGATAGAAAATTAGAAACTGAAGCAGATATGACTTCGGTGGATTATTTAATTAATGCAAAAGTAAATCCAGAACATTTTGCTAATTTTTTGTACAGACTTTCTAGTGGCGAAGAAAATATTCCCAAGCAGCTTTATTGGATTAGCACACATCCTGAAAGTAAAGTAAGAGCCGAGGAAATTGTTCATTACATAAAAAAGAAAAAGTTTGAAACTAAACAAATTTTAGGTTCCGATAGTTGGAACAATCTAAAAATTAAAATAAAAGATTTATAAAATTTTATTAATTAGATATTTTCAAATCCTTTCTACAAATTCATTTCCTCTACTTTTACAGCCAATAATTAATGTATGATTTATTCAATGACGGGTTATGGTAGAGCTGAACAAACTATTGGCGATAGAATTTTTATTGTAGAAGTTAAATCTCTAAATGGAAAGCAGTTCGATTTAAGAATGATGACACCAACTATTTTAAAACCTTATGAAATTGAGATTAGAAATATTATTAATGAAGGTTTAGAAAGAGGATCGGTAGAATGTTTTTTTAATATAAAATATAATGGAACAAATAAACCTGTTACCGTAAATACAGAATTACTAAAGGCATATTATAATAGTTTAAAAGATGTTGCTGCCGAATTGCAAGCACCCGATAATAATTTATTGTCAGCAGTTTTACGATTGCCAGAAGTAATTACAAATACATCAGATAATTTACTAGAAGATGAGTGGAAAGAAGTTGAAAACTTAATAAAGTTAGCAATCAATAATTTAAATAATCATAGAAAAAGTGAAGGCGATGCTATG
>JANOVK010000129.1:0-1947 GCA_031417315.1 Chitinophagaceae bacterium | reverse complement strand
CCTTTTGCTAAAGGAAAATTTTCTGCAACATCTTTTACATATTCTATCACTCTTACATTATCTTTAAACACTAAACCTTGTTGAGAAAAATTGCCAAATACAATGGTATCTCCAATATTTACTTTTCCAGAATCTGGCTTTTCTAATTCTTGAATTATATTTAAAAAAGTAGATTTTCCAACGCCATTTTTTCCAATAATACCCAACCTTTCACCTTTATTAAATGTATAATCGAAGCCTTTTAATATTTCTTTATCGCCATAAGATTTATTCACTTTTTTTAGTTCAATAACTTTACCTCCAATTCTATTCATTTTTATTTGCAATTGTAATTGCGAATCATCAATTTTTTGCGATGCTTTTTCTTTTATCTCATAAAAATTATCTTGTCTGCTTTTAGATTTTGTGGTTCTAGCTTTGGGTTGTTTACGCATCCACTCCAACTCTTTTCTAAACTCACTTTTTGCTTTACCAATATTGGCTTGTTCGTTTTCAATTCGTGCAGCTTTTTTGTTTAAATAGTTTTCGTAATTGCCTTTATATACATATAAATCTTCTCTATCCAGTTCCCAAATTTCATCGCAAACGGCATCTAAAAAATATCTATCGTGGGTAACCATTAACAAGGTTACATTCTCTGCTAATAAATAATTTTCTAACCACTCAATCATTTCAACATCTAAATGATTGGTAGGTTCATCCATAATTAATAAAGTGTGATTTTGTTCAAAACCAATATCAACAAGCGTTTGAGCTAGTGCAACTCTTTTTCTTTGACCACCACTTAATGTGCTTACTTGTTGTTGCAAATGATGAATATTAAGTTTGCCCAATATCTGTTTTACCTTTGCCTCAAAATCCCAAGCTTGTAATTCTTCCATTAAAACAATTCCATCTTGTATGGCTTTACTATTTTGTTCTTCAATGGCTAATTCGTATAATTTAATGGCTTTTACTATCGGATGATTTGCATGAAAAATATTATCGATAATACTTTTATTTTCTTCTAAATCTGGATCTTGCTCAAACAGTGCTACTGTAGCTTCTTTATTAATCCAAACTTTACCTTCATCAGCAGTTTCTTTTCCAGAAAGTATTTTTAAAAGTGTTGATTTACCCGTTCCATTTCTGGCGATTAAAGCAATTTTATCGCCTTGACTAATATGAAAAGTGATGTTTTTAAAAAGAGGGGTAATTCCAAACGATTTTGTGATTTTTTCAACCGATACATAATGCATTTTACAAATATAAAGGTTGAGTTGTAGCCGTTTGCTTTGAGAATGTTATAATATATCGAAATTCGAATTTAATAAATACTTTGTAGAGTTAACTTTGTGCTACAAAATTTTGAAAGAGTTTAAAAAAATATTATTGTTTGATGGAGTTTGCAATTTATGCAATTCAACAGTACAATTTATAATAAAAAGAGATAAAAGTGCATGTATAAAATTTGCTTCATTACAATCTGATATTGGAAAAGAGTTATTAAAACTAAATAATCAATCTATTTCCGATTTTAATTCAATTGTTTATTTGCGTAATAATGAAGTATTAATAAAATCTACTGCTGCACTTTATTTGCTAAAAGATATTGGAGGTTTTTGGAGGATAATGTTTTTATTTATTGTAATTCCGAAGTTTATTAGAGATTTTTTTTATTCAATAATTTCAAAGAATAGATATAAATGGTTTGGAAAGCTAGAGGTATGTTTAATTCCCAATAATGAACTTAAAGAAAGGTTCTTATAAATTCTTATAAATTATTTTTTTTTACATACTAGATTAAACGTTGTATTATTAATAGAGTCTATTATTTGAATTCTTCGTTGATAATTTGTAATAAGGCAACGAAAAGTAAATTTTTAGAGTCTTATGTTATTGAACTAATGAATTTGAAACTTTTGTTTTTGATTTAACAAATTGAACAAAAGTTTGGCAAGGGGTTTG
>JANOVK010000128.1:0-2586 GCA_031417315.1 Chitinophagaceae bacterium | reverse complement strand
ATTTCAGAACTATGAGATGATATAATAGTTACACCAGTATATTCTTCAAATCCTTCAACAATAAAGTCAACAGTTTTAGAGGCAGCTAAATAAGTAAGAATAGAATACAATGCACTTTCAATTGAAAGCAAATAAGCAGCTAGACTAAAAATAATAATATTTACAAAAAGTAAAATATCGCCAATAGTTAATCCTGTTCTTTTGCTTAAATAAATGGCCAACACTTCTGTGCCATCTAACACACCACCACCACGAATGCATAAACCAATTCCTGCACCAAGAAAAAATCCACCAAAAGCAGCTACTAACAATTTATCTGAAGTAATAATTGGATAATTTACTGTAGCTACAACAATTGCTAATACTATAATGGCAACAAAACTTTTAATAGCAAATGCCTTACCAATTTGTTGATATCCTATATACACAAAAGGAATATTTATGAGAACCATTAAAATAGGAAATGAAAAAAGTGTGGCCGTAGAAGTAAGTAAAGAAATACCAGTAACACCACCATCAATAAAATTATTTGGCAATAAAAATCCTTTAAGCCCAAACCCAGCAGATATTATTCCTAAACTTATATAAATAATATTTTTAAAAAAATAAAAAATAGTAACCCTTAAACGAACAAATTCCTTAGCAATATGATAATTGTTAATAGTTTTTTCAGAACTTCTTTTTCTAAAATTCTTACCAAGTTTTTGAACAATAAGTTCTTTAATAATCTGCTGCATGTTGTATTACAATGTTACAAAGAAATTTGTTATAACAAATTAAGGTTTCAATCATCTTAAAAAATAATATTCACTTTTACTTTGTTTCTTTGTAGCAATGCAGTTTCAAATTCAAGCACCATATATTCCTGCAGGCGATCAGCCTGAAGCAATTGCTCAGCTTGTGCAAGGCATAAACGAAGGAGAGCAATTTCAAACTTTATTAGGTGTTACGGGCAGTGGCAAAACGTTTACAATAGCAAACGTTATTCAGCAAATTCAAAGACCCACTTTAGTACTTACACATAATAAAACTTTAGTGGCTCAATTATATGGAGAGTTTAAACAATTTTTTCCTGATAATGCTGTGGGTTATTTTGTAAGTTATTACGATTATTATCAACCAGAGGCCTATTTGCCAGTTAGTAATACTTATATAGAAAAAGATTTAAATATTAATGAAGAATTAGATAAACTAAGGCTTCAAGCAACAGCAGAATTATTAAGTGGCAGAAGAGATATTATTATTGTTGCATCGGTAAGTTGTATTTATGGAATGGGCAACCCTGTTGAGTTTGAGAATGGAATTATCAGAATTGAGAAAGGTCAAATTTTTCCTCGTCAAGCATTTTTACATGCCCTTGTAAATTCATTATATAGTCGCAGTCAGGGCGACTGGAGCAGAGGAACTTTTAGAGTAAAAGGAGATACTGTTGATATAAATTTGCCTTATGTTGATTGGGCTTATCGTATAAGTTTTTTTGGTGATGAGATTGAAGAAATAGAAACACTTGAAAAAGCAACAAGTAAGCGAATTAGTGTAATAGAAAATGCTGCAATTTTTCCTGCAAACTTATATGTGGCTCCAAAAGATATGTTGCAACAAGTAATTTTTGATATTCAAGATGAAATGAAATTACAGTTTGAGTATTTTAATAGTACAGGAAAAAGAGTAGAAGCACAACGAATAAAAGAACGAGTAGATTATGATTTAGAAATGATACGAGAATTAGGATATTGTTCGGGAATAGAAAATTATTCTCGTTTTTTTGATAGAAGAAAACCTGGCACAAGACCTTTTTGTTTGTTAGATTATTTTCCCAAAGATTTTGTTTTAATGATTGATGAAAGTCATCAAACCATTCCACAAATTGGAGGGATGTATGGTGGTGATAGAAGTAGAAAAATTAATTTAGTTGACTATGGTTTTCGATTGCCATCAGCATTAGATAATCGACCATTAAATTTTCATGAGTTTGAAAATATTATTGGACAAACCATTTTTGTAAGTGCAACACCAGGAAATTACGAATTAGAAAAAACGGGAGGTGTAGTGGTAGAACAAGTTGTACGACCAACAGGATTATTAGAACCACCCATAGAAGTTCGTCCATCAGTAAATCAGATTGATGATTTATTAGAAGAAATTGATAACAGAGTTATTAAAGGAGATAGAGTTTTAGTAACAACACTTACTAAAAGAATGGCTGAGGAAATGGATAAATATTTACAACGAATTAATATCAAATCAAAATATATACATAGCGAAGTAGATGCGTTAGAAAGAGTAGAAATTCTTCGCCAGCTTAGGTTAGGAGAAATTGATGTTTTAGTGGGTGTGAACTTATTAAGAGAAGGATTAGATTTACCTGAAGTTTCTTTGGTTGCCATTCTTGATGCTGATAAAGAAGGCTTTTTACGAAACGAAAGAAGCTTAACACAAACTGCAGGCAGAGCTGCACGTAATGTTGATGGATTGGTAATTTTTTATGCAGATAAAATAACAAAAAGTATGCAACGAACTATTGATGAAACCAATAGAAGAAGAGAAAAACAAGTTGCTTATAATATTGCTAATAATATAACACCA
>JANOVK010000127.1:0-10522 GCA_031417315.1 Chitinophagaceae bacterium | reverse complement strand
CTAGTATGCTTGTAAAAAAAATGGAACAACTTTTTTTCGAAAATCGTTCTATTTATTTATGGGGCCCTGTTGATGATAAAAGTGCAAAAGATATTGTAAATAAACTTTTACTACTTGAGGCTGATAAACCTGGAGAAGAAATTAAATTTTATATCAATAGTCCAGGTGGTGGTGTAACAAGTGGAATGGTAATGTACGATACTATTAAATTAATACAATCACCTGTTAGCACAATCTGTATGGGTTTAGCTGCAAGCATGGGAAGTATTTTATTAAGCTGTGGTGTAAAAGGAAGAAGATTTATTTTTCCAAGTGGAGAAGTTATGATACATCAACCAAGCCTTGGTGGATATTATCAAGCCACAAGTGCAGATATTGAAATACAAGCTGAACAAATACGAAAAACAAAAGAATTAGGTGCAAAAATTCTTGCAGAAAATTGTGGTAAAACAATAGCACAAGTGATGCAAGATTTTGATAGAGATTATTGGATGGATGCCAATGAAGCCATTACCTATGGCATAGTTGATGGAGTTTTACAAAATATTTAATTACAAATTATAGTAAATAATTGAGATAAAAAAGCTTCCATTTTTTTATCCTTACCTTTGCTTGTTCAATATTTATAGATGGCAAAAAATAATTTACATTGTTCGTTCTGTGGCAGATTAAAAGAAGAAGTTAAAATTCTTATAGCTGGGCAAGAAAGTCATATTTGTGAAGATTGTGTGGATCATGCTCAAGAAATTGTTGCACAAGAATTAGGTGCCGAGAAAGTAAAAGACTTATCAAAAGATTCTAAAAAATTATCGGTAAAAAAGCCAAAAGAAATTAAAAAATTTCTAGATGAGTATATTATTGGACAAGATGATGCAAAGAAAATATTAGCAGTTGCAGTTTATAATCATTTTAAACGAATTGTACAAAATCCGAAAATAAATGAGGATGATGTTGAAATAGAAAAAAGCAATATTATAATGGTAGGCGAAACCGGCACAGGAAAAACTTTATTGGCAAAAACCATTGCTAAAATGTTGAATGTTCCTTTTGCAATTGTTGATGCTACTGTGTTTACAGAGGCTGGTTATGTTGGAGAAGATGTTGAAAGTATGCTTACAAGATTACTTCAAAATTGTAATTACGATGTTGAAGCTGCCGAACATGGTATTGTGTTTATTGATGAAATTGATAAAATTGCTAGACGACAAGATAACCCATCGATTACGAGAGATGTTAGTGGAGAAGGTGTACAACAAGGGCTTTTAAAAATGCTAGAAGGAACAGAAGTTTTGGTTCCACCACAAGGTGGAAGAAAACATCCTGAACAAAAAATGATTAAAGTTAATACATCGAATATTTTATTTATTTGTGGTGGTGCTTTTGATGGAATTAATCAAATTATAGCTCGTAGAATTAATACAAATGCAATTGGGTTCAATGTAAATAAAGAATTGCAAAATTATCAACGTAGTAATTTATTACAATTTGTAAATGCACAAGATATAAAATCTTTTGGCATCATTCCAGAACTATTAGGTCGATTGCCTATTATCACTTATTTAAATCCATTAGACGCAGAAACTTTAAAATCAATTTTAACAGAACCAAAGAATTCATTAGTTAAACAATATAATAAGTTGTTTTCTTTAGAGAATATTACACTTGAAATTGAAGAAGAAGTTTTAGACTTTATGGTTGAAAAAGCTCTAGAATATAAGTTAGGTGCAAGGGGCTTGCGTAGTATTTTTGAAACCATACTTACTGAAGCCATGTTTGAAATGCCAGGCACAGATGAAACTTCATTTTTATTAACCTATAAGTATGCAAAAAATATGTTTGAAAATAGTAAAATGAGCATGCTTAAAGTTGCATAAAAAATTTAATTAATATGAACGAATTAATAGAAAAATTAGTAAAAGAAGCTGGTATAACACCAGAACAAGCTACAAAAGCAATTGAAGCATTATCTAGTTTTGTAAAAGAAAAATTCCCCATGTTAGGTGGTGCAGTTGATAACTTATTTAGTAGTGGAGAAAATTAATTTTATTAAAGTTTAATATTTAAACTCAACATAAAATTTGTTCCTGACATTGGAAAATAAAAATTCTCAGTAGTTAAATCACCGTTATAAATATAACTAAACGTATAACCATTGGGTTGATACATTTTGTTGAAAATATTATTTGCCGAAATCATTAAAACAGTTTCTTTAAAAAATTTATTTGAGATATTTATGATGGCTCGTGCATCTTGAGTATAAAATGAATTTAAAATTCTTTGTTCATTTTTAGTATTATCTAAATATTGTTTACTAACATATTTACTAATTAAACTAAAATTAATTTTTTTAGAAAGAATAAAGTTGAATTGAAGATTACTAATTACTGATGGAGATAAAGTAATAGTTGAATTTGAATGTTTAATTTCAAGTTGCCCACCAGCATCGTAATTATCTACAAATTCAGAAAATTCTTTAATTTTATTTTTGCTGAAAGTTGCATTTGCATTAAGGTTCAACCATTTTGTAATTGTATAGCTTCCTTGCAACTCTAACCCTAATCTATAACTTTTATCAACGTTTGATCTTGTGTAAGCACCAACATCATTTATTTTTCCAGTTAATACTAATTGGTTTTTGTAAAGCATATAATATGCAGTAGCACCAAAAGTAAAATTCGATTTTTTAGTTTCAAATCCTAATTCAAAATCATGCAATGTTTCGGCTTTAGGTTGTGTAATAAGACTCGATTGAAAATCATTTCTATTGGGTTCTTTATTGGCTAAAGCATAACTAAAATAAGTTTGGCAATTATTTTTAGAATAGGTTAAACCAAATTTTGGATTAATAAAATTAAATTTTCTATCAACAATTAAGTTTGGGTTTTCTTTAAATCCGTTCATGGTATGGTTTACAAATCTGTATTGACCATCTAAAAAAAGTTCAATATTTTTTGCAATATTTTGTTGCAATTTTATATAAAAACTTCGCTCAATTTTTATTGCATTTAAATTGTAATACTTATACCCCAATGGAATTCCACCATTTGCAGCCCAAATTATTTCTCCAAAATGTTTTCCTTTATAATCGCTCCAATTTCCTCCAATAGTTAAAACAGATTTATTTTTTTTATGTTGAACCGAAAATATTTGACCATAAAAATCATTGTCTAACCATTGTTGTCTAATTAAATCTGTATTAGTAAAGGTTGGGTTTGTTAATCCATACTTGGTATACTTTTGGGCAGCTTTATAATTTTCGTAGTAACCCATTCCTTTTGTAAAATATGCAGCAATGGAATAACTCCAATTTTTAGTAATAGTTTTATTAAAGAATAATTGATAATGTGTTTGATTGTAATTATCAGTTTCATTATTATATGGTTCGCCAATTTTTTCTGTACCAGAAATATTAAAAGTTGGGTTATTTATTAAATTGGTTGCATCAACCCCATTCCATGCTTGATAGGTTTTTTCAACTCCAGAAAAAATATTAAATTTTAATGATGAATTTTTATTTAAATAAGCTCCAGATAATGCAAAGGATTGCAAATTACTTTTAGCTCTGTCAATATAACCATTACTTTTTATTTTACTTAACCTTGCATCAATTGTAAAACAATTATTAATTAAACCCGTACTTACTTTTACTGTATTTTTTATTGTGTTGAACGAACCAAAACTATTATTAATTTCTGTTGATGGCTTTTCGTTCAATTCATTAGTTGATAGATTTATTGTTGCACCAAATGCCCCTGTTCCATTTGACGAAGTTCCAACACCACGCTGTATTTGAATTGAATTTAAAGAAGATGAAAAATCAGGCAAATCTACAAAAAATACTCCTTGACTTTCTGCATCATTAAATGGAATACCATTTAAAGTAACATTTATTCTTGATGCATCAGTTCCTCTAATACTTATTCCAGTATATCCTACGCCATTTCCTGCATCTGAATTAACAACTACAGATGGTGTTTGATTTAATAAAAAAGGCAAATCTTGTCCAATATTTAATTTATTTATTTCTGATTTATTTAAGTTGGTTTTTGTGAATGGTGCATTATCAGTAGCTCTTATGGATGTTATTTCTAAATCTTTCAATTTTGATGCTGTTTTTATCAGTTGAATTAAAACATTATTATTGTTGTTTTTTAGTGAAATATTTTCTTCGTAATCAATATACCCAACCATTTTTACTTTTAAAATATTGTTTACTTGTGCAATTGGATTTAAAAATTTAAATTCTCCAAGCTCATTAGAAATTACTGATTGCTTACTATAAATAATAGTAGCAAATACAATTGCTTCTTTCGATTCTTTATCAACAATTTTACCAGAAAAATAAAACTGTTTTTCCTGAGCATAATTAATAAATACAACAAAACATAACAACATTGTTCCAATAAATTTTTTCATTAGTAAATAATTAAAATTTAGAATAAATAAAATAGGAACGCTACTAGAGGAATGTAAAAAAATGTACACCTTCCCTTCGCAGGCATTACCCTGTTCAGGTTCTACGGGTATTATCTCAGCATTTGTTTAAATAAAACAATAGCACCCCGAGGAATCTTCTGCAAATATATTAGTACAAAAATTATTGTAACTTTTTTTTTTATTAAACGTTATTAAAAATATAACTACAAAAAATATTATGAAAACAAAATTATTAAGCTTCATTATAATTATTTTTTCAATTACTACTTGCTATGCTCAACCAGAAGTTAAAACAATAGTAAATGATAAAAATGCTGTAAAAAGGAATGTAGGGAATTTTACAGGTATTGATGTAAGTAATGCAATTACTGTTTATTTAACACAAGGAAATGAAGATGCTGTTGCAGTTAGTTGTTCTGATGAAAATGATTTAAAGAAAATTAAAACTGTTGTTAAAAATGGAGTATTAAAAATTTATTTAGATAATGGTTTTTGGAATGCATGGAGTTGGAAGAACAAAAAAATAAAAGCATATGTTTCTATGAAAACTATTGATTTTATTGGTGTTTCAGGTGCAAGCATTGTTAAAATAAGTGAAACTATCAAATGCTCAAATTTAAGTTTAGAAGTTAGTGGAGCAAGCCATATAAAAGGAGATATTCAAGTGTCTAAAATAAAGATTGATGCAAGTGGTGCAAGTTCAATAGAATTTTCTGGAATAGCAAATGATGCTAGTATAGAATTAAGTGGAGCAAGCTCAATGAAAAGCTTATCGTTAATAACAAATGAAAGCAAAATAGAAGCAAGTGGTGCAAGTTCTATAATAATAACTGTAAAAGAAAAATTAAAAGCCGAGGCAAGTGGTGCAAGTTCTATTCGATATAAAGGAGCACCAACAATTATTCATTCAAATTCTTCAGGAGCATCTTCAATAAAAAGTAAAACGGATTAATTAAATTTGGCTGGTAAGTGAATAACCTTACTTTTGCAATCCGATAAATCGCGAGGTAGAGCAGCGGTAGCTCGTCGGGCTCATAACCCGAAGGTCAGAAGTTCGATCCTTCTCCTCGCAACATAAAAAAAGTCTCAGATTTTCTGAGACTTTTTTTATTAATTTAGTTTACGAAATAATTTATTCCACAATTAATTTCTTCGTTGTTTTTCCTTCGTTAGTAATTACACTTACAAAATAAAATCCCTTACTTAAATTGGCAATATTTACTAAATTATTACCCATACTTAAAGGTTGCATTTTTATTTGTTTGCCATATAAATCAGTAATTACAATGCTTCCAGCACCTATCAACTTATCAACTTGTAAACTTACAACTGATTTTGCAGGGTTTGGATACATTGTAAATTGTTGATTGGTTGATTGGTTGATTGATTGATTGTTAATTTCTCTTGCAGCACAATTAACAATATTTCCTAAAATAGTTCTACTATTTGAACAACCATTTGAAGAGATAGTATAAGTTAAACTACCAGAACCTGGTAAAGGGCCTGTTGATGCAACTCCTGATGGTGTTGTTACAGATAACACTCCAGTGCTGCTCCAACTTCCTCCACTTGGTGTGCCAACAAGTGTAAATGTTTTATTCGTACAAAATCCTCCACCAACACCTTTTTGAGGATTGATGGTTCCAATTGCATAACTAATTGATGGAATATTTGGAATTGGGTTTACAGTTATACTATAAGTAGTAAATGCATTACAACTATTTGCATTTGTAACGGTATATTTAATACTTGCAATTCCTGCATTTGTACCAGTTACTATTCCATTTGAATTAATAGTTGCTCTATTATTTAGGCTACTCCAAACTCCTCCAACTGTACTAGAACTTAGTGTTGTTGTACTTCCTGTGCAAATTGAATTTATACCCGTTACATTATTTGGAGTTGAAACTGCAGCAACAGTTACAGTTGTTGAAGCAACCGAAGTGCAACCATTTAAACCAGTTTTAGTATATGAAAAAGTAGTTGTTCCATTTGCATTTGCATTTGCAATTCCAAGAGCCCCAGAAATAGTTGAAATTGTTGCAACATTAGTATTACTACTTGTCCAAACTCCACCCCCATTTGTATTAGAATTTACAACTTTATACTCACTTCCAATTGTACAAAAAGTAGCAGCACTTGTAGATACTCCAATTGATGGACCTAAATTAATCGTAAGATTTAAAGTAGCTAAACTATCGCAGCCCATTGCATTTATTAAAGTTTTTGTTTTTGAACTTGCTTCTGTAAATATTAACCCATTCCAAGTATAGGGTAATTGGCTTGAACAAATACTTAAATTAGTATTTGATAAAGTTGGTGTAGGAATCGTATTGTCGTAAACAACTGATCTTATTCGCAAATCATTATTTGCTATCCAACTTGTTCCATTATAAACAAATGATCTACCACTAACCGATAAAGACTCGAAGCCTAAACCCCAACTATCACTGTTTCCTGGCACTAAAACAATAAAATAATTCATGTCATTTAATATTTCAATATTTAAAGAACTTATATCAAAATAATTCCACGAAAATCTAGAAATTGATGATGGAGAAATACTTAAACTTCCTAACAAATCTCCAGGATAACCTACTTCATTTGTTCTAACTTCAATTATGAAACTTGATACAGGAATAGTAGTTCCTGTTTTAAAATAAACACCACCCAACTTACCATTCATTGTTGATGTAAATCGAGTTGCTACCCTACTTGAGCCCAAACTTTGAGTACCATTATTTGTATTAGTTGATGATGAATCGTAACTATAGGTTTCTCTTTTATTAGGTTTACAAAATAAAAGTGATGATGCAGCTTTGTACACATCAATCTTTCCACTACCCCAAGTATTATTATTTAAAAATGTAGTGAAAAAATCTTTTGTTGCATTTTGAGTAATAGCATTTCTTATTTCATTGTAATTGGCTGTAGGCTTTATTTGCAACAATAATGCAATACAACCTGCAACTTCTGGTGAAGACATGCTTGTGCCTTGACTTACACGATATAACCCATTTACTACATTTGTATTTGAAGTTGGAGAAAGATTTGCATCTGATGACGTACATGAAACCACTGCTTGTCCACTTGCAGTAATATTTGGTTTTTGAACATTATCTCTTCTTGGTCCTTTAGAACTAAATGTTGAAATATTATCTTGTTGTGCAGTAGAATAAGCATAACCACCAGGAACAGTAGTTGATGAAGAATACCAATCTAATTTTCCAACAAATGAACCTACTGTAACTGCACTTGTAGCAGTACCAGGTGAACCCACTAAATAATTATTATCCGACCCAGAAACTGTTGTATTTCCAAAATTAGTGCCTTTATAATTTAGCCAGCCGTCTGTAATTAATGCATTTGAGGTTGCATTAATTAATTTTAAAACCCAAGCCCCAGAAGGATTTGCAGAAGTTGAAGCACGTACTAAATAAATATTAATTAATCTATCCCCACTATCAACATCAATAATATTATCAAAATAAACAGTAGCAGTATTGTTTAAAACCAATGGAGCAATACTTTGTCCAGCATTTGCTACAATTGTTGTTCCACCAGGAATTGTTAAAATTGCTTTTACCGTATTTGTATCATTTACATACAAAGAAAATTGAAATACATCTGTTGATGTTGAACCACTAGGTGCTGGAACATTTATTGTTATTGATGTTGAATCGTAAGCAGCAATATTATTTTGTTTATGAATTGATGTTCCATTTGAATTTCCAGCAGAAATAGAAAGTACTCTACCAGCACTTGCATTACTAAAAAAATCTACTGCAACTTCTTCAGCATTTGTTCCATCGTGTGCTCCACTTTGTCCACCAATACTCATGTTCACAACTATTGGTTTTCCAAATGCAGTAGCAACATTTTGAAAATAAGTAAGAGCATTGATTATATCAGAAGTAGAAAAACTACCATTACCACCTTTTACAACAACAATATCTGCATTGGGAGCAACACCAGCATATTTTAATGAAGCTAAAGCTGAGCCATTTCCTGCAGCAGTACCAGTTACATGCGTACCATGTCCGTGAATATCTCTTTCTCTTACAAAACCTGTTGGAGTTCCATCTAATTCATTATTTAAATGTGCTTGTGTATATTCAACTCCATAATTAAATCCGGTGGGTGATATTTCACCTGTAATAGGAGAAATTGTTTGATCCCAAATTCTTAAAATTCTACTTTTAGTTTGATCTGTTGGGTTTCTAAAATCTGGATGATCCCAATCAATTCCAGTATCAAAAACTCCAACAATAACACCATCTCCTTTATAGGGAGTATTATTTAGTTTTCCTGAATTTAATAAAGATGCTCCACTAGTTGCTACACAAATATCATTTACTGGATAAACAATTTTTGGTGCATCAATATAAGTTACTTCATTAAGTTCTGAGAGTTGAATAACTTGATTAAGTGTAACCCAAGCTGTAATAAATTTTGGCAAAATTGATTGTACCTGAATTCCTTTATCTATTAATAATTTAGATTGAGTTGTGTAAATAATAGCAATATATCCATTTTCAATATTTCTTGTATTATTATTAAACCCTTGTACAATTGGGACTTTAAATAATTCTGGAATTGTTAAGTTATTATCTGAACTTATTGGATGATTAATTATATAACGGAATGCTGGAGATAATTTATTAAAGTTTTGAGCATTGCAAAAGCTAAAAATGAAAAATGAAAAAATAGTAAGCAGAGTTTTATTTGTTTTCATAAAAAAAATTAAAAAATGAAAGATTAAACTAAAGGCGTGTGTAATTTATGAAACTTATTAATAATTTTTGAGATTATTAAAAAACTAAATGAAAGATTATCAATATCCACATTTTATTAGAATAAAAAAAAGAGTAGTAAAAATTACTTTACTACTCTTTTCTCCGCAATGTTTCCTTGAATAGCTATTAGAACTGGAAACTAAAAACAGTAACCACGAAAAGTTACAACGCAACGTCCCTTTGCTTTACACAAGGCTTGGCAAGGAGACGTTGCTGGGAAGGAGTTGATGTTACATCCACCCTGCTTTTGCAAATACTTTTGTTGTGCGTTCGTGCTTTTCTACTTGTCCGATAGATGATACTCTTTACGTAAGGTAGTAATCAACTTTACTGCATTTTCTTTCATTTTTTCTAATTTAAAATTGTAATTAGTAAAAGTTCCACCATAATTAACTAATCTATTTCCAAATTCTGTCAATTTTATATTGTCGTGGCTTAACAGCTTAGCATCAGGTGATACACCAACATAAGCCCCCGGGTTAAAATATTTGAAATTAAAAAGTTCATACGAGGCAGCGATATAGTCGTAGGCTAATTTGTCCACATTTTCTTGTTGGAATTTAACTTCTTCTTCAACTTGGTCATAAAAAATAATCACATCAGCAGAGGTTTTGTTCCTTATTAAACGCATGCCGCCAGAGTTCGTTAACTGTATCAATGTTCTTTCGGTTGGTTTAACAACGCTTGCAGTTGTTATAGCTTTCCTGAAGAGTTTATAAATTTCATAATCATTTGTCTTTTGATTTTCGTAGTAGAAACAAACTGATATAAGTGAGTCAATATCAAGTAACCGTATTTTGTTTTCTTTTACTACTTTATTAATATTAGCGGTATCAATTTGAGCATCTTCTATCATAGAGTTAATAAATTCTTTTTCTCTACTATTCTCAATAACATGCTCTAACTGCCATTCAGCTAAAAAGCCACAAAAGACTGCAAGAAACAACATTGAAAATTCCCAGAAATAAGATTTCCAATTTTTCTTTCCTTCGTGATGGGCATGATGATGTACTTCCATATTTTCATTTTCTTGATTTGAGGTGATTGTTTCTGTGTCAGAAGGAGGAATAATTTCGTTTGAAACATTTACCGTTTGAATATTTATCGGATTATCTAAATGTTCTTCGTCTGTACTTTCTGCCATTTATTTTTAGTTAGTTAAGTTATTAGAGTGTTCAATCGCATGAAGCACAACGGGCAGGGCCTTGTTGTTTGTCCATAGTAATCCAGCCCACTTGCAGCAATACCAATGTAAGGCAAAATTTGCTTTCAGCACATCTTCTAAGTTT
>JANOVK010000126.1:0-6261 GCA_031417315.1 Chitinophagaceae bacterium | reverse complement strand
TCTCATTAAAATAATCAATTGCTACGGACTTCAACTTATCTAAATCTTTTTTATTATGCTTATTATAACTCTGAACTTTATCTATTTTTAAATCGCTAAACATATAAAAAATAAAAGGTTCAAAAAGATCATCTTTTAACACTTTTTGCAATAATGGCACATAGAACTGCATAATAAATCCTTTATCATTTGCATTAAATTCTACTTTCTCCATTAAAACTTGCACTTGACGAGTAATAATATCTTCTAATTTTATTTTTAATTTATAACCTTTCTCTAAGGCAACCTTACTTGTAATAATTTCTTGTATAGCATCGAAATCATTTGCAGGATTAGGTTTATATTTTTTTGTAAAATCAACTATTTCTTTATTTACTTCGGCAATAGAGTTGAGGTTTTGAATTACTCGAAGATTATTAGAGTTAGATGGGTTAACTAATAAATTACCCATAAAAGCCATCATAGCATTTACCAAATTTCCTTGCTCCATTTCTACCTTTCCTAAAAAATAATGTGCAATAGCATAATAGGGATTAATTAATAATGCTTTTGAAAAACAATCAGTAGCCTCTTTATATTTTTTTAATCTATAATAGGTTACACCCTTGTCGTACCAAACAACATAATTGTAGGGGCATGATTTTAAAATTTTATCATAAACAATTAATGCGTCTTCTTTTTTTCCAGCATCATCAAGTGAATTTGCTAATTGATTATTCCATTCTGGTGCGTTTGATGGAAATCTTTTAAGTCCTAATTCAGCTAATTTTTGGCTCATCACATAATTACTATCAGAATAGTAAGCAAGAATTAATCCACTTAATAGTTTACTATAATTTGTATCGCTTTCAGGTACTTGTTTATATAATTCAATTGCTTCTTTATACTTACCTTCTTTATATTTTTTAAATGAATTTGAAATAACTTCCTTGCTATCAATTAATGGGTTTTTTTCTTGACAAAAAGTAATAGATCCGAAAAATAAAATAAATGAAATAAGCCAAAATGTTTTTTTCAAAATGGATAGTTTGAGTTATGTTGTTAAAAATATGATTAACAAAATTTAGGGATTGTTGATTATAAACAAAAATATTTTTTTTTAAATTGCAAAATTTGAAATTTTATTTTTTTTGCACTTCATTAAACTATTTCAGCAAAATTTAATCTGTGATTCAATTATTTTAAATTTTGTCGAAGGAATTTATTTAATAATTCGTATAAGATTAAAATTCTAACTTAAACACAAATAATATGAATAAGAAATTTTTTACACTAATTGTATTTAGTTTAATATTTTCTGAAGCATTTGAGCAGGCACCAACACTATCTGCTTGGTTGCGTAACACAACAATTACAGCAAGACATTACGATAAAACTACTGGTTCGTTAATTAATGATGCAGATTTAGCCAATGTACAGTCAGTAAAATATACAACAACCGATGTATATGTTACTACAACTGGATTACCAGCTTATATTACAGGTCCTTTTTTAGATGGAAATCCATCTGTAGCAACTAATCAAAATGCAATTTTTAAAGTTCCTTTAACGCCAACAAAAAATACTGGAACACCTACAGCAACAAATGCAGGTAATATTGGTATTTTTATTAATGGGGTTGCTCTATATGATTATAGAGATGGAGTTGCTTGGAACAATACAACTAGTGCTTTGTGTGGTGGTCCTGGTAATCCAACATGCCCTGGTGGAATGGGGGCAACTCAGGCTTGGAATAGAGATGCAATTGTTGCAGAAAAAGCTGGATTTGATTGTGCTAAAGGTCATCCTGCAATGGGTAATTATCATCATCATCAAAACCCAAGTGCATTTAATTTAGATTTAAATGTTATATCTACTGTTTGTAATTTATACGCTGCAGATGGATTGTATGTTATTAATAACACACAACACTCTCCATTACTAGGTTTTGCTTATGATGGTTTTCCTATTTATGGAGCTTATGCATATGCAGATACTAATGGAGTAAGTGCAATTACTAGAATGAAATCGAGCTATCAATTAAGAAATATAACTACAAGAGCATTAGGTGCACCAATTAATACAACTTATCCTTTAGGATATTTTAGAGAAGATTATGAATTTATTGCAAATACAAATACCGATTATTTAGATGTACATAATGGTAGATATTGTAAAACTCCAGAATATCCAAATGGCACTTATGCATATTTTTGCACGGTTGATGCTAACCATAATTCTGCATATCCTTATGTTGTTGGGCCTACTTTTTATGGCAATAAAGTTGTAGCAATAGTTAATACTATACCAGGTACAGCTGTAACTTATACGGGTCCTATTTTACCAGTTGACCTATTAAATATTTATGGATTTATAAATGGAAATAATACCATATTAAAATGGACAACATCTATAGAAAAAGAATTGAATTACTTTGAAATTGAAAGAAGTAATGATGGTTTAAATTTCGAAAAAGTAGGAATAGTAAATGCAATTGGAAATTCAACAAATAAAAATGAATATTCCTATACTGACTATACATCTTTTTCTGATAAAAAATATTACAGATTAAAACAAGTTGATAAAAATGGACTATATAGTTATTCGAAAATTTTAGTTATTCAAAAAAATAATAAGCATGATGAAATTGCAATTTTCCCAAATCCAGTTGCAAGTTTATTAATACTACAAGCTAAAGGCATAACACAAAATTCTAAAGATATTGAATTAGTGAATTTGCAAGGAGTTGTAATTAAAAGGAAACAATTTTATCAGGGAAGTACAATTTGTTTTATAGAAACAAACGATATACCTAATGGAACTTATTTTATAATGATAGCTGATGTAAATTCAAAAAAATCATTTCCTATTGTAGTTGCACATTAAATTTAAAATAAGTAAGTCTACTAATATTTATTTTATTATTTTTAGCAAACCGTACCCTCTCGATTTGTGAAAAAATATGCAACTACTTTAATACTTATAGGCTTATTTATAGTAGTTGCTGTTATTGAAACTCAAGTAAATTGGGTTGATGCTTACTATAATTCTATTTATCCTTATACATCAAACTTTCAAAGAATTTTATTTGGATGGATTCCTTTTTCAATTGGCGATATTTTTTATTTAGGCTTAATTATATTTTGTGTATTTAAACTAATTCGAGTTGTAGTTTTAATTATTAAAACACAAGAGAAAAAAAAACTTGTTCTAAAGTTTTTAATTAAAGTGTTAAATTTTATAGTAATTCTATGCTTATGTTTTAAATTATTTTGGGGTTTAAATTATAATAGGAGTGGAATTAGTAAACAATTTAATTTAAAAGAAAGTACCTATTGTAAAGAGCAATTACTTGTACTTATTAATGATTTAATAATTGAAGCAAATTTTTATAGAAGCCAAATTCCAGATACTTCATTGCCTCAATTAAAATTAACTGAGGTTTTACAAAAAACAAAAATTCAATTTAAAGTTCTCTCAAAGCAATATCCATTTTTAGCAGTAAAAAATCATTCAATAAAATCTAGCTTGTTTAGTGCTACTGGAAATTATTTAGGTTTTATAGGATATTATAATCCGTTTACTGGAGAAGCTCAGATTAGAAATGATATTCCATCCATACTTTTTCCATTTACTGCAAGTCACGAAGTAGCTCATCAATTGGGATATGCTAGTGAAGATGAAGCCAATTTTATTGCTTATTTAATCGCTATAAATAGTAAAGATGTTTTTTTTAAATACTGCATGTGTTTAGAAATTTTAGATTATGCTTTTTACGATTTGATTTTAAAATATTATGAAGATTTTGAACCAGAAAAAATTAAATACAAATTCTTCGAATTATTTGATTGTTTAGATAAACAAGTTAAAACAGATAGGAAAAACATTAAATATTTTTTTAAAAAAAATAGAAAAAATTTTTCAAATATCAGCTCAATTATTTATGATAAATATTTGAGAATCAATAATCAAGAAAGTGGAATACATTCGTATAACAAAGTTTTAAGTTTAATTATTTTTTATCGTTATCCCTATTTTAAGGGGGCCGTTTTCGGGCAAAAAGACGTTTTATAAAATTAATTTTGTTCTATCAAAGCGTAAAAGTTTTGATTTAACCTCAAATTAAACTTAAGACTATGTTACCGAAAAATAACATAAAAATTGTAACTCTTTTTGTAATCACTTTTTTTATTACAAAAAATTTGTCAGCTCAGACAACTTCTAATTTAGCAGTTAGTAACAATTATCAAAATTTAAACAATAAAAATGTTTCAATAAACGATGCTTTTATACCAGCTGTTTCTTTCTATTATATTACTAACACAGGTAATACAAACAACTTTACTTTTATTAGTACTGCTACAATTGAAGAAGGTAGTTTAAATTATTTTTGGGATTTTGGAGATGGAACCACTTCAACATTTATAAATCCAACAAAAACATTTTTTGCAAATGGAACTTATCATATTACTCTTAAAGTAACAAGTTCTGAAGGAAAAATTAATAGTTTAACTCAAGCAGTTAAAATTTCAAAAAGCGAATATTTATCAGCATTTAATTTTAATATAGACCCATTAAATTTTAATAGTATTATTTTTTCTAATTCTTCTTCAATAGGAGAGGGAGTAACTTACGAATGGAATTTTGGTGATGGAACTACTTCAACTGCAACTCATCCTATACACAAATTTAATAATTCTGGTACATATATAATTACTTTAACTGTTAGTGCACCTAATTTAGATCCAGTTATTTCGAATCAAACAATTGTTATAGAAAATAATGAATCTTCTACTTTTGAGAACACTACTTTGTTAAACGTGGGTTCATTTACTACAACTTATTTAGATGCTTCTTTATTAAATTTTAATATTGAAAAGTTTACCACATCATTAATTAATAATAGAGAAAATAATTTGATAGCAACTGCTAAAACAAATTTCGAAACAAAAGAAATTAATGCCGTAATTACAAGCCCTACATTAAAAAATATTGATTTAACTAATAGCTCGTTTTATTCTATTAAAGATGATAATACAAGTGGATACAATATTGATGAATTAGGTTTTTGGGAAACTACAGAGTTTAAACAGACTATCCATACTAACAAGTATACAGATTATATTATTACAACAAAACAGCAATTGATTGGAGAAATGGATAAGAATACTGGAACTTTTATAATTCAACCAAATGAATTTTTTATACAATTTATGGATAGTAAAGAATATAAAATATTTAAACAAACTTTTTTAGATACATGGGCATTATTGCAGCATAAACTTATTTCTTTTATAAGTTAACCAATTTATTAACCTGGAGCTGTAAAAGCTCAAAAATATTTTAAAAAAAAGTTACTGAAAAGTAGCTTTTTTTTTATTACTAAACAACCCTGCTTATTAATATTTATTAAAAAATTCGAACTCAATTTATTAGTTCCCTTATTTAAGGGATTTTTTTAATGTTAAATATAAATGAGTTTCGTAAATCATTATATAGAAAGAACATTGTATTTTTAGGTATAATGAACAACAACTAAACTTAAGTTATGATTATAAAATCTACTCTTTCAAAAATGGTTCATAGCCTTAAATCTTTTGCTACCAAAGGGTTTTATGCAAATTCTACTGCTGTAGAAAATAATAAAAATTCTGTTGTGGTAGTTGATGAAAAAGTTGAAGATTTAAGCAATTCAAGTAAAGAATCTTTTGTAATTAATAAAGATGTTTATGCTGTTAAGTACGAAGAATTTAAAAAAGATAATTGGAATTTAAATAATAATTCTAATAATTTCTCAACTGAAAATAATAGTAAAACCCTTAAAATAAATAAACTCCTTTCAATCCATTCTATAAAAACCTCCTCAAATCCTAAAACTAGTATTATGAATCAATTTTCTACTTTATTAAAGAAACTCAGCATTGCTGCATTGTTTTTGTTGACTGTGAATTTTGCTAATGCACAAACATTAGATCAGTCGTCAATTGGAAATGGCGATGATTGGAATTTAACTAATACCTCAGAATTAGGACAATCATTTACTGCAGGATTATCTGGAACAATTTCAAGAATAGATTTAAGAACTGCAGGTAATAATGCAAATTCAGCAACCTTTAATTTTATTTTATATCAAGGCGATGGTTATGGAGGAACTGTTCTAAATTCTCAAAGTGTAACTTCACCAAGTTCTTCTAAAACTTCTTTTCAAATCAATTATCCTTGTTGTATATCTATGACTTCAGGTCAATATTATACCTTTAGTTTGTTCGCTTTGTTTTGTTG
>JANOVK010000125.1:0-1945 GCA_031417315.1 Chitinophagaceae bacterium | reverse complement strand
AAAAATTCTTTTACTTCTTAAAGTAAATTTGTTGTAATTAAAACAGAATGATTTCATAAGTTTTAGTTTTTAATGATGTATTGTGGCTTGTACAAGCATGCTTACTGCAGAGACTCTTACTTTAAACCGGAACTATTCATAAATTTCCTTCCACACAACGTCTCCTAAAATAGGCATGTGAGTTAGCCAAGGGACGTTGTGAAAATGTTTACTACAAATGCTCAACAATTTTCTCTTTTTGGCTGGTATATCACCAAGCCAAAATTAATTTAATAAAGTCACATTCGACAACTCAACGTCCCTTAGCTTGCACCAAAAATGCTTTAAAAGGAGACGTTGAGGAGAAAAAAGACTCGCCCATATGTGTACCATAAAAAATTCTTTTACTTCTTAAAGTAAATTTGTTGTAATTAAAACAGAATGATTTCATAAGTTTTAGTTTTTAATGATGTATTGTGGCTTGTACAAGCATGCTTACTGCAGAGACTCTTACTTTAAACCGGAACTGTTCATAAATTTATAGTGTAAACCAAGGCTTGAATTGTTAAAAAAGGAACCAATATTTGTAGGTAAATTAAACTCGATAACATTAGAAGCCCTCAATATAAAATATTTGTTTAAGTTTAGGTTATAAGCTAACCCCAAAGAAGGTGCAATTGTATAAGAACTTTTAGATAAATTATTAGAATTAAAACGATTAATACCAAGCTCAGTTATTAGAAATAAGTTTTTTATTTTGTGTAAATTTCCTACTTCATAGCCAACTCTTAAACTTTGTTGGTTATTAAAAATTTTAGAAGATTCAACACTCATTAACTTTAAAGTTAAAAAATTATTGTGGTCAATGTTTTTACGATAAGTTAATTGTAAACCACTTCCCTTATTAAAATTGTCTAACTTCATTGCATTGCTTGTTTCAGAACTATAATGTATCCAATCAACACCTATTGTATAATTTTTTTGTGAATAAACGGTTGAAGAAATTATTTGTAGAAGAAAAATGAATAATAGCTTTTTCATTGTGAAGTAATTTAATTATTAATTATTGTTTTTTAACATTTTTAATTCTTTAACAATTCCCTCATGGTGTGCTTTGCCATAAATCACAACTATCTTTTTGTCATTCGAATTTAATATAGCATTTATAATGAGTTTATTTCTTTCTATAAAAATGATTTCTTCATTAAAAATATTTCGCATATTAGCATTTGTTTTGCAATTATAAGATTCTCCCAATTTTGTTTTTAAGTCGCAACTATCAAGTAAAACTGGGGTATATTTTTTTTCGTATAAATTTATCATTTCAGAAGGGCTTAAATCTATTCTAGTATAATTCAAAAGCCCTAAGCTACTGTATTTTGGTTGATCAATTAGATTGTATTTCTTAATAATGTTTCTTAAAATTGGGTTGTTATTTTGTGAGTATTTTAGGGATAAATCTAATCCTGATAATTTCCTAATTTTTCTCAAATTTAAGGAATCCACTAATTTATTTTTTTCAGCAACTAACTCTACAAAAAAAATAAAATCTCTTTGTTGAAAATCGGCAATAATTTTCCTTGTATTTTCGTAAAATTCATTTGATGCTAGATGCATCATACCCAAAAAATAAACTTCTTTATCTTTGAATATTAACTTCTCGCAAATTGGGCTTTTGTCATTAAGCCCTATCTTATTGACTAGATAACTAGCACAAGATATAAAAAGAAATAGCATAAATACAAGTGATATAATTAGTGTTTTTTTCATATAAATTAAATTGATTAAAAAGAGGGTCGCTTACTTTTAAAGTGACCCTCTAGATTCAAATTTTACTATAACAAACCAAGTATTTTAATAGCATAATAAAAACCAGCTAATAAAGCATGGTGATTGCAAATCCACACACTTACATTATGAGCATGGCAACCAAGTTGATACCATCTACACTCTCTATATAAACAAC
>JANOVK010000124.1:0-2548 GCA_031417315.1 Chitinophagaceae bacterium | reverse complement strand
TGTCGTATGAGATAATGAGAAAACAACAAACCTATTTCGTGAAATTCGTTTTCAGGAAGAAACAATAACCAAACGTTTCGTGATGATTTAGCCGGAGGAAGCGAATCAATGGCGGAAAATAATTTCTGCTTTATGATATTACTGCTAAAATGCTCATATGCAGGAGATATTGTTCCGATTGACCACATTATCCCGATTCTGTTGAGTAAAGGATAAATCACATTTACATAAGTATTTCTCATGCCTAAACGCAAAACACAGTTTGAAAATATTTTTTCAAAATGTGTTTCATCAAAGCTTGTTGCGGCAGCAATTAATTGCGAAATAAAATATTCGTTTGTTCCAACACCTGATTGAGAGTCCTTTTGTTTTCCTTCCAACAACTTAAACAGCATCTCATCCGTCATGGAACACAATTCTGAAACCTTGTAATCCGATTCCATCAGACTTACAATGTTTAGCAATCTTCTTAATTGTGTGTTATCATAATATCGTGTGTTTCCATCTGAACGGGTTGGATTCAAGGCATTGTATCGTTGCTCCCACACTCTTATTGTATGGGATTTTATGCCTGAGAATTGTTGCAGTTCTGAAATTGAAAACAAATTCATGTTGTTTAAATATTTCCAAATATATATAAACAAAATTAAATCTGCAAATATATTTTGACTGGAAATAATTTTTATAAGAACCTTTTTATTCTTTGAATTAAATTAGTATGGGTCGGTTGTTGTCCAAAGTAATCCTAAAAATGTTGGTCAAAGCGATATAGTTTCAAGTTTGTATAGACGCAATAAACTTGCAGCTTACTATTGTCTTTCTGAACAAAGGGCTAAAACAATTTATGATTATTTAATAACTAAAGGATTTGCTGCAAACACAATGTCTTACATAGGTTGGGCAATAGTCGTAGATTAGTATTGCACCCAGAAACCTATGCAGAAATGAAAAAAAAATGAGGGTAGAAATAATGCTAAAATTTTAGTTACAGTTTTATATAAACTGTAACCTTTTTCTAATAATTTTTATACACAATATTACTTCACAGCTGCAATACCTGGCAATTCTTTTCCTTCAAAATATTCTAACATGGCACCACCACCAGTGCTTACATAACTTACATCTTTTGCAAAACCAAATTTATTAACAGCAGCAACACTATCACCACCACCAACCAAACTATAGGCTCCATTTTTGGTTGCACTAACTACGGCTTTTGCAATTGTTTTTGTGCCATTCTGAAAATTACTCATTTCAAAAACTCCCATTGGTCCATTCCATAAAATAGTTTTGCTATTTAAAATTACAGTTGTAAACGCTTCGCAAGCTTTTGGGCCAATATCTAATCCCATCCATCCTTCAGAAATATTATTCGATAATTCAGTTTTAATATTTGCATTGTTACTAAAATTATCTGCTGAAATAGAATCGATGGGTAAATGAATATTTACATTTTTTTCAGCAGCTTTTTTTAATAAATCTAATGCCATATCTATCCTATCCTCTTCGCATAAACTTTTACCAATATTTCCACCTTGTGCTTTTATAAAAGTATAAGCCATTCCTCCACCAATAATAATATCAGTTGCTCTTTCAAGCAAGTTTTCAATAATCAATATTTTGTCTGAAACCTTTGCTCCTCCTATGATTGCAGTAAAAGGTTTATCAGCTTTATGCAACACTTTTTCTGCTGCAGCAACTTCAGCATCCATTAATAAACCAAAAAATCTTTTATCTGATGTAAAATTTTGGGCAATAATTGCTGTTGATGCATGTGCACGATGTGCTGTACCAAAAGCATCATTTACCCAAACATCGCCTAATGACGCAAGTTTATCAGCAAATGCAGTATCGCCTTTTTCTTCTTCCTTATAAAATCTTAAATTTTCTAACAATAATACTTCGCCAGGTTTTAGCATGGCTGCACTTAAATTGGCTTTCTCTCCAATACAATCATCAGCAAAAAAAACATTAACAATATTATTTTCAGTATTTAATAATTGGTGTAAATGTTTAAGTATATGTTTTAATGAATATTTATCTTCTGGCCCATCTTTTGGTCTTCCTAAATGACTCATTAAAATAACGCTACCGCCATCATTTAAAATTTTTTTAATAGTTGGCAAAGCTGCGGTCATTCTTGTATCATCAGTAATGGCAAGTGTTTGTTTATCTAAAGGAACATTAAAATCTACTCTTACTAAAACTTTTTGATTGTTGAAATTATGATGTAGAAACGATGACATGATAAAATATTTTTTGATTATAAATTGTGGCAAATATAGAAGAGTTATGAATTATGAGTTATGAATGATGGATTGTATAAGGAAAACATCTGAATGATTTTTTGATTGATTGTTTCAACACGTAAATTTGCGTTAATAATAAAATGAGTCATTCTAAAAACTCATCATTCATAACTCATAATTCATAACTGATAAATGAAAGTATTAGTAACAATTTGTAGATGGTTAGTTGGATTATTATTTATTTTTTCTGGATTGATAAAAGCCAATGACCCTAATGGATTAAGCTATAAAATGCAAGA
>JANOVK010000123.1:0-1548 GCA_031417315.1 Chitinophagaceae bacterium | reverse complement strand
GCAGCAAGTCCTCCCGCCCTTTCCGCAATGGCCAGGGACGGTTTGGCAACGGCCACTTACATCGCTGTAATCGCCGCTGACAGCGTCGCAACTGCGATTTATAGCTCTGCAACGACCGATTACAGCGTCGCAATTGTCATTTACATTAGCGCAATTGATGCTGACGGCTTCGTAATTACTACTTGCAGCGGCGCAACGGCCATTTACACTCCCGCAACGAACACGGACGGTGTCGCAATTGACGCTGACGGTATCGCAACGAAGGCTGTTCCAATTGAAACCATCGCAAACATGCGTGCAGTAGCAGGTTACAACACTCAACTCATTCCATACTCATGAAAGATCGCATCACCAATCAGCTCGACATGGTCGGCACTTGCCTGGCCGTCGCCGACCGCCCGGAACATATCGCCGTCTGGAGCGGACATTCTCCGGAGGACTTTGGCACTGACCTGTCGCCGGTTCGCGGCGCGTATCAAGGCATCCGCGGCGCGGCGGCCCTGGCGTATGCGACCACGACGGGCACCACGGACGCCAAGGCGCAGGCGGAATCCGCGTTGGAAGCCGCCGCTTACGTGCTGGCCCGCGCCTGCGCCGCGCATTTTCGCAAGTTGGGAAACATGGTGGATCTGGCGAAGGTTAATCTCAGCAAGAGTTCCATCGAGCGATTGCGTCATCAGACCCTGGTCAGCACGGCGACGCTGATCCGCGACACGGCGAATGTCGCGCGCACGCAGCCGGGCGCGGGTGGACGGGGCGTGACGGTGGCGCGCGTGACGGCTTTGACCAGTGCCATTGGTGGTTTCAGCGCGCTCTTGAATGCGCCGCGTGGTTCGATTGCCAATCGCGCCGCGCTCATTCGTGATGTGGAGACGAGCGTGGCTGAACTGCTGTCGATGATGGAGGCGCTCGATGATTTGGTGGTGCAATTTGATGGCTCGGTGGCGGGACGCGCCTTCATCTCGGCCTGGCAGCAGGCGCGGATCATCGTCGATGGCGGACACGGCCCGGGCGAGAGCGCGCCGCCCGCGGGCGGAGGCACGCCGCCGCCGAATCCGTAGGTTCTTCGCCAGGGCAAGGGGGGGGAATCCCGCACTCGGAGTTTGTGCCCGCGAAACACGCGAAAGACACGAAAGGGAGACGGGTTGACGGATCGATCGGTGAGCAAGACCAGTCTGACGGAGAAGGTGTGCCGTGGACGGCCTTCGCGTTTGTGCGCGGGCTTCGCGGGCAAGGCTGCGGCTTTCGGGTGGAGTCCCGGAGTGACGACCGAAGGATGAACGAGGGTCAGTAACCGAGCAGCCGCGTGGGCTTGTTCATCTCATCCTGGAGGCCGTAGCGGGGATAGGCTTTGGAGGAGAGCGTGAAGGCGATGCCGTAATCTTTCTTGCCATCCAAATCCTCGCGGATGCCGGCGGTGAGGGCCGCGGTGAAGCTGCGCAGGTCGCGGTAGAGGGTGTAGTACTGGTGCTGGAAAAAGCTGTCCTTCAGGTTGTAGTACTCGGCGATGCGAAAGCCCCAGTTCTGACCGAGGCGCAGGTAGAGGCT
>JANOVK010000122.1:0-10774 GCA_031417315.1 Chitinophagaceae bacterium | reverse complement strand
AATACATTCATACATTGCATTTAAAATATGTAAACGACCAGTTTTTGCTTGGTTTAAAGCTTCTCTCATTACATCCATACTTAAACCATCAACTTTAATATCCATTTGAACGCCACAAATTCCATCACGAGTTCCAGTAACTTTAAAATCCATATCTCCCAAATGATCTTCATCTCCCAAAATATCTGTAAGAATTGCATATTTACCATTTTCACCAGAAATTAATCCCATTGCAACACCACTAACGTGTTTAGGAATAGGCACTCCAGCATCCATTAAAGCCAAACTACCAGCACAAACTGTAGCCATAGATGATGAGCCATTACTTTCTAAAATATCACTTACAATTCTTGTTGTGTATGGATAATCATTTCCTGGCATCATTTGTTTTAAGCTTCTTAAAGCTAAATGACCATGACCTACTTCTCTTCTACCAACACCTCTCATCATTTTAACTTCACCAGTTGAAAATGGAGGGAAATTATAATGTAAGAAGAAGTTTGAAAATTCAGATTTAGCAGCACTTTCAACCAAAATTTCATCTAATTTATTGCCTAAAGTAACTGTTGTTAAAGATTGTGTTTCCCCACGTGTAAACAATGCAGAACCATGTGGGCTTGGTAATGGCTCAATTTCCATTGCTAATGCTCTAACTTCATCTAATTTTCTACCATCTAATCTCACTCTATCTACTAACATCATATTTCTAACAACTTCCCATTGCAAATCTGCATAATATTGTTTTGCAAATTTTTTGTCACTGTCTGTTGCTTCTTCACCTAAGCTTACAATTAATTCATCACGCAATAAAGCATAAGCATCGGTTCTTACATTTTTTGCAGAAGCACTTTTGCTAATTGCATAAATTTTATCTTTAGCAAAAGCAATTACTTTTTGATTAATTTCTTCGTTTTGCTCAGGTTTTTTATAATCTCTTTTTGATGTAATTCCTTTTTTATTTCTTAACTCTTCTTGAGCTTTAATTTGAACACGAATTGCATCGTGGCCAATTTGTAATGCTTCTACCAACTCTTCTTCACTACATTCTTTTGCTTGACCTTCAACCATCATTAAATTTTTCTCAGTTGCAGCTATAATAAAATCATATGACGATTTTGTTAACTCAGTTCTTGTAGGATTAATTACAATAACTCCATCAACCTTAGCTACTCTTACTTCACTAATAATTTCTTTAATAGGAATATCAGACACAGCCAATGCTGCAGATGCAGCTAAACAAGCCATTGCATCTGGCATAATTTCAGGATCACTAGAAACCAATGAAACTAAAACTTGTACTTCACATAAATAATCTTCAGGAAATAATGGACGAAGAGCCCTATCAATTAAACGACTAGTTAATATTTCGTAATCGTTTAAACGTGCTTCTCTTTTAAAAAATGAACCTGGAACTCTACCAGCAGATGCAAATTTTTCTTGATAATCTACACTTAATGGAAAAAAACTTTGCCCTTCTTTAGCTTCTTTGTTTGCAACTACTGTTGCCATAATGATACAATTGCCTTGACGTACAGTTACAGAACCATCTGCCTGACGAGCAATTTTACCAGTTTCTAAAATAACTTCAGCACCATTAGGTAGCATAAAGGTTGATTGTATAGGTTGTGTTAACATTTTTAAATGTGATTTTTACTTCAAATTTTTGAAAACTTGTTTTGAAGTATGATGAAAAAAATATCGACCGTAATCGTAAAAAAGCAAAAATTCCCAACTACAAAAGGAAGTTGGGAATAATATTAAAGTTGAATTTAGAATTTAAGCAACCCTTACTCATCCATACTCCCAATTGGGATTTGGTGGCAGTTTACTTATTTTCTAATTCCTAATTTTTCGATTAAAGAACGATAACTTGTTAAGTTATGTTTTTGCAAATAAGTTAATAATCTTTTTCTACGCCCAACCATTCTCATTAATCCGCGTTGAGTAGAGAAATCTTTTTTATTAACTTTTAAATGACCGCTAATGTCTAAAATTCTTTCAGTTAATAAAGCTACTTGTCCTTCAATTGAACCTGTGTTAGTTGCATTGCCACCATATTGGGCAAAAATTGTTGATTTTTTTTCTTTAGTTAATGACATCGTAATGTGTTTAATTGAACACGCAATTGTGTTTTTCTATTTTAATTTGGCGGCGAAGATAAGGGGAAAATTCAGAAAATTAAGTCATAACTATTGAATTTTATTATTTAAAAAACAAGTTGGCCATTAATAAAAATGGTTAATTAATTTATTTGATGACTTTGTTTCATCATTTTAACAGAATCAGCAATCATTTGTTTAAGCAAATTGATATCAATTTCTTCAAGTTTTTTTATATAAAGACATGAACCTGAACTAATTTTAAACTTTCCTAAATCTTTTAATACTTCTTGAAATTTACTAAACCCAGGTATTATATAAATAGATATATTCTGTTTTCTTGGAGAAAATCCTGTGAGTAACCACTCTCCTTCTTGCTTACTTTTTTCAGATTTATAATGATATGAACCAAAGCCAACAATACTGTCTCCCCACATTGTAGCTTTTTCTTTTGTAATTTTTTCGAATAAGTCTAATAATTTAAAACTATCTTTTCTTTTTTGTTCACCTTCAACTGCATTAAGAAAATCAACAACATTTGCATTATTTTTTTTAGTTTTTATTTCTGCCATTACATTACATTTTTTATAATAAAATAAAGTTATTGGTTTTTATTAAAACTTATTAATCCATAAATTAATATTGAAAAAATATTTCAGTAGCACCGTATCCAAATCTTTCATCATATTGATTAACAAAACTCTTTACTTCTTTTTTTAGTTTGAGTAAATTATGAATTTCATCTTTTAATTTCCCCTTGCCAATTCCATGAATGATTATTAATTTTTGTTGATGATGAATTAATGAAATATGAAACCACTTTTCAAATTCTTTTAATTGAATATTTAGTATTTCAATATTTGATTTTCTACTCCAATCATCTGTAAGTTTTTCTATATGCAAATCAACTACTGACCTTGGCAGTTCTGTATTTTCTTTTATTTTAGTAGCATCATAAACTTTAAATCCCTTATTCGCCAATTTTCCCATATCAAAATATTCTTCAAAAATTCTATCCGGATATGCTTCGAATAATTTAAATGAGAATGAACTTTCATTCTTAATTTTCATTTGTTCAATTTTATGGAAAATTTGTTTAGGTTTTAATTTTAAACTTGTTTCAAAAAAATCGTTTTTTAGTTTGTTTGTTTCTTTTAATGAAAACACAAAATTAAAATTTGGACTATCGTTAATGTGTTCAAACATTAAATCATGTATATAAAAATCGTGAAATGAAATTATTTCTGCTTTTAATTTAAAATGTGTTGACCCATTAAACTCATTATTATAACTAAAAATTAAAGAATTATTTGTTTTGTTTACTAAATTAATTTTTAATAGTTCTACAATTTCATCATCAAATTCATCAAAACTAAATTTTGGAATAATCACCAACCAAACACCATTTTCTGTTTTTAATTGATTGGGTTGTGGTTTTTCTTTAGGAAAATTCTCAATAGTTTTAGCTTCTACAATTTTCTTTTTCGAAAATCTATAGAAATAAGGAAAATCAATTTGATCCATGTATGCAGGGAAACGTACACCACGAACTTCAATCATTACCATAGTTTCGCTAATAATATCAATTATTTTTCCTTCTTCATTACTATGCAAAACAATTATTTCATCACCAATTTGATACTTCATGTAATTAATCTGAGATTACTTTTTTGGAGGCAATTTATTTATTAAAATAGTTGAAGTTTTTATTTTTTTCTTGCTAAGTGTTTTTTTATTATTTGGTTTTAATGGAGATAGCATTTTAGTAACATTTGCCATTGGTATTTTTACAACTATTGGTTTAACAACTTTTTTCTTTGGTACTCTTTTTTTTGTGTACGCATCTTCAAAAAAACAATCCATGCCTCTCCTATTTCCACAAGATCCTTTTTCTTTTATTGTAATAATATTTCTATCAAATTTAAAATCAATAACACATGGATCACCACCCATACTATACACTGCACTAAAACTATCAACCAATTTCATTTCGCCTTTTAATTCACCTACACATTGACCTTCATTTTTATCTATATGCAAGAAAAATAAATACTCTTGAGTTGTTCTACCATCTCTAATTGAAATAAAATTTCTATCATCTTCAACATAATCTCCACTATATAAATTTTCTCTTCTTAAAGTATCTAAAGGGTTTATTAATGCTACTAATTTATCACTTCTTTCGTTAGATTCTTTAACAACAACAATAAATTTATTTCCTAAATATGCCCAACCAAGTTTAGTAAATTTTAAATCTTTATCGTTAACAGTTTTTTCTCTATTTATAAAAAAAGTTGGTTCTCTATTTATTGAAATAGTATAACGATAATTATCATTTTTACCAGATGAAGTAAATAAGTTTTTTGAGGCTAAGTAATTATTTTTTTTATCGAAAAGTGATACAATTAAACTTGGAGTTTTATTTACTACCGATAAATATAAAAGATAAACTTCTTCGTTTTTTTCAATTCTTCCCAATGCATGAAAAATTGTAGTTTTTTCATTATTCGTTAAACTCTTAATAACAGAATCTGGTATAAATCTCGATAACAACTTTGTATTAATGTTCCCTTTATCGGCAAATCTTAATAAGCTTGTATCAATAGCAGAAAAATTATTATCTAATAGTTTAAATGCAGCCACAAACTCATTAGGTTTTATTGGCAAATCTTTACTTAAATCTGTTTGCTTGCTTTTACAACTATGCAATAAAACAATTAAAATTATCAAACCAAAAATTCTCATTCAGCTAATTTATGTATATGCAATTGTAATTATTTTTTACCAGAATTTTTTGCTTTTAATTCTTGCACTTTTTTTTGAGTTTCCATCATTTGTTCATATTTTTCTTGCCATTTACTTTTAGCTTTTACTTTTGGATTTTTTCTTTTCTCTTCAATTTTAGCTAAAATTTTATCGTGGTTAATTATATATTTTTGAATTACAAATTGCAGAATTATTGTAATTAAATTAGAAACAGTATAATACCAAGTTAAAGCAGCTGGTAAATTATTAAACACAAAGAATAATATAAATGGAAAAATATAAGGCATATACTTTAAAGCAGGATTATCTTGTGTTGGAGTATTACCCATATTATAAATAGAAATTAAAAAGCTGGTAAGTACAGCAGTTAAAGTAAATAAACTAATATGGCTAACACCAATAAAAGAGGTTTTCCAAGTTATAATTGCATCGAAAACAGACAAGTCGTTGCTCCATAAAAACGATTGACCTCGTAGTGCAATATTTGTATTAAAGAAACTATACAATGCAAAGAATATAGGAATTTGTAGTAATGCTGGCAAGCATCCACCTAAAGGATTTACCCCTGCTTCTCTAAACAATTTCATTTGCTCCATTGCAAAACCTTGTTGATCGGAGCCAAATTTTTTCTTTAAAATATCTAACTCAGGTTTTAAAACTTTCATTTTTGCACCGCTTACATAACTACCATACATTAATGGTGCAGTTAAAATTCTAATAAAAAAAGTAAGTAATAAAATTGCCCAACCAAAACTGCTCATAAATCCAGTAAGCAAATTAAATGTTGGCATTATAATATACTTGTTAATGGGGCGAACAAACGAATATAAATCTCTTCCTAAATTAACAATACGTTCCATATCTGGCGGCGTTTGTCTTTTTAAAGTTGCAAAATCGTTTGGCCCATAATACAACTGCATAGGGATTATTACCTTAGAGCCAGAAGTTGTAATTTGAAAATTAGAATTAATTTTTGCCAATTCTGTTGACGTATCTATTGCATTTCTTTGCCAACTAACATGGCCAGAATTAAAATTATTTTTTGCTACTAAACTAACATTAAAAAATTGTTGAACAACAGCCATCCAATTGGTTGGTTTCTCAAATTTGTGTTCAAGGTTAGAACTTATATAATCGAATTCATTATCCTCGTAAAAACAAATATTACTCATTTGTTGGCGTTCGTAACTTGCACTTCTTTCGTGCTGATTTGTTGTAGAATTCCATACAAAATTTAGTTGATTATTTGTTAAAACCTGATTTGTATTTAATAATTCAATATCCCAATCAATCATATAATTACCCAATTTTATGGTGTATTTATGATTGATTATTTTTCCAACCGAGTCGGTTAATGAATAATTTATAACCTGGCTTCCATCTTGATTTTTTTGAATATTACTTGATACAAAAAATAAATCGTTAGTTTGTGCAGTAACATTATTTCCAGTATTAATAGTATAACCTAAAACATCAGATTCATTTCCCAATTTAACTATGTTACTATCATACGAATTATAATTTTTAAGTTCCACAAACTTTACTTTTCCTCCTTTATTAGAAAATGTAATTTTTACTAAATCGTTTTCAACTACTGTTGTATGTTCAACGCCATTAGCAGCATTTAATAGTTTTCCTGCTTTTTCAACTCTGTTTAAAGAATCTTTTTGTATGGCTAAAAATTTAGCTTTTACAGAATCTACAATTGGTGCTCTTAAAGCATTTTCTTTTGTAATAGAATCTTTTAATTTTTGTTCGTAAGCCTGATATGCTTGAGCTTGTTTATTATTATACCAAAAAAATGCAAAAAACAAAAAAGCCAAAAGTGTAAAACCGATTACTGTATTTTTATCCAGTTTCATTTATTTAAATTAAGTCGGCAAATGTACGGTGTGAAAAAAATTTATGTTTCTTTTTTTAGTTAAATGAAAATTTACATAAAATACTTATAAAAAGAAGAAGTTTAGACTAAGACTTTGAAAATTCTTACTCGAAAAATTCATTTTTCTCACTATTTATTAACATCTTAAGAAGACCGAATTAAAACCAAGCCGAAATCGGTTATGTTCGCAGCCATATAATGGGTAGATTATGAGACTGAAGAGCTTAGAAATAAAAGGTTTTAAGAGTTTTGCTGATAAAACAATTGTGAGTTTTGATGAAGGAATTACAGGTATTATAGGACCAAATGGCTGTGGCAAAAGTAATATTATTGATAGCATACGTTGGGTTATAGGAGAACAAAAAATTTCTTCGCTAAGAAGCGAAAATCAAAGTGCATTGGTATTTAATGGTTCTAAAACTAGATCTGCATCTGGTTTAGCAGAAGTAAGTTTAACTTTCGAGAACACCAGAAATCTGTTGCCTACAGAATTTAATACGGTTACTGTTACTAGAAAATATTATAAAAATGGTGAGAGTGAATATAGATTAAATGATGTGCAATGCAGGTTAAAAGATATTCATAATTTATTTTTAGATACTGGTGTAAGTACAGATAGTTATGCCATTATTGAATTGGGAATGGTTGATGATATTATTAGAGATAAAGAAAACAGTAGAAGAAGAATGCTTGAACAAGCTGCTGGCATTACTATTTATAAAACCAGAAAAAAAGAAGCCAAAAATAAATTAGATTTAACTGAACAAGATTTAGCTAGAATTGAAGACTTATTATTTGAAATAAATAACCAGTTAAAAACAGTAGAAAATCAAGCCAAAAAAGCTGAGAAATATTTTGAAATAAAAAAAGATTATAAAGAAATTGCTGTTGAACTTGCAAAAGCAAGCTTAGAAGGATTTAATATTACCTATAAAGAATTAGTAGAACAACAAGAACAAGAAACCGATAAGAAAATAAAATTTGAAACTGAAATTGCTGTTGAAGATGCTGCACTAGAAAAAGAAAAAGTAGAGTTTATAGAAAAAGAAAAAGAGCTTCAGGCTAAGCAACATAGTTTTAACGATTTAGTTCAAAATCTTAGAACAAAAGAAAATGAAAAAAATCTGTCTGCACAAAAACTTCAATATTTAAAAGAGAAAGAATCGGGCTTTATTGAATTTTTATCGAAAGCTGATGGACAACAAAAAGGTATAGAAGACTCGATTAAATTTAGTAAACAACAACTAACCGAAGAAGAATTAAAAATTACAGAATTTCAGAACGAAGTAATAGTATCTCAAGCAAAAGCTGAAGAAAATAAAATAATATTTGATGAGAAGAAAATTCTTCTTGAACAATCAAGAACTAATCATCAACAAATATTAAGGTCTCAATTCGAAGCAGAAAAAAAAGTAGCAGTTGCCGATACATCTATTCATAATTTACAACATTCAATTTCACAAATTACAGATGAAAATAAAACTAAAGAAACACAAGTTCAGCAATTAAATATTGAATTAGTTGAAAAAGAAAAATTAATTGAATCTAAAAAAATTGATTTAACTCAACTTCAAGATCATCATCAAAAAACAAAAGATCAGATATTCGAAACTCAATCTGAGCTTGAGTCTTTACGTGCAATTCTTGCAAACGAAAACAGAACTTTAGATGCAAAAAGAAACGAACACGATCTTTTAAAAAGCATGGTAGATAGAATGGAAGGCTATCCCGAAAGTGTAAAATTTTTACACAATAATAAAGGTTGGAATCACACAGCCCCTATCCTTTCAGATATTATTTATGTTCAACCAGAATTTAGAGCAGCTGTTGAAAATGTTTTAGAACCTTATTTAAATTACTATGTTGTAAATAATTTAAAAGAAGGAATTGAAGCTGTTGAACTTTTAAATGACAACAAAAAAGGCAAAGCAAACTTTTTTATTTTAGATGCTATTGTAAAAAATAATTCAAATAGCAATCATGATCAACCTCAACAAACAATAAAAGCATTAGATGTAATTGAAGTTGATGAAAAAAATAAGCCACTTGCAGAATATTTATTAAGCAATGTTTTTATTGCAGAAAATGATAGTGCTTTAGAAAACAGCAATGGTGCAATAGTGTTAGAGAAAACCGGAAAATATGTAAAAGGAAAATATACTTTAACTGGCGGTAGTGTTGGATTATTTGAAGGGAAGAAAATTGGTAGAGCAAAAAATTTAGAAAAATTATTTGAAGAAATTACAGCTCAAGATAAAATTGTAAATGCTTTAAAAATAAATATTCAAAGTAAGCATAATGAAGTAATTGGTTTTAACGATCAATTAAAAGAAAATACTATTAAACAATCTGAACAAGAAATTAACCATTTTACTAATCAGATTTTTGCAATAAAAAATAAAATTGAAAATTTACAAGCTTCATTAACAAGTTCGAATAAAAGAAATGAAGATTTTCAAAAGAGATTAGTTGATGAACAGAATTCAATTGCATCAACAAAAGTAGAGTTGTTAAAACTTAATGAACAATTAAACCGCTCTGCCGAAAATTTAAAAACTATTGAGGTTGATTATCAAAGTTCGGAACAGGCATTTAATTCAGTTAATTTTCAATTCAACCAAAAAAATATTGAATTAACAAAACAACAAAATAAGTTAAACTCAATAACTCAAGAATTAAAATTTAAAGAAGAACAATTACTAACGCTATCAACTCAAATAAGTAATAACTCAGAGCAATTAAAAGAATCGGTAAATAATATTACTGAAAGCAGTTTAACCTTAAAAAATGCTGAAGCATTAATTATTGAATTAATAAAAAATAAAGAGTTAGAAGAAAAAATTCTTAACGAGCTAGATCAATCTTATTATCTACTTCGAAATATTTTACAAGAAAAAGAAAGTGCTTTACGTTTTAAAAATAAAAGTAGAGAAACTGTTGAACATTTATTAAGTGAAATAAAAGATAAGTTGAACGAATTAAAACTTCAACTTGCTGGAATGAAAGAAAGATTGTTTGTTGAATTTAAAATTAATATTGATGAAATATTAGAAGAAAATAGATTAACAGCAACTAGTTTAGAAGAGCTACAAGCCACTAGCGATAGAATGCGTAAGCGTTTGGAAAATATGGGAGAAGTTAACCCTACTGCAATTGAAGCTTTTCAAGAAATGAAAAAACGTTACGAATTTATTTTAGAACAAAAAAATGATTTAGTGTCGGCAAAAGATAGTTTATTACAAACTATTCAAGAAGTTGAAGCAACAGCTAATCAACAATTTTTAGAAACGTTTAATAAAGTTCGAGATAATTTTCAAAAAGTATTTAAAGCATTATTTACTGAAGAAGATACTGCTGATATGATATTAGACAATCCTGATAATCTTGCAGAAACAGGTATTGATATTGTAGCAAAACCAAAAGGCAAACGTCCATCATCAATTACACAATTAAGTGGAGGAGAAAAAACCTTAACTGCTACTGCATTATTATTTGCCATTTATTTAATTAAGCCAGCACCATTCTGTATTTTAGATGAAGTTGATGCACCATTAGATGATGCGAATATTTCTAAATTTACACAAATGATAAAACAGTTTAGCGATAACTCTCAATTTATAATTGTAACACATAATAAATTAACCATGGGTGCCGTTGATGTAATTTATGGTGTAACCATGCAAGAACCTGGTGTAAGTAAATTAGTGCCTGTAGATTTTAGAAGCTTGAATTAATTGTCTGGCCACTCCGCTTAGTTGTCTGTCCACTCGCAGAAACCTTCCTTCATTAAAATGTTTCCCAGTGGCCTGACAAGTTGCAGCGACATTTGTCTGGCCACTCGCATAAACTATTCTTCATTAAAATTTTTCCTAGTGGCCTGACAAGTTGCACAAGTATTCAACTCAATATTTTACCCGTTTAAATCCTCCCTGTACTTACTCAGTTACATTCAGTTTTTATTTGCAAAGCCAATGAGTAGTTTTAATTAATTATATTATTTACCTCAAAATGTTTATTTATGAAAAAC
>JANOVK010000121.1:0-2857 GCA_031417315.1 Chitinophagaceae bacterium | reverse complement strand
ATTATTAATAATGCAGGATTTGATGCTGATACAACCAGAGCAACTGAAAGTAGCTATAAAAAACTACCCCCACTTTGCAAAAGAAATGAAGATGGTGGTGGACCAACAAAAGGCAAACCTTGTCATTTAAATCCCAATGATTAGTTTATTTATTCACTATTAATCATACTTCGCATAATAATAAAATAAAATTCGAATCTTTACATTCACTTAATTTTATTTAATGAAGTTTTTATTTATAGGCTTATTTTTTATTCCACTCTTTTCATTTACACAAACCAATACAGCATTTGTTGTTGGTAAAATTGTAGATGAAGATGACAAGCCATTAAAAGGAGTTACTGTTCAACTAATAAATAAACAAAAAGCCACATCATCAGATGTTGATGGAAATTTTAAATTTTCAATTACTGCAAATAAATTAGTAGCTGTTGAGTTTTCATATTCTGGCTATATCACCTATCAAAAAAACTTTTTTTTAAAATCAGGTGTTGAAGAAATATTCAATCTTCAATTAAAAAAAAGAACCGATTCTTTGGAATCTGTTACAGTTAAAAGTGATTTTGATAGAAGGCAAAGTGGTGTTATTCCAATAGACCCTAGTAAAGCTTTACTTAATCCTTCACCAAATAATAGTATTGAAAGTTTATTGAAATTTTTTGTGGGTAGCAGTTCAGAATTAACATCACAATATTCTGTTCGTGGTGGCAGTTATGATGAAAATTTAATTTATGTAAACGATTTTGAAGTCTATCGTCCGTATTTAATTCGTAATGGCCAACAAGAAGGATTAAGTTTTATAAACCCTGAGTTAACTAGTAATGTAAAGTTTTATGTAGGCGGATTTCAGGCAAAATATGGCGATAAAATGAGTAGCGTTTTAGATATTACTTATAAAAAACCAAAGAGTTTTGGAGGTACAGCTTATATTGGATTGTTAGAACAAGGTTTACATTTAGAAGGCATTTCAAACGATAAAAAATTTAGTTATTTAGTTGGAGTTAGAAACCGAAGTAATAGAAATTTATTAAGCTCGCAGCAAACAAAAGGAAATTATATTCCTTCTTCATCCGACATTCAAGGTCTATTTAATTATACTATAAATAATAAATGGAGTGTAGAATTATTTGCAAATAGTTCGTCTACAAAATTTACTTTAATACCCGAAGAAGCTAAGTTAACTACATCTGTTTTTACGCCAGTTTTTTCTGCTAATTTAGGCTTAGATATCTATTTTTCTGGTGCTGAAAAAGATGCATATACTACCAATTTTATTGGGTTAGCAGCAACAAATCAGCCCTCAAAAAATTTAAAACTAAAATATCTTATCAGTGCTTTTCAAAATAAAGAACAAGAGAATATTGATATTACTGGAGCTTATTTATTTGGCGAACGTGATTTCGATAAAACCCAAGCCAGCTTTGGCTTAATAACAAACCCATTGGGTGCTGGTGTGTTTCAAACATTTGCAAGAAACAAGTTAGACATTACCATTTTAACTGCCACACAAAAAGGATATTTAGATACTAAAAATCATAAGATACAATGGGGTGCAAGCATAGAACATCAAAATATAAAAGATAAATTAAACGAATGGGAATATAATGATAGTGCAGGATATTCGTTGCCTTACAATCCTTCAGTTTTAGCTTTAAATAAAGTATTAAAAGGTAATGCAGATTTTAATGTTACTAGAACTTCTGGCTATATACAAGACAATATTATTTTAAGAGATTCGAATGATTTTATTTTAAATATTGGATTAAGATACAACTTCAATACTTTAAACAATCAGCTAATTATTTCTCCAAGAATTGGAGTTTCGTATAAGCCAAAAAATTGGAGTAAAAATGTAATTTTAAAAGCCTCCGCTGGGGCTTACCATCAACCTCCTTTTTATAGAGAAATGAGAAGATATGATGGCACTCTGAATACAAATTTAAAAGCTCAACAAAGTTGGCAATTTAGTGCTGGCTTCGATTATAATTTTAATTGGTTAAATAGGCCAGCAAGAATTTCAACTGAGGCATATTATAAAACAATAAATAATTTAGTGCCTTACGATTTAGATAATGTAAGACTCAGATATTTTGGAGAAAATAATGCTAAAGCTTATGCTTATGGAATTGAAACTAGATTGTATGCTGAACTTGTAAAAGACGCTGAAAGCTGGTTAAGTATTGGCTTTATGAGAACTAAAGAAAAAATTGATAACTTTTTTTACAAAAATTATTATAATGCTGCAGGAGAAATAATACATGCCAATACTAAAGACCAAATAATAAAAGATAGCACAACAAATGATGTTGGTTGGATGAGGAGACCAACTGATAGATTAATTACTGTAGGTTTATTTTTTCAGGATTATTTAAGTACAAATAAAAATGTAAAAATTTATTTAAGTGGAATTTATGGAAGTAATTTGCCTTATAATATTCCTGGTAGTATAAAATACAGAAATGCTTTAATAATTGACCCCTATTTAAGAATTGATATTGGTTTTGCAGCCTTGTTATTAAATGGTGAAAATACAACCAGAAGAAGCCACTCGCCTTTCAGAAAATTTCAAAGTATTTGGGCTAGTTTAGAATTGTTTAATGTGATAGATAGACCCAATACAATAAGTTATTTATTAATAAAAGATTTTCAAAATAATACCTTTTCAATTCCAAATAGATTAACCCCACGAATGATAAATTTAAAACTAATTGCTAGGTGGTAATTTTTAATTACCTGTTTTTCCATCTCTTACTTTTATAGATTTTTTTCCTTTATTCGATTTTTCAAAATCCAATACTGCCTTGGGCTTTGGCAATTTTTTTATTAATGTATCTGCAACAGGAGCTTCAGTATTTTT
>JANOVK010000120.1:0-15368 GCA_031417315.1 Chitinophagaceae bacterium | reverse complement strand
TTAAGTTAATGAATAAATTAACCATGTCGGTTTCTCAAAGTGTGGATGCTACTACAGATATTTTTATTAATAAAAATAGTATTGATACAAACCTTGTTGAGTTTTATGATATTGATGTAACTAATAAATTTATAAAGAATTTTAGTGCAGTTAATATTTGTGGTATTGTAAAAGGAACAACCAAGCCAGACTCACTAATTATTATTACTGCACATTACGATCATTTGGGAGGGTTGGGTAACGAAACATTTTTTCCAGGAGCAAATGATAATGCTAGTGGGGTATCACTTTTATTAAGTTTGGCAAAGTATTATGCTAAAAATCCACAACACTATTCAATTGGATTTATTCTTTTTTCTGGTGAGGAAGCAGGGTTATTGGGATCGAGATATTTTACGGAAAACCCATTAATTAATTTATCAAAAATTCGATTTTTAATTAATACTGATTTGGCTGGTACTGGAGTGGATGGAATTACAATTGTTAATGCCACAGAATTTACTTCAGAATTTGATATTATTAAAAAAATCAATGACGAAAATAATTATTTTAAAATCATAAAATCTAGAGGAAAAGCTGCTAATAGTGACCACTATTTTTTTACTGAAAAAGGTGTACCATCATTCTTTTTATATACACTTGGAGGAATTAAAGCTTATCACGATGTTGATGATGTTGCAATTACTTTACCATTAGATAATATTAATAACTTGGAGGGTTTAATTAAAAAATTTATATCGAAACTGCAAAGCCAATAAAACAATAAAGCCTTGAATTTTTCAAGGCTTTATTGTTTTATAAATTATTTATTTGTTTAATTTCTATAAGCTTTTACCATAAAAATATAATCTTCAATTTTTTTAACTTGCTTCACTCTTTCCTCACCTCTTAATATATTTGAATGGTTAATTTTAATATCAGCGAATGAAGTATCAGATTCGTTAAAATCTTCTACAATTGAATAAATATTTTTTGCCTTTATTGCAAAACTAACTCCATCAGATTTAGAAAGCTTTGTACTTAAAACTCCAATAATTTCTCCAATTTTATTAAAAATTGGACCACCACTATTACCATGATTTGCGTTCATTTGAATTTGACAAGAAAGCGAATCTCCGTTATATCCTTTTTCAGAACTTAAGTAACCAATATTATAAACTACATCTGTTCTTGGAAAATTAGGATATCCAATGGTAAAAATCTCATCGCCCAACTCAGCATTGTTTTTTCTAATACCAAAAGGTAATTTTTTTATTTGCTCAAATTCTTCATCTTCAATTTTTAAAATAGCTAAATCGAGTAAATTATTTCTATAAGCTATTGATGCATTATATTCTTTTCCTGTGTTGCTAAAAACACTTGCATAAGTTGCCCCTTCTAAAACGTGGGCATTGGTAATTAAATATCCTTTACCATCAATTAAAAATGAAGTTCCACCACCTTTAATTTCTGCTTTCGATGGAATTTTGCTTTTTCTTAATTCGATATTAAGTGCCGTAATTTGATATTGTTGTTGCTCTAATTGAGCACCAAGTTTTGTAATATTTGGAGATATTGGATTGTAATAACTAAACAAAGAACTTGTAAGTAAAGCAATGCCACCACCAACAGCAGCAGCAATAGCTGTAACTCGTTTATACTTTTGCCAAATATTAATAATTTTTGATTTTGTAGTGGGCTCTTGACCTTCATTAATTTCTCCTAATGATAAAAGTTTTTCATGAATGTTTGAAAAACTGTTTTTTAATTTTAAACGTGAACTAAAATTTTCAATTTGATTAATAAAAACAGAATGTTCTATTACTAATTGTTCTATTTCAGAATTATTATTTTTTAATTCTTCAAAATAAGCTTTCTCAGCTGGTAACATAGTACCATCTAAATATCTTTCAATTGCTTGTATTAAATGTAAATCTTCCATAATCTTATTCTCCTATATTATATTGAGCAAAAAATATTTTTTTTAAACGTAATAGACATTTATATTTCTGATTTTTTGCATTATCGGCATTCGTATAATTAAATTCAGTTGCAATTTTTTGCATATCGAGCTTTTTTATGTAATAAGCTTCTAATAAACTTTTACAAGGTTCTCCTATACTCTCCATAGAACGTTCCATAATCTCAAACTCAACATTTCTTTTTTGATGAATTTCCATATCAGTATCAACAGAAATAACTTCATCAAGAATTTCAAAAGAACTTATATACTTACCGTTTTGTTGTAATTTTTTTAACCAAAGTCGTTTGCTTACAGAAAATAGGTAAGTATTTATTTTACAAGTTAAAACAAACGAGTCTGTAATAGATTTTTCGTATAAAGCAATTAGTGCTTCTTGAAAAATGTCTCTTGCATCATCGTAAAATCCATTATTGTTTATTACCATTGACTGAATCGAATTAAAATTTTGTTTATAAATGATTTCAATGGCCTTCGAGTCGTTGTTTGCCAATCCTTTTAATAATGTTTGTTCGTTTAACTCGGCTTTCACTATTCTGGTATTTATACTTTATAGGCTGTAAAAGTAACCCAAACCTAAACCAAAAATATTTTTTTTAATAACTGGGTTACCTATTTATATAGGTAGGTATTAATACGTATAAACATTCAAAAAAAAATTAAAATGAAAAAAGTATTTGCGTTAATCGCTATCGTTGGTTTAGTATCTTGTGGTGGAGAAGCTAAAGTTGAAACTCCTGCTGCTGATACTACAGTTGCTCCTGCTCCTGATACTACAGTTGCTCCAGTTGCTCCTGATACAACTGCTACAGCTGCACCAGTTGCTGCTCCAGCATCTCATTAATTTATTTGAATTTTAGTAAGAAATTACTTAATTCTTAAAATTAATCCAAAAAATTAAAGGTCACTCTCAAAAAGGGTGGCCTTATTTGTTTTATTGAATAAGTTTGTAAAAATTATTATTTATGGCCGATGATTTAGAAATTTTAGTTGGAAATAAAGAAGAACAATATCAATCGCTAATTCCTCAAATAAAAGGATTGTTAGAAGGTGAACCAGATTTAATTGCCAATTTAGCTAATATAACTGCTGCTTTAAAAGAACAATTTAATTGGTTATGGATTGGTTTTTATTTTGTTAAAAGTGATGAGCTTGTTTTAGGTCCATTTCAAGGGCCAGTTGCTTGCACAAGAATTAAAAAAGGAAGAGGAGTTTGTGGAACTGCTTGGCAAAAAGAATGTACACTAATAGTTGATGATGTAAGCAAATTTCCTGGGCATATTGCTTGCAGCAGTTTATCAAAAAGCGAAATCGTTATTCCTATTTTTAAAGAGAATATTGTGATTGCAATTTTTGATGTTGATAGTATTTCTTTAAGCGAATTTGATAAGATTGATGAAATTTATTTAAAAAGTATCATTGCACTTATTAATTGGAATTAATATTTTTTTGAATTTTTATTATATGATTAAATGTAGATTTATTTATAATATCTTATTTGTAATTATCGTTAATAAAGTATTGTTTAAACTATCTTACTAATGAAGCAAATACTGCTTCTTATATTGCTTTTTTTTGTTTTAATGCCATCTTTATTCGGGCAAAATTATTTACGTGGTGTTATTAGAGACGAAAAAAATAATCCTTTAACTGAAGTAAATATTAAATTGTTTTCTACTAAACAATATCCATATACAAATGGCAATGATGGAAGTTTTGGTTTTCCATCAAGATTAAATATTGATACCATGTATTTATCGTTAGATGGTTACGAACCAATGACGACGGCTCTTTATGCAAATCAATTTAATGTTATTATTCTAAAATTACTTCCAGATATAAGAGCAGTAAAAAAGAATAAATTAAATTCTAAAACAAAAGATTTAGAAATAGATCAGTCTATATTATTAGAAAATGAAGGCGAAAGTTATAGTGCATTAATAGAAAATAATTTTGTTAATACTATTAAAAACCCAGAAACTGGATTTGCACTAAATGTTGATAGAGCTGCATATAGTAATATAAGAAGATTTATTAATAATGGAATGGTAGTTCCAATAGATGCAGTTAGAATTGAAGAAATGTTGAATTATTTTGATTTTAAAGATTCGATAAATAGTAATAAAATAGAATGTAAAACTCAAATCACAACTTGTCCATGGAATTCTAATACAAACTTATTATTTGTGAATACTTGCTTTCCAAAAATTAATTTGGAAAAAATTCCACCAAGTAATCTTGTTTTTTTAATTGATGTTTCAGGTTCTATGGAAAGACCCAACAGGTTGCCATTATTAAAAGCTGGATTTAAAATGTTAGTTGATAACTTAAGAGATATTGATAAAGTTTCAATAGTATCGTATGGAGGAGGAGTTGAAGTTGAGTTGGAACCAACAAGTGGTAAAAATAAAAGTTTAATAAAAAAAGCAATAGATGCATTAGATGCATCAGGAGAAACTCCTGGAGGTGAGGCTATAAAAACAGCTTATTCAGTTGCAAAAACAGCGTTTATAAAAAATGGAAATAATAGAGTAATTCTTGCTACAGATGGAGATTTTAATGTGGGGCAATCTACCGAAAAAGAGCTCGAGGACTTAATTATTATTCAAAGAAAAAATGAAATTTATTTAACTTGTATAGGGGTTGGAATGGGAAATTATAAGGATAGTAAATTAGAAACTCTTGCAAAAAAAGGCAATGGAAATTTTGCTTATTTGGATAATATACAAGAAGCAGAAAAAGTATTAATAACAGAGTTTACAAAAACAGTTTATGCAGTTGCAAAAGATGCTTACATAAACATAAATTTTAATAATAGATTAGTTAAAAATTATCGATTAATTGGATATGACAACAAAAAAAATGCAATTCAGGATATTGCAAACACTGTGGCTGGTGGCGAAGTTGGCAGTGGACATGGGGCTTTGGCAATTTTCGAAATAGAACCCTTAAAAAATAATCATACTAATGATGATGTTTTGGGAGAATTAAACTTGCATTATAAAAATATTAATTCCGATAGTTCAATTCAAATAAATGTTTCTATTAAAAATAATCCAATAATAAATATTGATTCAGCAAATTTTAATTTACGTTTTGCAACAGGAATTTGCATGTTTGGCTCAATATTAAAAAAATCGAAATTTGTAAAAGGCTATGATTTATTTGATATTGGCGAATTAGTTTCAAAAGGCTTGAAAAAAGAAAATTACTTGCACAAAGAATTTTTAATTTTATTACAAAAAGCCGAAGAAATTTATGGCATAAGTAAAAAGAATTATAAAAAAAGAAAAAAGAAAAACAAACTATTAATATCTTAAGCTAAATTATTTTTTACTGCAAATACTGCTAATTCCTGTCGAGTATGAATTCCTAGTTTAGTAAAAACCGAAGCTCTGTAATCTGCTATGGCATGGCTGCTAATAATCATTTTTTCGGCAATTTCATTATAAGTTAAAGCAGAACAAGCCCATTTAATAAATTCTGTTTCCTTAACATTAAATTCAGGCTTTTGTTGAGCAAAATAATCTTCACTATTTTGAATGGCATTGCTAAATGAATTAAAATCTTCTTGAGATAAATATGCATCGCCCTTTAAAACTGTATGTATTGCTAAAAGTAATTCTGTTGGCGATGATGATTTACTTACAAAACCTTTAGCACTGCATCTCATAACTTTGGCAATTGAAAATCCATCCGACTCGCTTGATACTGCTAATATTTTAATAAGAGGATAATTTTCTTTCATCCAACTTGCCACTTCAAAACCTGTTTTGTCGGGCATTTTAATATCCATTAATAGAATATCTAAATTTCTGTTATTCTTTAAATTTAATTTTAAATCTTCAAAATTGTTAACATCAAATACAATATTAAATTCGTTGAAAGCTTCAACAAGATTTACAATTGCTTTTCTAACCATATTATGATCATCAATTAAAGCTATACTTGGCTTTCGGCTCATGTTCATCTTTTAAATTATTTTTCGAAGATAAAGTTAATGGTAATTCAATTTGAATTATAGTTCCAATATTTGGTTGCGAATTTAGTTTAAAATTTGCTCCAATCTGTAGGGCTCTTTTTTGCATACCAGAAAGTCCAATTCCTGCTAATTTATTTTTAGTTTTTTCAGAGAAATTAAACCCAATACCATTATCTGAAATTTTTAATAAAAAAATGTTTTGATTTTCTAAATTAATTAAAATATTTATTTCAGTTGCATGGGCATGAGCTAAAATATTGCCAATAGATTCTTGAAAAATTCTAAATAAATAAACCGACTCTTCTTGTTTAAAAAAATAATTAGCCGTTTCGTTAATATTTGAATTAATAATAATCGAATGATCTTTTATTATTTTTTTTATTTCGAATTTAATTGCATCAATTAATCCCACCTGCGAAATTCTATCAGCAGACAAACTATGAGATGTTAATCTAATTTCTTCTTTAACAATCATTAAATCTGCTGATAATGATTTTAATTTTTTTGTAACTTCTTCATTAGATATTAGTTTTTTTTCTAGCTTCATAGATATTGCACTAATAGAACTTGCAATGCTTATTATATTATTTTTTAAAGCATCATGTAATTTATGTGATATTTCAGCTAAAACTGCTTCTTGAATTTCAAATTGTACACGAAGAATTTGTTGATCATATTCTTCTTCCATAACAACTAAATCTTTTTTATGTTGGTGTTGCTTTTTTTGGTAAATAAAAAGCATAGCCACAATAAAACCTATTAGCAGCAAGGCTAACAAAGCACCTAAGATAATGATGGCAAGAATTTCTTGATTTTGATTCTGCATACAAATGCAACAATAAGCAATAAACAAAAAATAATATTAATAATATTACTAATGGAACTAATAATTGGCCAAATATTTTGTGATATTTTATGTGCATAAAAATTATTTAAACAAAATATGGGAAAGCTACAAGTAAATGAAAATAATAATGCTGTGCAAATCCAAAAATTTGGTTGTGTAATTAGTTTTTCTTCATTTGGAAATAGAAGTAATTGATAAAAATAATAAATACACAAAGTAATAATTAATATACTCCCTAAAGCAAATGTTATTGAATGGAAACCTGTTTTGCCTTGAAAAAAAATAATATTGATAAGTGCAATTAAACAATAAATTAATACTATTTTTTTTAATTTGTTTTTTGACTTTTTTAATGGTAATATTCTTATAATTATCCAAGAGTAAAATGCAAATTCAACAATACTAGAATAGTTATAAAGCCAAACATTTGGAATACTTTTTTGACTTAATTTATCACCAATGAATTCAATTAAAAAAAGATAAATTAAAAAATAAGAAATAAAATTAATTTGAATATTAATTTGAATTTTTTTAGAATTAAATAGCCCAATTATGCTAGTTACTATTAATAATATTGAATAATATTTATAAAATGATATGTTCATTAAAACTATTTTTCAAATAAAAAAGCCAATCATTAATTGATTGGCTTTCGAAGTTAAATATTTATTTATTTTAAAATACTAATAATCCTTTTTCTCCTCTGTCAATAATAGTAATTCCTAATTCGTCTCCATCAGGTTTAACTGGACCACAATGTGGAGGGCACATTGCACCTCTATTGTAAGCTAAAATATTATTACCATTTTCTGTTTGTACATAAATATCTTTATTCTTAACTCCTAAATTGGTTTCACTTTCTTTTGTACCCACCATAACTAAAGTTTGTCTGCCAGCATATTCTGGTATTTCGGTATAGTTTTTATCGTATGCACCAAAATAGAATTTTAATCCATCAGCTCCATGAGTTTTTGCAGTTGCAATAAATTCTTCCATTTCTTCAATACTCCACCATAAACTTAAGCTATCTTCTTTACCAATTCTATCAGTGTTGTGTATCCACCTTTCTTGTTTGTAATTTCTAATTACATTGTCAACATGTTTTGTGTTAACTAACTTACCTACTTTTTTTGATTTTACTAAAGCTTCCATAACGATATTTTTTGAGGGTTTAAAATTTAGAATGTGAAAGTATTTCTTGTTAATGAAAATTTGTTCTAACCTATTAGTTATAACAAGCTGATTGTAAATTATTTAGTTATGTAACTATTTGATTATGTGGATAAAGTATAAAAATAGGGGCTAAAAAAACCCTAGATTAAGGGGGTAAAAAACCCTAGATTAAGGGGGTTATATTTTTGTAAATATTTTGAAATTATAGGGTAAATTATAGGGATTTTTTTTAGCAAGAATTTAATGATAATAATCTAAGTTATTATTGTATTATAATTCAAGACAGCCTGTTCTAAGACTACTTGATTTAAATTGGTTTTTGATTTTGAGTTTTTAGTTCCAATATCCTAATTATGAGAAACCACATCACCCAAATAAGCTTATGGCTTGTTTGGGTTTTTTTATATATCCCTATTTTAAGGGAGTTATTTTATTAAAAATTTAAGGTAGCTTGCATCATATTCTCCTTGTGAAATCGTTATTAGTTCAGGTTTTCAAATATTTCTCTACTCTAGAATTCAGTTTCAAACAACTTTTTTAACCCAAATTAATCTATATGCAACAACTTTATTTTATAAAGTGGCAGAGGTTTATTGTGCTTTCTATATTAGTGTTATTTTCTTTAATTGGCCACACTCAATCAGCTAATTTTAATATTAACAATAATTCTCAGTGCTTAACTGGCAATAATTTTGTTTTTACTAATACATCAAGTGTTGGTGCTACAGCTTACTTATGGAATTTTGGCGATGGATCAACATCGACAACAACAAATCCAACAAAATCTTATAGTGCTTATGGAACTTATAGTGTACAATTAATTGCAACCATAGCTGGTACAAATTACTATATTAATAAAAATGTTGAAGTAAATGCCGAACCAGTTTGTGGCTTTACCTATTATGTAGCTACGGGTACCGGCAATAGTTATTCTTTTCAAAGTACCTCATCTATTGGTAGTGGCAGTATGAATTATAGTTGGAATTTTGGAGATGGAGGTACAGCCACTTCAAGTAATCCTTCACACACTTATGCATCAATAGGAAACTATGTTGTTACGCTAACTGTTACAAGTGATAAAGGTTGTGTTTGCAACTCTATACAAAATGTTGCTGTAGTATTTTCATTAGGGGGGTCTACTCCTAATTTAAGTTTTACTACAAATGATACCATTCAATGTTTAACTGGAAATAGTTTTAGTTTTAACAATACAACAGTTGCAATTTCTGGAGCTACATACCGTTGGACATTTGGTGATGGTGGCACTTCAAATGCAGGCAATCCAAATTATACTTATTTAACTGCTGGAACTTATATTGTAAATTTAATAGCAACCATTTCTGGCACCGATTATTTTAAATCGCAGATTGTTACAGTTGTTGCAAATCCATCTGTAATAATAAGTGGTGTAGCATGCATAGGAAGTATTTTAACTACAAGTTCAATTCCAGCAATATTTGCTACTATTGAATGGAAAAATGGGGCAACAATTGTACAAACCAATACACAAACTTTCACTCCAATCTCTATTGGAACTTATACTGCAACTATTACAAGCAATGAAGGATGTTCTGCAATATCAAACAGTATCATTATAAATCCTGTGCCACCCGTTAATGCTATTACAGGTGCATCAAATGTTTCTGAGGGAAACTCTATAACTCTTGCAAATACTACAATTGGAGGAACATGGAGTAGTGGAAATTTAGGTATTGCTACTATAAATTTAAGTGGCGTTGTAACTGGCGTTTCAGCAGGAACTGTTACGATTAATTATACGGTAAATAATTGTGGATTTATAACAAATGTTACAAAACAAATTCTTGTTACTTCAACCATTCAAAATTTTATTACTCAATGGGACCTTTCCACTTCAGGTTCTGGTGCTACACAACTTTCTTTTGGTACTGCCACAAGTGGAACAGTTAACTATAACTGGCAAGAAATTTCACCTGGCACATCAAGTGGTTCAGGTTCATGGAGTGGCTCAACTCTTACCATAACTGGGTTGCCTACAGGAGCTATTATTCGATTGGAAATATGGCCTACGAATTTTCAAAGAATTAATATTAACAATGGAATAGATCGTAATAGGATAACCCATGTAAACCAATGGGGCAGTACAGTTTGGACAAGTATGGAAACAGCATTTTTTAACTGTGCCAATTTGCAAGTAACTGCTACAGATATTCCTAATTTATCAGGAGTTACAAATATGTCACAAATGTTCAGAAATTGCACCAACTTGAACAGTCCTATTAATATTAATTCATGGAATACTTCTTCTATAACAAATATGTCGAACTTGTTTGCTAGTGCAAGTTCCTTTAATCAAAATATTGGTTCATGGAATACGGCTGCTGTTACAAATATGGAATATTTGTTTGCTAGTGCAAGTTCCTTTAATCAAAATATTGGTTCTTGGAATACAACTGCAGTTTCTAATATGAGTGGTATGTTTTATAATGCAAGTGTTTTTAATCAAAATATTGGTTTATGGAATACTGGGGCAGTTACAAATATGGAAAGTATGTTTTTTTTGGCTAGTGCCTTTAATAATAGTGGAAGTAATTCAATCAATAATTGGAACACTGCTGCTGTTACCAATATGAATCACATGTTTAGATTAGCTAGTGCTTTTAATCAAAATATTGGTTCATGGAATACAGTGGCAGTTACAAATATGTCAGGTATGTTTTACTCGGCAGGTTCCTTTAATAATGGGGGAAGTAATACTATCAACAATTGGAATACTGGGGCAGTTACCAATATGAGTGATATGTTTACATTAGCAAGTGCTTTTAACCAAAGCATTGGTTCATGGAATACAGCTTCTGTTACCAATATGAATCACATGTTTAGAGGAGCAAGTGCTTTTAACCAAAATATTGGTTCTTGGAATACTACTGCTGTTACCAAGATGTTTTTTATGTTTGAATTAGCAATAGCCTTTAATAATGGGGGAAATAGTACTATCAATAATTGGAATACTGCTGCTGTTACAACTATGTCTTCTATGTTCAGTGGAGCAAGTTCCTTTAACCAAAATATCTCATCTTGGAATACATCTTCTGTTACTAATATGATACAAATGTTTAATGGAGCAAGTTCCTTTAACCAAAACATTGGTACATGGTCTTTAAATCCTGGAGTTTCCATGACAAATATGTTTGACAATTCTGGAATGGACTGTGTTAATTATTCATCTACTCTAATGGGTTGGAATGCAAATCCATCAACCCCAAATAGTAGAAGCCTAGGTGCAAATGGCATGCAATATGGTACAAATGCAGTAGCAGCAAGAACGAATTTATTGAGTTCAAAATTTTGGACTATAACTGGAGATGTTGCGTTTGGTTCTCATTGTGGTAATTCAAACTTTGTTACTCAATGGAATCTTGCTACATCTGGTTCTGGTGCTACCCAACTTTCTTTTGGAACTGCTACAACTGGTACAGTTAATTATATTTGGCAAGAAATATCGCCCGGCACTGCAAGTGGCTCAGGTTCTTGGAGTGGCTCAACTCTTACCATAACTGGGTTACCATCTGGAGCTCTCATTCGATTAGAAATAACACCTACAAATTTTCGTAGAATCATAGTTAACAATGGAGCAGATCGCAATAGGCTGACTCAAGTAGAAAATTGGGGTAGCACAGCTTGGTCAAGTATGGAACTTGCTTTTCATGCTTGTACCAATCTGCAAGTAACTGCCACAGATGTACCTAATTTAGCAGGGGTAACTAATATGGAAAATATGTTTCGAAACTGTATTAATTTAAATTCCCCTGCTAATATCAATTCTTGGAATACCGCTTCTGTTACAAATATGTCAAACTTGTTTGCTGGTGCAAGTTCCTTCAACCAAAATATAGGCAATTGGAATACTTCAGCTGTAATTAATTTGAGAGAAATGTTTGCTTTTGCAAGTTCATTTAATCAAAACATAGGTGCTTGGAATACTGGTGTAGCAACTACAATGCAACTTATGTTTTTTGGAGCAAGTAGTTTTAATAATGGCGGAAATAATTCAATCAACGATTGGAATACTTCTAGTGTTCTAAATATGCACGGATTGTTTAGGCAGGCAAGTTCTTTTAACCAAAATATTGGATCTTGGAATACTAGTGCAGTAACCGATATGGCTCGAATGTTTTTAAACGCAAGTGCTTTTAATAATGGTGGAAGTAGTTCTATTAATAATTGGAATACAGCAAATGTTATTACAATGAATGGAATGTTTCAGGTAGCAAGTTCTTTTAACCAAAATATTGGCTCTTGGAATACTGCTAATGTATCTGCAATGATTGATATGTTTACATCAGCAAGTGCATTTAACCAAAGCATTGGTTCATGGACTTTAAATGCTAGTGTAAACTTGAGCAATATGCTTAACTTTTGTGGTATGAATTGTAGTAATTATTCATCAACATTAATTGGTTGGAATGCAAATCCATCAACTCCAAATAGTAGAAGCCTAGGAGCTACTTTTGGAATGCAATATGGATCACATGCTATTGCAGCAAGAGCAAATTTAGTTTTGTCAATAGGTTTGGGAGGTAAAGGATGGACTATTACTGGTGATGCACTTGTTAGCATTACCCCAACATTTACAGCTGTTTCGCCAATTTGTACAGGTGATTTACTTTCTGCATTACCAACCACTTCGAATAATGGTATTACAGGTACATGGACTCCTGCATTGAACAATACAATAACTACCACTTATGCATTTACTCCTAATATAGGACAGTGTGCCACAATAACAAACTTAACTATAATAGTAAACACTAAACCTAATGCAGGTATAAATCAAACAACTTGTAATGGGTCAATTAAAGCATTAATTGGCACAGCCAATACAGGCACTTGGACAGCACAAATTGGGAATCCAATTGGAGCTACATTAAGTGCAACAATAACTGGGGTTGCTACGGCTACATTTAGCAATACAGCAATAGGAGTATTTAATTTTATTTATACAGTTGGAAGTTGCACTGATACCATGAGTGTGAGTATAAATCCCAATCCAACCATTAATTTAACAGGTGGTGGTGCTTGTGCAAATTTACTAACTGCAAACATTACTGGTGGTACTGCAAGCAGTTTAATTTGGAGTTTAAATGGAACGCCACAGGACACTGTTTTTCCTACTTACAACCCAAGTGCAACAACAGTTGCAGGAGGAAGTGGTGCAGGAAGTGCTGCCGATCAATTAGATTATAATGTTGGTATTGCATTAGATGCTCAAGGAAGTTTATATGTTGTTGATCACTATAACCATCGTGTTCAAAAGTTTGCAGCAGGTAGTACAACAGGTGTTACTGTAGCTGGAGGAAATGGAGTAGGAAATGCAGCCAACCAATTAAATTATCCAAGTTATATTTGCTTTGATGCAAATAATAATCTTTATGTAAGTGATAATCTAAATCATCGGGTACAAAAGTTTGCACCAGGTAGTACAACAGGTGTTACAGTAGCTGGAGGAAATGGAGATGGCAATGCAGCCAACCAACTTTCAAATCCGTTTGGTATATTTCTTGATTCAAATAATAATCTTTATGTAAGTGATCTTCAAAATTTTCGGGTACAAAAATGGGCAAGTGGTGCAACTAGTGGAATAATTGTTGCTGGTGGTAATGGACAAGGAAATGCAGCCAACCAACTCTCACACCCTACTGGAATATTTGTTGATGCTGCTGCCAATGTTTACATAGCTGATGGCGTAAATTATCGTGTGCAAAAATGGGCAGCTGGTGCAACCAATGGAATAACTGTTGCAGGTATTACTGGTATTGGTGGTCCCCCAGATTCTGCACATTTAAGTGTAGTAACCAATGTAGTTGTTGATGCAATTGGTAGTATTTATATCAGTGATCATTTTAATAGAATTGTTCGTTGGCAAGAAGGAGCAAGTTATGGTACAACCCTTGTTGGTTCAAATTTTAGTGGTGGTTCTGGAAGCACTGAATTACAAATCCCTTATTCATTGCTTTTTGCGACAAATGGGGATCTATATGTTAGTGATTTTGCTAATCATCGAGTTCAAAAATTTACTATTGCTGCTCTTACCAATACATTCACTCCAACTGCAACTGGAACTTATAGTGTAACTGCAAATTCTTTTGCAGGTTGTACTTCAACAGTTTCAACTGTTGTAAGCAGTTTGGGTGTTGTTCCAACAATTAGCATTAGTGCAGGTGTTGTTTGTGGCAATGCAACTATTTGTGCGGGTAGTAGTATCACATTTAATTCATCTATAACAAATGGTGGTGCATCACCAACTATTCAATGGAAAGTGAATGGAAGCAATGTTGCAACAGGTGCATCTTTCACCACCTCTTCTTTAAATAATAATGATATAGTTACAGCAGTTTTAACAAGCAATGCTGCTTGCCCAAGTCCTAATCCTGTAACTTCTAATTCAATAACAATAACAACCAAAGCTGCACCAACAGTAACTATTACAGGTTCTGGTTGCACAGGAAGTAGTTTGAGTTTAACTGGAACTGGTTTAGCAGGATCATCAATAACCTGGTTGGTTGGTGGCGTTCCAATTGCTGCATCTGCACCTTCAATAGATACCAATGCCGTAACAGTTGCAGGAAATTTATTAGGTGGAAATGGGTCTGCACAATTAAATAACCCACAAGGTATTTTTGTAGATACAAACAATAATTTATACATCGCAGATTTTTATAATAATCGTGTACAGAAATGGGCAAATGGTGCAAGTAGTGGTACTACAATTGCTGGAGGAAATGGACAAGGTCTTGCTTCGAATCAAACTGGTGGCTATGGGTTATATGTTGATAAGAATAATAACTTATATACGGTTGATTTTTTACATCGAGTTCAAAAATGGACACCGAGTGCAACGAATGGAATACTTGTTGCAGGTACTGGTTTTTCTGGAAGTTCAGCAACCGAATTATCGCTTCCAAAAAGTGTTTATATTGATGATTGTGGTAATATGTATGTAGCAGATACTTACAATCATCGTGTACAAAAATTTAATAATGGTAGCACTGTTGGTGTTACAGTTGCTGGCACTGGAGTAAATGGAAATTCAGCTACGCAATTATCTCATCCAACTCACGTGCAAGTAGATGCTCAAGGAAATATTTACGTGGCTGATAATAGTAATGATAGAATTCAAAAATTTGCAGCAGGAAGCTTAACTGCTACAACTGTTGCTGGAACTGGTGTAGCGGGAAATTTAAACAATCAACTTAATAATCCTTGGGGTATGTATGTTGATGGTGGTGGAAATATGTATGTGGCAGATACCTACAATAACAGAATCATGTATTGGGCAACTGGTGCAACTACTGGTGTAAAAATTGCTGGTACAGGTAACTATGGCAATGGAGCAAATGGATTAAATTTTCCTACTGATGTTTTTA
>JANOVK010000119.1:0-1587 GCA_031417315.1 Chitinophagaceae bacterium | reverse complement strand
TACTTTATTTACACCAAAAATTATTGAATATTTTTCAAAAAATAGTCAAGACTTTAAAATTGAAATATATGGATCATTTATGGTAGTTTTTGGGTTTATTGGTTTAATCTCAAGTGGAATTATATTAATTTTTGGATTAGTATTAGAAAAGTTTTTAAGTAATTCATACCCTCATCTTTTTCAATTGTTACTTCAAGGTTGTTTAGTAATTCCAATTGTTTTTATTGGTTACTCTGCCAATATGCTTTTATTAATTAGTAAAAAGTATAAAATTTATTTATTCATTGGTGTGCTAAATGTTTGTAGCATTATTGTATTTTGGTATTTCTTAAATAATAGCATTACTAATACTAATGCAGCATTTTATTATTTGCTAACACAATTGATTACTTCAATTATAGTTCCTGTAATGGTTGATAAAACTATTTTGCAAACGGTTCAACATTTTTTGAGTTTGTTTTTACAGCCATTTAGTTTAGTATCAAAACTTAAACAAAAACTTTATCCAATAATTATAGCTCATTAAATTTGTTAAGTAATTCATTACATATCACTTCTTCAAAAAGTAAAAATCTTCAAATAGATTTTAGTAAAATTCTTTACTCAAAAAGAATATTGATGAATGCCATGATAATGCTTTCTTTTTTTCCATTCTTAGCATTGATACCTGGCATTACAGCAGAAGTTCAGCCATACTGTTATATTATTAGTGTATTATTTGTTCTGGTATTTAAAGAGAAATTGCCACTCAATTATTTCTATTATTTTTCAATAGTAGCAATTTATTTTTTGAGTTTTTTAGTCATTAATGCCTATGCTCATTTCAACTTTGCAGCCATACCTCATCTTATCATATTTGTTGGTCCACCACTTTTTTTCATCATTTTATTTAAGTATAGAAACAGCATCAATTTAAAAATTATTCATATAATATTTTATCTATATGTTATAACAGGGTTTATACAACAATTCTTCCCAGTATTTTTTTCTATTACAGGCTTACAACCCATTTTAGAATTTTTAATTCCCAGATTTCAAGTGGCTAAAATGGAAGAATTTGGTAACCGTGGGGTTACTTCTTTAACCAATGAACCTTCTTATGCAGCAATGATATTTTTTGCATCGTTTGTAACCGTCATTTTCAGATTTATTAAAAATGAAATCACTAAAAAAATGTTTCTTTTTAATCTCTGTTTATTTTTTGCTTCTATCATTTTCAATGCTTCATTAACTAGTTTTATTCTTACTTTTTTTATCATTATCTCTTACATAATTTATAGAAGAAAATATATAGCATCATTAATAATTTTAGCTGTTCTAATACTTCCTTTTATTTTATTTGATACAGGCTTAAGAGTAATTGATTTATTAGCCACTTTCCCAGATTTGATGGATGCATTTAATTGGAGTTTGTACGATGTGTTGGTTGGACCAATTGGCAGCATTAGAGAATTTTCGAGTTGGGTTGGTATTAAATCTGCTTTCTTTCATCCCTTTGGCAATGGGTATTACAGTGCATTAACACAATTTATTGATGTAGCTAAAAACATGGATGTTGATATTAGCAAAGTAACTTTTTTTGCTGCT
>JANOVK010000118.1:0-1856 GCA_031417315.1 Chitinophagaceae bacterium | reverse complement strand
TCCAAAAGCAAATCCTCTTGTTAGATTAAACTTAGCAAATTCACCTTTTTTAATTGAAGGCAAGCACTTTGAGATAAGCCCTGACGGAGAAATAAAATGGAAATAATATGATAAAACGCACCATTTGTATAGAAACTCCTTGCCATTTAAAGTATAGAGATGAACAAATGGTGGTAAGTTATCAGCACGTTAAAGGTTATGAATCTTTGCCAGAAAGAACTGTGCCTGTTGAAGATTTGGGAATGATTATTTTAGAGCATCAACAAATAACACTCACACATTATTTGCTTGATAAATTGGTTGCCAATAACACAGCAGTTGTTACTTGTGGCGAAACCAAACACCCCACAGGAATGATGCTATCACTTGAAGGAAACACTTTGCAAAGCGAAAGATTTGCAGCACAAATAGCAGCAACAGAACCATTGAAAAAACAGTTGTGGCAACAAACAGTAAAAGCAAAAATTAGTAATCAGGCAGCTATATTAAATCATTGGAAGATTGGCAATAACTATTTAACCAAATTAGCAGCGTCAGTAAAAAGTGGCGACCCTGATAATAACGAAGCCAAAGCTGCTGTATATTATTGGAGCAATCTCTTCCCTAAAGAATGGAACTTTTATAGAAAACGTGAAGGACTTCCACCAAACAATTTATTGAATTATGGCTATGCTATTTTAAGAGCCACAGTTGCCAGAAGCCTTGTGGGTGCTGGATTACTGCCAACCTTTGGTATCTTTCATAGAAATAGGTATAATGCTTATTGTTTAGCAGATGATATAATGGAACCTTATAGACCTTATGTAGATTTTATTGTGAGAAGTATTATAGATAAAACTAGTGCAGTGGAAACATTAACACAAGAACTAAAAGTACAGCTGCTAAAACTACCAACTATTGATGTGTTGCTTGATGCAGAACAAAGCCCTTTAATGATTGCCACACAAAGAACTGCAGCTAGTTTGGCTAAATGTTATTTGGGTGAACAAAGAAAGATATTGTATCCTCAGCTGATTGAATAATGTTATGCTGACGATGATTTATGTCATCCCGAGGAACGAGGGATCTGTCTTTACAAAGTGCATAAACAAACAGATTTCTCGTTCCTCGAAATGATATCAATAGTAAACAAATGAAACCAATAGGCACACATAACTATTACATTTATATTACTACCAATAAAAACAAAACTGTTTTATATATTGGAGTTACCAACAATCTTTCAGCCCGTATACAACAACACGAACAAAATGCAAAACCATTTTCTCATAAATCATTTGCAGGAAAATATAATTCCTACTATCTTTTATATTTTGAACACTTTGAATGGATAGAGCAAGCAATAGCAAGAGAAAAAGAATTAAAAGGTTGGCGAAGAGAGAAAAAAGAAGCACTAATAAATAGCGTAAACCCTGAATGGAAGTTTTTGAATAATAGTTTGGTTTAGATTTGGTTCCCAATGCATTGAGGAAACTGTTGATTAATAACAAATGCCAAACAGATCCCTCGTTCCTCGGGATGACATACGCTTTTCCGAAGAATGAACATTAAAACTGAGCAAATGAATTATAACCGCCTAAATGCTTATAGAATTATGTGGGTACTCGTATTTTTTGATTTGCCAACCGATACTAAAATAGAAAGAAAAATTGCAGGTAAATTTAGAAAAAGTATTATGCAAGATGGGTTTGCTATGTTTCAGTTTAGCATTTATTTAAGGCATTGTGCAAGTATGGAAAATGCAGAAGTACATAAAAAAAGAGTAAAGAAAATTTTACCCGAAAAAGGACATATTGGTATTATGACTATTACAGACAAACAATTTGGAATGATGGAAATTTTTCAAGGAAAAAAAG
>JANOVK010000117.1:0-1504 GCA_031417315.1 Chitinophagaceae bacterium | reverse complement strand
AGGGCATCGGCACATCCGTGAATATTACAAACCTCACTGCAAATACCAATTACAAATTCAGTGTAGTGGCTTTTAATGGATCTGGTGGATCTGAGAACTATAAAGGATCGGGCACGCAACAAGACCGAATCACCAGCCCATACATTTCCAGTGTTGCATTCTCCACACCTGCGGCCAACACGCCTATTAAAATAGGAACAGCCACCCTTACCATTACAGTTGACAGTGATTTTGGCAATGCCCATACATTGCAGAGCGGCACGGTGGCAGGTTACACTTTAACAAACTTTACCAGGAGCAACAACACTACCTACACCGCTGACATTACTATTGTAAACGGTGGAACGGATATACCCGCAGGCAACGACATACCGGTGGCCAACCTTGTTCTCAGAAATTCAAACAGCATTGACAACCCGGCTTATTCACAGAATATAGTACAACCTAATGACCCCTTGGATGCCAACAGGCCCACACTTTCCATTGGTGCGCCCAGTGCGGTGCTTGTAAAAAACTCCAGTTCTGCAACCTATACCATTACCTATTCAGGCGAGGACAACATTACATTAGCCAACGGAAACATTACCATAAACCAGGGAACAGGGGCCAACGCAACGGCTGACGTTACCGGTGCCGGCTCCACAAGAACAGTGACCCTTACCAACTTTACGGGAAACGGAACAGTAGGCATTTCCATTGCTGCCGGAACGGGTGCCGATGCAGCCGGAAACCTGACGCTGGCTGCGGGGCCCAGTGCTACCATAGCCGTAGATACTCAGGCACCTACAAACCAAAGCACAGTTGTTTTTCAAGCAAGCATTGGAGTAGTGCCCGGAGGTACAGTGACCATTGGAAACTCAGGTACCACCTCTAACGAAGTTTGGTTTGCCCCAAGTGGCACCACCAATTTTGTAGCGGGAGCCACCATGACAAAGGCTCTTAGCGGAACCGCTGTTTCTATTTTAGCTCCCGCCACAGCAGGCGATTACAAACTATTTGTGCTGGACGCCATAGGAAATATATCTAATGAATCCACAGGCACCTTAGCAGTATTTTCTCCGCAAGCGAGCAACCTCACTTTTGCTGCTGCCAGCATCGATGCGGCTGATCAAATAAACTTTAACTGGACCAACGGGGGTGGTGACGGGCGCATTGTGATCATGAAAACACAAGGTGCTGTGTATAACTTGCCCGCTGGTGCCCTTACCGCGGATTTGGATTTCACTAACGGTACGGATTTAAATGGAGGAACTGCGGGAACAGTTCGCTCAGCGCCCGCGGGACCTCACCGCGGTGAGTCCGCCGGTAGGCTTGGACCGCTTCGTAAATGATGGAGAGCCGCGCGGCGCCCGCCGCGTCATGGCCGTAGACGGGATCTTGGCAAATCGCCTGGGACGCGAACGCCAGGCTTAACCAAACTGCGATGGATTTAATCGCGCCGCGCACACCCGGCGCGTTTAAGTGCCCTGGCAGGAAGAGTAAAACGAGTAGTAAGAAGAGGAGG
>JANOVK010000116.1:0-4096 GCA_031417315.1 Chitinophagaceae bacterium | reverse complement strand
ATCTTCATCACTAAAAACTTTTCCTTTTGCTTTTTCACTTGCTACTTGAATTTGTAATAAAGTTTTAGATGCAGCAGCACCACCCATTACAGCAATTTTTGCACTAGGCCAAGCATATATAAATCTTGGGTCATAAGCTTTGCCACACATAGCATAATTTCCTGCTCCATAACTATTGCCAGTAATAATTGTAATTTTTGGAACCACAGAATTTGCAACTGTATTTACCATTTTTGCTCCATCTTTTATTATACCACTATGCTCACTTCTACTACCTACCATAAACCCAGTAACATCTTGTAAAAATACTAATGGAATTTTTTTCTGATTACAGTTCATAATAAATCTAGCCGATTTATCGGCACTATCATTATAAATAACTCCACCCATTCTCATTTCTCCAGTTGCAGTTTTTGTAATTAATCTTTGGTTAGCAACTATGCCAACACTCCAACCTTCAATTCTTGCATATCCACAAACTATTGATTTGCCATAGTCTTGTTTAAATTCATCAAAACTTGTAGTTCCATTTTCTGTAGCATCAACAATACTTTCAATAATATTTAAAACATCGTATGGCTTTAAATTATTTTCACTCATAACTCCATAAATCTCATCAATATTTTTTGATGGTGCAATTGGGGTTGATTTATTAAAACCAGCTTTAGCGTTTTCTCCAATTCGACTCATTATTGTTTTAATATAATCTAAACATTCATGTTCGGAAGAAAATTTGTAATCTGCAATTCCACTAATTGAATTATGTGTTGTTGCACCACCAAGGGTTTCGTTATCTATATCTTCTCCAATTGCAGCTTTTACTAAATAACTTCCTGCTAAAAAAATGCTTCCATTGCCTTCCACCATCAAAGTTTCATCACTCATAATTGGTAAATAAGCACCTCCTGCAACACATGCACCCATAACAGCTGCAATTTGTGGTATGCCCATTGCACTCATTTTAGCATTGTTTCTAAAAATTCTTCCAAAGTGTTCTTTATCTGGAAAAATTTCATCTTGCATGGGTAAAAAAACACCTGCACTATCAACTAAATAAATAATAGGTAAATTATTTTCCATTGCAATTTCTTGCATTCGTAAATTCTTTTTTCCTGATATTGGAAACCAAGCTCCAGCTTTTACAGTTTGATCGTTAGCTACAATTACACATTGTTTGCCACTAATATAACCAATGCCTGAAACTGTGCCAGCAGCAGGGCATCCACCATATTCTTCATACATTTCATTACCTGCAAATGCACCAATTTCAATGAAATTTGAATTTTTATCAATTAAATAATCAATTCTTTCTCTAGCAGTAAGTTTATTTCTTTCTTTTTGCTTTGCAATTGATTTTATTCCTCCACCAAGTTTAATTTCTTCAAACTTTTGTAACCTTTCTAGTAAAAGATTTTTCATCCAATTAATATTTCTATTCAACTCTACATTTTGCATACAAACAATTGTTAGTTTTACAAATATAAGTTTCAGACGATTAAACTTTTATTACATTAAAGTATCTCTATAAATTTATGATATTAAACCAAGGCGATAAAGAACTTCTGAGTCTTTTTAAAGAGCCCTCTAATAAAGAGAAAGCGTTTACTGCTATAATAAAAAAATATCAAGAAAAATTATATTGGCATATTAGAAGAATGGTTGTTGTTCATGAAGATGCTGATGATGTTTTACAAAACATGTTTATTAAAGTTTGGAATGGCTTAGAAAATTTTAGAGAAGATAGTCAACTTTATACATGGTTATATAGAATTGCAACTAATGAAAGTCTGACTTTTATTGAACAACAAAAACGCCGTTTTTCAGTTAGTATTGATGAAGAAGATACTGGATTAGCGAATCAAGTAAAAGCAAGTGAGGGATTTGATGTAAATAAATTAGAGTGGAAATTGCAAATTGCAATTCAGAAATTACCAGAGAAACAAAGAGTTGTTTTTAATTTAAGATATTATGATGAACTGCCCTACGAAGAAATGAGTAGAATTTTAGAAACAAGCGAAGGAGCACTAAAAGCAAGCTATCATCATGCAGCAAAAAAAATTGAAGATTTTATTCGAAATCATTAAACTATAATCAATATATAAAGTCTATTATACTGTTATGGAACAAGAGTATTACATATTAAATAAAATAAAATCTAATAGCATTGAGCCTTATAAAGTGCCAGATGATTATTTTATTAATTTGATTTCTAATATTTTACTTAAGATTTCTTTGCAAAATAAAACTTATAAAGTACCAGAAAATTATTTCGAAAATCTAAGTTCACAAATAATTAATAAAGTAACTTATAATAATACTGAAATTAAAACTGAACTTGAATCCATTGCTCCTTTATTAAGTACAATTAGTAATAAAACTCCATATTTTATTCCTGATAATTATTTTAATTCAATTGCTGTTTATTTACCTGTTTCAAAAACAAAAATTGTTGAATTTAAAAGCACCAGAAATTGGATTAAATATGCAGTTGCTGCTTCTGCTATTTTTATTGTAGCTATTTTTAGTTTACTCGTTAATAAAAATAGTAATGAAGAGTTACTTGCTTTGCACAACCAATCCTTAAAAATTAATGTTGAAAAAAGTATTCAAAATATTAATGATGACGATTTAAATAATCTTGTTATAAACAACAAAGCAATAGTGTTAAACATTTTAGATGAAACTTCTGTTGCACCATTTTTACACTCAACTAATATTCAAAGCGATATTAATTATTTAACTATCGAAGAAATTGAAGCATATTTTGAAGAGAATAAAATAAAAATAAATAATTCTGTTGCTCCTAATTCTTAATTCTATATAATATGAAAAATATTTTACTATACATGCTTTTATTATTTTCAGTACAAGTTATTGCACAAGAAAATAATGAACAACAGCCCGATGAAAATTCTGAAAGAAGTAACTTAACACAATCTATTGAGGCACTTAAAACGGCATATATAACTAGAGAATTAAATCTTTCTCCTGAAGAGGCTCAAAAATTTTGGCCTGTTTATAATGGATTTTCTGGCGAATTAAAAAATGCAAGAAAAGAATTTGGGCACGATGATTTGGCGTTTGAAGAAAGGAAGATTGTTATAATGAAAAGATATAGAGAAGATTTTAGAAAAATTTTTAATAGTGAGGATAGAGTAAAAAAATGTTTTAGAGCTGAACCCGAGTTTCATAAAATGTTAAGAGCAGAGTGGCAACGAAGACAAAATAAAATACGAATGCCTAATCATAATCCAGGTATTAGGCCTCAAAAAATAAATCCTATAAAACCAAGCAGGGGAGTAAGAGTACAATAATTACTAAAATTCTAATTTTATCAAATAGGCTGAATTAAAATGCAGCCTATTTTTTTATGATTCAATTAAAAAAAATTTGCCATAAACTGCATCAGCTATATATTTGCAACCCAATTAAAAATGGAGCGTTGGTCAAGGGGTTAAGACACCTCCCTTTCACGGAGGAATCACGGGTTCGATTCCCGTACGCTCTACAACACAAATAAGCCACTCAAGCGAGTGGCTTATTTGTTTTTCTCCTTAATTATTTCTGCAGCAATACTCACTGCTATTTCTTGTGTTGTTTTATTATTTATATCAATACCAATTGGAGAAAATACTTGAGCTATTTTTTTTTCATAAATTCCTTCTAATATAAGTTCCTTAAACAAAGTATCAACTTTTGTTTTACTTCCTAATAGCCCCAAATATTTATGTGATTTATTTAGTAGTTGTTTTAAAACTAGCTTATCAGTTCTATACCCAATTGTCATAATAACAATAAAATCATTTGGTGTTGAGTTTATAGAATCTCCAATCAATTCATAATTAATAATATGTTTTTCATTTGCATAATTATTTTCAGCTATTGTATTTAATTCTGCTCTGTCATCATATAAATGAATATAAAACCCTAGAAAAGACATTATTTGAGATAATGCTAAACCACAATGACCACCACCAATAATATGTATAACTGATTGTTGTTTTATGGGCTCAGAATATTTCCAATCTTCTGCTGAGATATAATTAAATCCTTTTGCAATTTCATCTCTACATACTATTCCTTTTAAACTAATTTC
>JANOVK010000115.1:0-2023 GCA_031417315.1 Chitinophagaceae bacterium | reverse complement strand
AACTTCACTATGATGCCTATCTCCAGTTAAAAAAATAACTCCATTAATATTATTATCTTTTATAAAATTCATAAGCTCAAAATACTCAGCAGAAAAATGTCTAAAACAATCATAAGGACTCATTGGATTTAAAACTTGACTACCGGTTGCAATGATTTTGAAAGTAATGTTTGTATTACCGTTACTCTGTAATAAAGCATTTTTAAGCCACTCCATTTGTTGTTTACCAAACATTTGTTTTTCTAAATTCACTTTTCCATCAATGCTATCAAGTGTATTATCGTTACTTCTGTACCATCTATCGTCTAACATAAAAATATCAACATCATTCCATGTAAATTTTGTATAAATGCCTTGTTCATTTTCACCATACGATGGGTTACTCCAAAAACTTTTAAAAACTTCTCTGCTTGTCTTTTTTAATGGATAACTTTTATCAGAATCATTCCAGCCATAATCGTGGTCATCCCAAATAGCATAATGTGGCATTGCTTTTAATAAATTCTGATAAATGGGTAATGCCCGTTCTTTCGATGGTCTATTATATAACCCCCATTCACTATAATAATCAACTTCTCTTGTATACCAATTATCACCAAGCCATAACATAAATGATGACTTTTCTTTAGCCATCGATTCAAGTATCGAGGAATCATTTCCATAAGGTTTGCCAGGTCTATCAAACTCAGGTTGATTGAAATAAGTACAACTGCCGGTTAAAAAAGAAAAATTTGGTAAAGGAGAAATTTTCTCTCTCCATTGCCATAAAGTTTGAGTTGTTATTTCTCCACTTGTAATTATTTTCTTTTTATTATTTATTAATACATTATATTCATAAGTACACCCTGGTTCTAAGTTATACAATAATGCTGTTGCAGTTTTAAATAAACCCTTGTTTATTATAAAAGAATTGATAGTTTTCTCTTCTGAACCTTGTTTATTAAAAATAATTTTAGCCTCATTAACTTCATTAGAGAATTGCATCCAAATAGTTGATGTTCTTAGCTCAGTATGACCTATCATGGGTCCAGAAATAATTTGAGAATATGATTTAAAAAAAACAAATAGACCAAATAGTAATATAACTTTTTTCATAACCCAAAATTAAAAGATAATTAATTTACTAAATATTTAATTGTCGAAATCAGCTTAGTTTTATTATCAATTACATGGTTCCTAATTAATTAATTTCAGAATAATCCTATAAAGAAAATAAATTATTGGCGAGTATTTATTGAGAAATACTTAATTAGATTAATTAATCAAATAATAAGTTAGTTTTTATTAACCTCTATTAATATTTCTTAAAGAATGAAAACCTTATCCACAAAGCGTTTCAATTTCAAAAAAAAATATTATTAAAAAAATATTTGGCAGTATCAAAAACTCTTCTACTTTTGCACTCCGCTTTTGAAAAATAACCCATTTAAAAGTAAAGTTCTTAAACAAAAAATGCATTTAAAAATTTGATAAATTTAAAAATAAATTTGGCGTAGAACATTATCACCATTATGTTTGCAGCCCCCAATTTTAAATCATAAAATAGTTCTTTAAATCAAAATAATATTTCAAAAAAATATTAATAAAAATTTGGTAGTATCAAAAATTCTTCTACTTTTGCACTCCCAAATAAAAAAAGGGAAATAAAAAAGCAGAAAGTTCTTAAAAAATCGAGATGAATATTTAATATGGAATTACACTCCATTCATCTACAAAAAGATTACTTATCAAAAGTAAATAATCTTTAAAGTTCTTTGAAAGTTTGAAAGTAACAGCAGCATAATTTAGTTTATAAAAATTAAATACTATGTAAGGTTTACAAGCACAATAAAAATTAAATCAACGTTATTTTTTCGATGAGAAAATAGCCTTGATCAAACAACATTTACAATGGAGAGTTTGATCCTGGCTCAGGATGAACGCTAGCGGCAGGCTTAATACATGCAAGTCGTGGGGCAGCATAAGTAGCAATACTTGATGGCGACCGGCAAACGGGTGCGGAACACGTACACAACCTTCCTTC
>JANOVK010000114.1:0-7063 GCA_031417315.1 Chitinophagaceae bacterium | reverse complement strand
TTATTGTTTTGTAATCCCTCCTTTTTAGAAAAGCTTTGAATAATATTGCCGGTTTTATCTATAATAAATAGGCCCCCATTGCTTGTAGCCAATGCAACCCAGTTATTATTTATTTTGGTTGCTGAGTAAATTCTCTGATTTTCAAATATTTTATTGCTAGAATTATTTAGTTTAATTATTTTATTAGTTAGAAATAAAAAAACTCCATTTTTTAAAGTTGTTATTAAAACACTATCACTAGAAATTGGGATAATGCTTGTAATAGGATCAGATTTGGGAAGCTCAGAGTTAATTGAAATAGGTTGCCATATATTATTTTTAAAAAACATAATCCCATTACCATTTTCATGAGCATACAAAATCCCATTACAAATTCCCATAAAAGTCCATTGTGAACTTGTAGTAAATACTGAAATATTGGAATTTGAGTATCTAAATATTTTATTATCGGAGCGAAAAAACACTTCTTTATTTGCAATAACTATATCCCAAACATCACCAAATGAATTATGTTTTTTAGGAATTAGTTCATTTAGCGAGTGAAAAATTAACTCACCATTCAGATTTGGCTGAAAATATCCAACTTCATCTTGGCCTCCAACATATATTCTATTATCATTTCCAATTTCTACAGATCGAACTATTGTTTTATTGGGTAAAGCATATAGTTTCCAAAACTTTCCATCAAAAGTTAATAATCCTTCATTATTTGCAATGTAAATTATCGAATTTTTATCCTGTTTTATATCCCAGTTTTGCAATCCTCCTAAATAAGTTTGCTTTGAATAATTAGTAATATCTGGTAATGCAATAGTATTTTGACAAAAAATAAAAACTGGGGCAAATAAAAAAAATAAAAATGTTTTCATTTTAATTTGTAATTATATGTGAAACTAAGATTTTTTTTTGATGTAGTAAAGATGTATTATAATAGTATTGATTTTCAATATATTATTTTTTTTGATGTAGTAATGATGTGTCATAAAATTTTAAAATAGAAGTAGCATTTATAATTTTGTATTGAAATTATCATAACTCATTTCTTCCAAAACATCGGATGGATTGTCGCCATTTTTTGTTTTTACTGAAATGAAAACAAAAAAATTAAATAAAAACAAACAATGAAAACAAAAAAACTACTTTTTGCAATTTTTGCATTTATTATTTTTAATGCAAATGCTCAGCCACCCATTGCTGCACCTACACCATCAACCCACGCAGCAGCAGATGTGATTTCTGTATTTAGTGGGGCGTACACCAACCAATCTGGTACCGATTTTAATCCCAACTGGGGTCAAGGTACTTTAGTTTCAGACTTTATTGTATCTGGAGATACAATGAAAAAGTATGCGAACCTTGATTATCAAGGAACTCAATTTTCTAGCAACATCAATGCGTCTTCAATGTCTAATTTGCACGTTGATATTTTCACAAACAATGGTGCAACTTTTGATTTTTATTTAGTTAATACTGCTACTTCTCAGGAACAAGCTTACAGATTAACTCCATCTCAATCGGGTTGGGTTAGTTACGACATACCACTTAGCAGTTATGCAGCTGGTATTGTAAGTAACATTGGTCAATTTAAATTCGTAGATGAGCCAATGCAGTATCATAATTCAACAAAAACTTATTATTTAGATAATATTTATTTTTGGAAATCTGCAAGCACACCAACAATTTCTGGTTTTTCATTTCCTATTAAATATACTACAGATGCTTCTTTTACAATTACAACACCAACAAGCAACAGTTCCGGTGTTTTTTCATATTCAAGTAGCAATACAAGTGTAGCAACTGTTAGCGGCGATACAATTACTATTGTTGGAGCTGGAACAACAATTATTACAGCCAACCAAGCAGCTGATGGTAGTTATGGATCAGGTTCTGCAATAGCAACTTTATTGGTTACCTTTGCACCCCCAGCAACCAATCCTGCAACGCCAACACAACTTTCTTCAAATGTAATTTCGGTATTTAGTGATGCTTATACTAATGTTTCTGGAACAAATTTTTATCCAAATTGGGGTCAATCAACTACACACTTAGATATGACTGTCTCTGGCAATACTATCAAAAGATATGATAATCTAAATTATGAAGGAATTGAATTTGCAAGTGACCTAAATATTACTTCAATGGAAAACTTGCACTTTGATATTTGGACACCAAACTGTTCAAGTTTAGATTTTTATTTAATTAACACAAGCCCTCAGCTTGAGAAAAAAATAACTGTAAGTCCTACATTGTCTGGCTGGAACAGCTTTGATATTCCATTGACTTCATTTAATGGTATTGATTTAACTAAAATTCGTCAATTCAAATTAGTAGGGAACAATGGGTCTACTATTTATTTAGACAATATTTATTTCTGGAGATCTGCATCTTCACCAATAATTACAGGTTTTAGTGTTGCTGCAAAAAATTTAGGCGATGCTGCATTTAATTTAACAGCACCTACAAGCAATAGCAATGGTGCATTTACCTATACAAGTAGCAATACAAGTGTTGCAACTATTAGTGGTAGCACTGTTACAATTGTAGGCATTGGTTCTACTACTATTACTGCTGCTCAAGCAGCAGATGCACCTTATACTGCTGGTAGCACAAGTGCTATATTAGTAGTAACATACCCTCCACCACCAACTGCTGCACCTGTTCCAATAAAAGATGCTGCTGATGTATTATCTGTATTTAGCGATACTTATACTAATATTAGTGGAACTGACTTTTTCCCTAATTGGGGACAATCAACAGTTGTATCTAATATAAGCATTGGTGGAAACACGACAAAAAGCTACCAAAGTTTAAATTATCAAGGAGTGCAATTTGCAAATCCAGTTGATGCATCTCAAATGACAGAATTACATTTAGATATATGGACACCAAACTGTACGGCATTTGATGTATTTTTAATTAATGGTGTTAATATGGAGCAAAGTATAAGATTAAATCCAACATTATCCGGTTGGAATAGTTTTGACATTTCATTATCTCAATATACTACCATTAATAAAGCTTCAATTATTCAATTTAAACTAGTTGGTACTCCATTTGGTTCAAGTCAAGTATTTTTAGATAATATTTATTTCTGGAAAGCAACACCAGTTACTTTAGGTTCATTTACTGTGCCTGCAAAACAAGTTGGTGATGCTCCTTTTACTTTAACTGCCCCATCAAGCCCAAGTGCAGGTGCATTTACTTACACAAGTAGTAATATAAATGTAGCAACAATTAGTGGCAATATGGTTACAGTTGTTGGTGCTGGAACATCTACTATCACTGCAACACAAGCTGCAAATGGAAATTTTGGAAGTGCAAGTACTACTGCTAGTTTAGTTGTTACATTGCCACCATTACCACCAGCTCCAATAACTGCTGCTGCAACACCAACTAGACCACAAGCTAATGTAATTTCATTATTTAGTGATGCTTACAATAATAGAGCTGGTACAGATTTCTTCCCTAATTGGGGACAATCTACACAAGTAGCAGATACTACAATCGAAGGTAATACTACTAAAAAGTATACTAATTTAAATTATCAAGGTATTCAATTTGCAGGAACAATTGATGCTTCAGAAGCAATTAGTTTACACATTGATATTTGGACATCTACTTGTACTGCATTCCAAATTTTCTTAATTAATACTGCAACAGGTGCTGAAGTGCCATATACACTAAATCCAACTTTAGGTGGATGGAATAGCTATGATATTGCTTTAACAAACTATCCTTCAAATATTGTAAATCACGTTAATCAAATTAAATTGGTTGGTACTCCTTTTGGTTCAAGTAAAGTTTATATAGATAATCTTTATTTCTGGGCAAATACTTGTATCAATCACGTATCTGATCCTTCTGTTTCTATTGCAACAGCAAGCACAAATGTTTGTAGCAGTAGTAGTGTAATGTTTACAACTACACCAACTAATGAAGGAACATCACCAATGTATCAATGGAAAAAGAATGGTTCTAATGTAGGTTCAGGTTCAACTATTACATTTATTCCTAATTCTATTGCAAATGGCGATGTTATTTCTTGTGTAGTTACTAGAACTGATGGTTGTGCTAATGATGGCATTAGTAATTCAGTTACAATGACATTAAAAACTAGTCTAGCAATTGGCACTTCAAATGGCTTTGCAATGTGTGCAATTGGTGCTACAAAAAATATTAATAATAGCAACACTTCTGGTGGTGGTGTTTGGAGTTCTAGTGATATGGCAGTTGCAACTGTTTCAACTGTAAATGGAGCTTCTGGAATTGTTACTTCAACAGGTGTTGGTAGTGCTATTTTAACTTATTCTAAAACAGGTAGTAATGGCTGTGTTTCAACAGCAACAGCTACTGTGATGGTTTCTACCCCTACAGCACCTAATGCAATTACTGGTACAAACAGCATTTGTAAAGGCAGCACTACACAATTAAGTTCTACTACAACAGGTGGTGTTTGGAGTGTATTAACAAATAGCAATTCATCAATAAACTCAACTGGTTTGGTAACAGCAACAAATGCTGGCAATGCAATTATCAAATACACAGTTACAAATGCTGGTTGTAGTGCAAGCACAAACTATAATGTAACTATAAATGCAAATCCTAATGTTCCTTCAATTGGTTATGCACCTGGTACAATCAATCCTCAAAAAGGAATAGGTGGGGCATTCTGTACAAATAGAACATTTATAGTTGTTGGTTCTCCAGTTGGTGGCGTTTGGAGCACATCAGGTGTATTAGCTGTTACAACTCCTGGTGGTGTGGTTAGCACAGGTTTAATTGCTGGTGCAGGAAGTTTAACTTACACATTCACCAATGCCAATGGTTGCAGCAATAGCAGAACAATTAGTAACAATATAGTTACATGTGCTGCAAGAGGACTTAGTGAGGAAAGTAATGGACAATTAACAATTGACAATGCACAATTTACAATCTATCCTAACCCAGCACGTTCATTTATTCGTTTAAATGTTGAAACACTAGTTGGTAAAGGGCAAATTGTAGTAACAGATTTATATGGCAAAACAGTTAGAACTCAAACCTTAAGTATGGGCAATAACAATGTAGATATTGCCAACCTTAGCAAAGGTTTTTACTTAGTAAGTGTTATTACTGTCAATGGCAAGAACACACAAAAACTTGTGGTTGAATAATTAAGAAAAAGAAACATCCCTGCTTTGGTAGGGATGTTTTTTTCATTTGAGAATTAAGTAATCAGTAAATAAAATCTAAATAAATTTTTTCTTAAATTAGCAAATAAATTGTTTCACTAAAATAAAAATCAAATAAAATGAAAAAATTTTACTTTACATTTATGATGGTGGTTTTAACAGCATTCAATGCTCAAGCACAACCAGCAATACCTGCTGCAACTCCACCTGCAAGAAACACAACTGATGTTGTTTCTATTTATGGTAGTGCTTATACCAATGTCGATAGTACAGATTTTTATCCTGGCTGGGGTCAAACTACAATCATTAGTGAATTTTATGTAGGCACTGACACTATGATAAAATATAGCAACTTTAATTATCAAGGTATTCAATTAAAAAATGGTTTAGATGTATCTAATATGACTAAATTACACATTGATTTTTGGAGTGCTAATTGTACTGCTTTTGAAGTCTCATTAATCAATACAAGCCCTGCACCTACCGTTGAGCAAGCTTTTATGTTAACACCAACTTTAAGTGGTTGGAATAGTTTTGAAATTAATTTATCAGCTTATAACAATATTGCTTTACATAATATTAGTCAAATAAAAATGGTAAGCACTCCATTTGGTGGCATACCAGGTCCAACTGTTTATTTAGATAATATATATTTTTATAAAACAGCTACAACACCTACTATAACTAACTTTATAATACCTGCAAAAAATGTAGGAAATGGAGCATTTCTTATTACAGCTCCAACAAGCAATAGCACAGGTGCATTTTCTTACACAAGTAGCAACCTTGCAGTAGCTACAGTAGCTGGTAGCACAATTACAATTGTTGGCGTAGGCAACACGACCATTAAAGCTACACAAGCAGCAGATGGAGCTTACTTAGTTGGTACAAAGTCAACAATGTTTACAGTTAATTCTGGTTTAGCTAGTGCACCATTAACAGCAGCACCAGTGCCTACTAAAGCTCAAGCCAATGTTATTTCTCTATTTAGTAATTCTTATCAAAATAAAACAGTTGATACTTGGAGTGCATCTTGGGATGCTGCAGATGTTGCAGATGTGCAAATTGTAGGTAATGATACTAAAAAATACACTAATCTTGTTTTTTGTGGTATTGAGTTTACTACTAGTACCATTAATGTTACTAATGCCGATTTTTATCACGTAGATATTTGGACACCTAATGCTACTTTCTTCAAAGCTAAATTAGTAGATTTTGGTCCAAATGGAATTTATGGTGGTGGCGATGATAGAGAATTTGAATACACTTGTAATCCACCTACAAGTAGCACTTGGGTAAGTTACGATATACCAATGAGTGCATTTACAACATTAACAACCAAAGCAAATTTGGCTCAAATGTTATTTGTATCAAATTCAAGTACTGTTTATGTTGATAATGTATATTTTTGGGCAAATACTGCTGTATTACCAATTACACTTTCAGAATTTAGTGCTGCAAAAGAAGGTTCTAAAGCTAAATTGTTTTGGTCAACCTTATCTGAAACAAATAACAAAGGATTTGATATACAAAGAAGTATGGATGCTAAATCTTGGGAAACCATTCATTATGTTGCAGGTGTAGGAAATTCTTCTTCTAAAAGTGATTATTCAAGCACAGATGAAAGTCCTTTTAAAGGCACTAATTTCTATAGACTTAAACAAATAGATATAGACGGAAAAATGACTTTTTCTAAAGTAGTTTCTGTAAGATTTACAGATAAGGAAAATTTTAGTTTAAGTTTCTTTCCAAATCCTACTAAAGATAAAGTAGTTGTATTAATTGATAATATAGAAAACAATAAAGCGAGTTTGGAAATTATCAATTTACAAGGAAAAGTAATAAAGTCAATTTCTTTGTCTGATGAACAATCGAATAGTAACTTATTGATT
>JANOVK010000113.1:0-2159 GCA_031417315.1 Chitinophagaceae bacterium | reverse complement strand
GTTCAACAACAAGTTCAGTTGTAGTAAATACCATTCCAACCATAACAGGCACAACACCTGCAGCAAGATGTGGTACAGGCACAGTAAGTTTAGGTGCAACTGCATCTGCTGGCACAATTAATTGGTATGCTGCAAGTACAGGTGGCACATCATTAGGTACAGGAACAAGTTTTACCACACCATCAATTTCTTCAACAACAACTTATTATGTTGATGCAACTAGTAATGGTTGCACCACTGCTACTAGAACTGCAGTTGTAGCAACTTTAAATGTTATACCAACCATAACAGGCACAACACCATCATCAAACTGTGGAACTGGAACTATAAGTTTAGGAGCAACAGCATCAGCAGGAACAATTAATTGGTATGCTGCAAGTACAGGTGGCACATCATTAGGCACAGGAACTAGTTTTACCACACCATCAATTTCTTCAACAACAACTTATTATGTTGATGCTTCTGCAACAGGTTGCACCACAAGTTCAAGAACATCAGTTGTTGCAACTATAAATGCTATACCAACAATAACAGGCACAACACCTGCAGCAAGATGTTCAACAGGAACTTTAAGTTTAGGAGCCACAGCATCAGCAGGAACAATTAATTGGTATGCTGCTTCGAGTGGAGGTGTATCTTTAGGCACAGGAACTAGCTTTACCACACCATCAATTTCTACAACTACAACAAACTATATAGATGCTACAAATAATGGTTGCACCACTACTTCAAGAACTGGAGTTGTTGCAACAATCAATACCATTCCAACCATAACAGGCACCACACCATCATCAAACTGTGGAACAGGAACAGTAAGTTTAGGAGCCACAGCCTCAGCAGGAACAATTAATTGGTATGCTGCTTCAACAGGAGGTTCATCTTTAGGCACAGGAACAAGTTTTACCACACCAACAATTTCTTCAACAACAACTTACTATGTTGATGCAACTGCAACAGGTTGTACCACTACTTCAAGAACTGCAGTTGTTGCAACTATTAATGCTATTCCAACAATAACAGGCACAACACCTTCAGCAAGATGTAACACTGGAACTGTAAATTTAGGAGCTACTGCATCAGCAGGTACAATTAACTGGTATGCTGCAAGCACAGGAGGAAGTTCATTAGGCACAGGAACAAGTTTTACCACACCCACTATTTCTTCAACAACAACTTATTATGTTGATGCTACTAATAATGGTTGCACCACTACTTCAAGAACTGCAATAATTGCTACAATATTTTCAGTTCCCGATGCACCTTTGGGTTATACCTATAATTGGAGAGGTACTACGAGTAATGATTGGAGTGTAGCTGCAAATTGGTGTAACAATTCTGTACCAACATCAATTGATCATGCTTATATTGGGTTAAATGCTGGAATTCCTAATCAACCTGTTTTAAGTGCAAATGCAACTGTAGGTAATTTTGGCTTGGCATCTGGTGCATCATTAAATATAAGTTCAGGATTAAAATTAAGTGTAAGTGGCAATTTAGATAAAGTTGGTAATATAAACGGAGCTGGAACCATTGAAATGAATGGTGTTTTGCTTCAAACTATTACAGGAACTGGAACAATAGCAAATAATTTAACAATAAATAATTCTATTGCAAATGTGGTATTAGGTGATAACCTTACAGTTCCTAATATATTAACCTTAACCTCAGGGACTTTAAATGTAAATGGCAAGAGTTTAACTCTTGCTGGTACAGTAGTTGGGGCATCAAGTATAAATGCAACATTGAGTAATAGTACAATAATATTAACAGGTCCAAGTACTGTACCAACACAATTAGGGTCATCCTTATATAATTTAACTATCAATAAAGTTGCAGGAGTTTCATTAGCGAATGATATTACAGTAACAGGTACCTTGCTACAAACAAGTGGGAAGTTAGCATTAACGAATAAAACATTAACCTTAGGAGGTACCATAAGCAATAGTGCATCTAATAGTTTAACAGGAAGTAATACCAGTAAGTTAATTGTAACAACTGGCACGGGCACAGTATATTTCGATCAAACAACAAGTGCAGATGCAACTGTTGTTAATGGCACTAATGCCTTACACAGTTTGGTAAAAAGTAATACAGGCACTTTTATTATTGGGAATAAATTAAATGTTTTTGATAAATTGGCAAGTACAGGAGGCGTATTA
>JANOVK010000112.1:0-1735 GCA_031417315.1 Chitinophagaceae bacterium | reverse complement strand
GATAAAAAAGGCGCTATTGATAGCTCTTTAACTAAATTAAAAGAAGCTCACAAAGCACAGGACCTTGCAGCCATTGATACCGCCATGGCCGAAATGAATGCAGCCTGGACAGCAGCGAGTGAAGATATGTACAAGGCCACGCAGGAACAGCCGGGTGCACAGCCTGGCGCTGAAGCCGGTGGCGAAGAACCACAGCCGCAGAATAGCGAAAGTAAAGTGGAGGATGTGCCTTTTGAGGAAGTGAAGTAATATGTAATTAACCACCTTTCGAAAGAATATATATAACGGAAGCCGCTCAGCAATGGGCGGCTTCCGTTATATATATTTTAAATAAAATAAACTACATTGATGCTTGATTTATAAAAGTTAAAAAATGAATCGATTAATAATACTAGGTAACGGCTTTGATTTAGCACACAAAATGGAAACGCGGTATCATGACTTTATTCTCTGGTATCTAAAGGAAGCATTTATAGATTGTAAGCAAAAAAATGGATATGACGATAATTTAATCTCAATTGAATATTTTGGTTATAACTCATTTCACCAGGATCTTAATCAAATTGACGACCTGAAAATACTAATTGAATTCCTCCATGATCCAACAAGCCAAATGTCTGCATTTGCTGATGCGTCAAGATATAATAAACGATATAAGTTAATCGCTAAAACTGATTTTATTAGAAACCTTTTAAAGTCGTGCAGTGATTGTAATTGGGTTGATATTGAACATTTTTATTATTTAGAGGTGTTAAAACTTTTTACAATTAATTTTTCGAAATCTGATCTTAGCATAATTATAAAAGATCTTAATCAAACATTTGAAAATCTAAAAGCTAAATTTCATGAATATATTAAGCGCCAAAAAGTAAATGACAATTTTGATTTTTTATCAAGTCAATTTCGTTCTTTAATTGAAAAAACAATTGACTACAAAAGTATACATACGTTTAATTCAGTTGAAATTGAAAATATAGAAACGTTAATTAACTCTAATAAAATAAAGATAAATGCTAATCATGAGATCTATCCTATTTCAACGATGTTCCTAAATTTTAATTATACAAATACTATTGAAAAGTATTTACAAAATTCTTTTATTGCTTCCAAAATTGGTCATAACCCTCAAGTAAATTATATACATGGTAATGCTTCCAGTGAAATAATATTTGGTTTCGGGGATGAATTAGATGAGCAATATAATAAGTTAGAAAAGCAAAATAATAACGAGTTTTTTAGGCATATAAAATCATTTCACTATTTTCTAAACCATAATTATCAAGATCTAATTCGATTTATAGAAAATGATAATTATGAAGTATTTATTTGGGGTCATTCTTGTGGACTTTCTGATAGGACTTTATTAAATATGGTATTTGAAAACGAAAAATGTAAAGCCATTAAAATATTTCATCACAAAATTTCAGAGGCAAAAAATAATTATACTGAGTTAACTCACGAAATTTCAAGGCATTTTAAAAATAAAGCTCTAATGCGTAAACTGATTGTTCCTTTTGATAAAAATAGCTATTTGCCTCAAATTTAATTCCCTCCATTCGCTGTTGTTGCGCCTCCGGCCAACAACAATAGGGTTGGCAGCTATTTACTAAAAGTCATTTGTCCACCTAATCTTTCAGCAACCGTTTTCAAAAGTTCCCAGCCTTTACTGCCCTTGTAATAAATTATCCTTTGGTTTTCTTTTGCAGAACGGGTATAACCAAAATCATCAATTTGT
>JANOVK010000111.1:0-1541 GCA_031417315.1 Chitinophagaceae bacterium | reverse complement strand
AAAAGTTTCGCCGGTTAATTCCCCATGATCAATGGCAGTTATGAAAAATTTTTCCGGCAGGTTATCAGTAAGGTAAAGATTGTATAAAGCCGGTATCAGCTTGCGCCAGCACAAATCTCCGTTGGCACCAAAGATGACGATAGATTGTGGAGTGGTAGTATTTTTTTTCATATCTTTTATTTATTTCCAGTCTGTATGAAAGCTGCCGGTTGCATCTGTACGTTCGTAAGTGTGTGCGCCAAAAAAATCACGTTGTGCCTGTATTAAATTGGCAGGCAAATTTTGTGAGCAGTAAGCATCTAAATAATTAAGCGATGCTGAAAATGCTGCCACAGGTATATTACTTTGCATGGCTGCGCTGCAAACCCTGGTTACAGCCGTTCTTAAATTTTTCAACACATCAATAAACACCGGCGAGTGAATAATATTGTTAAGAGAAGCATCTGCCACGTAAGCCTTGCGTATATCATTTAATAAAGAAGAGCGGATAATGCAGCCACCTTTCCATATCCGTACAACTTCTGCAATGTTAATATTATAGCTGTAAGCTTTTGATGCTTCGTTTAATAAATGCAAGCCTTGTGCATAAGCAAGTATAAAAGTAAATTGCAGGGCATCTTTACAATCATTTATTAATTCTTCTTTATTAACTGTAAAATTATTTTTAGCAAATGCATATTTTTCTGCAGTTGCCACACGCTCTACTTTCATGGCAGAAAGATAGCGCATACTTACTGCTGCATCTATCACCGGTATCGGCACATTTAAATCCATCGCACTCTGGCTGGTCCACATGCCAGTACCTTTTTGTTTGGCTTTATCTAAGATCATATCTACCAGAAAAGCATCCGTCTTTTCATCTTTCTTTAAAAAAACATCGGCTGTAATTTCCATTAAAAAACCTTGCAGTGCTGAGCTGTTCCATGCTGCAAAAGTTTCTTGCAATTCTTCATTACTTAAGCCCCCAATATTTTTTAAAATGCCGTACACTTCACTAATCAACTGCATCATGGCATACTCAATACCATTGTGTACCATTTTTGTATAGTGGCCGGCTGCACCATTGCCAATAAAACTAACGCATGGGCCATCTTCTGTTTTGGCGGCAATGCTTTCTAAAATATTTTTAACTACATTAAAACTTTGCTCGTTACTGCCGGGCATCATACTGGGGCCAAACCTGGCACCCTCTTCGCCACCGCTTACGCCCATGCCCATAAAGTGAATGCCGCTTTGCTGCAGTTGTGTGTATCTTCTGTCCGTATCAATAAAGTGAGAGTTGCCGCCATCAATAACAATATCATCTTTTTGTAAAAGTGGTACCAACTCTGCAAGTACAGCATCTACAATTTTACCGGCAGGTACCAGCAACATAATTTTTGCAGGCTTCTCCTGGCTATCAACCAATTGTTGCAAGTTTGCAGCCACTGTAACCGATTTACCTGCAGCTTCAGTACTAAGGCGTTGTTGCTGTGCCACATCACGATCGTAACCACAAACAGCAAAGCCATGATCGGCAATATTCAGCACCAGGTTTCGCC
>JANOVK010000110.1:0-2933 GCA_031417315.1 Chitinophagaceae bacterium | reverse complement strand
AAACGTGCATTCACCCTGTGTTTGCTTAAATAAGCCATAAACTGATTTGTTACTTCTTCATCTGGTTTTGTTAATTCAAAATTTGCAATAGGATTGTATTCAATTATATTAATTAAATCTGCAGGTACTTGTCTATATACTTTTATTAACTCATCTGCATCTTTTAACGAGTCGTTAAATCCATTAAATAAAATATATTCGAAAGTAATTTCGTTGCCCGTTTTTTTATAAAAATAATTAAGAGCTTCAATTAATGCTTTAATATTATTGCTTTCGTTAATGGGCATAATTTCGTTTCTTTTTTTATCATTAGCAGCATGTAACGATAAAGCCAATTTAAATTTTACACCATCGTCTCCTAATTTTTTAATTTGTTTTGCCACGCCAGCAGTAGATACTGTAATTCGTTTGGGGCTCATGCCTAATCCATCTTCGGCAGTTATTCTTTCAATCGATTTTATCACATTTGAATAATTAAGCAAAGGCTCGCCCATGCCCATAAAAACTATATTCGTTAATTTTTTTTCATAAATTTTTTGAGATTGAATGTTTAATAAAACTACTTGATCGTAAATTTCATCATAATTTAAATTTCTTTTACGGTCCATACTGCCAGTTGCACAAAACTTACAACTTAAGCTACATCCAATTTGCGATGATACACATGCAGTTTTTCTTTCATCTGTAGGTATTAAAACCCCCTCAACTAAAAAATTATCAAAAGTTTTAAATCTACTTTTTACAGTTCCATCTTCACTAAATTGAGTGGCATCAACTTTTAAAGGCTTAAAATCAAAATCTTCTGCTAATTGATTTCTTAACTCTTTACTCATGTTTGTCATTTCTTCAAAACTCTGAGCTTGTTTTTGCCAAAGCCATTCGTATAATTGTTTAGCTCTATACTTAGGCTGAGTAAGCGTTTGAAAGTATGTTTCAATTTCTAAAAGAGAAAGTGTTCTTATATTTTGCTTTGGCATGATTTTGATTCAACACAAGGCTTACAAGTATAAAAAGACAGAATGTAAGCAGGTGTTTTTTCTATAAACATTTATTAAAGTAGCAAAGTAACTATTTTTGTATCCAATTTTATATTATGGAAGAAGGAAAACGTCAAAAACAGGTAGCAGCTGTATTGCTTGAGGAATTTAATATTATATTTAGAAAACTTGGTTTGAATATGTTGAATGGAGGAATGATTTCTATTTCTAAGGTTCAAATTACACCCGATTTGCTCGAAGCAAGAATTTATTTAAGCATGTTTAAAGTTTCGAATATTGAAGATTCGATGAAAAAAATTGAAGCTAAGGCTTGGGAAATTAAAAAAGAATTAACTACAAAAATTGGTAAACAAGTTCGTAGAATGCCAGTAATTAATTATTTTATTGATGATACATTAGATTATGTATTTAAAATGGAAGAATTATTTAAGGATATAAATAAAGAAGAAAAACCTCTGAATTAATTTTAAGTTTAATTAGGATCTACATCTGGAATGATAGAAACACTTTTAAAATTTGGATGACTTTGAATAATAATTGATTGTTGATAAATCTGCTTTTTACATTGTTCTATTAAATTAATATTTTTTGGCAACTTTAATTGTATTTCCCATAAATATCTATTTCTAACTCTATCCACAGGTGGTTGTGCAGGTCCATTAATATAATTTTTAAAATTCACCTGCAGCCCTTTAACCATAATATTTGCAGCTTCTTCTGCAATATGTTTTTCTTTATGTTTAAAAGTTAAATTGATGATTCTGGAATATGGTGGATAAGCGTAAGTTTTTCTACTTTCTAATTCGTAATTAAATAATTTTTCAAAATCGTGATGTTGAACAAAATTTAAAACAGGATGATATAAATTACTTACTTGTATTAAAACATTTCCTTGCCCATCTTTTCTTCCAGCTCTACCACTCACTTGTTCCATTAATTGAAAAGCCCTTTCGTTAACTCTAAAATCTGTAAAATTTAAAATTCCATCAGCATCAACAATGCCAACAAGATTTACATTTTCAAAATCTAAACCCTTCACCACCATTTGAGTTCCAACTAAAATATCAATTTTATGTTGTTCAAATAATTTTATTAAAGTATCGTGGTCATTTTTTCCTTTAACTGTATCCCAATCCATTCTTGCAATTTTTGCATTTGGAATATTTTCAGCAACTAATTCTTCTAATTTTTCAGTACCAAAATTTTTAAAAATAAAATGAGGGCTACCACAAGCAACACAGGTTTGAATTAGAGGATAAGTGCTACCACAATAATGGCAACTTAATTTATTTTTTGATTTATGAAAAGTTAAAGTAACATCACAATGATTGCACTGAGGAATCCAAGCACAAGTTTTACAAAGTATATAAGGAGAATATCCTCTTCTATTTTGAAATAAAATGGCTTGTTTATTTTGAGCAATAGTTTGTTGTAATGCTTCTATTAGCTGAGGAGAAAGTGCAACTTTTCCTTTCTCTTTTGATACTATTGTTTTTAAATCTATTAAATGAATTTTGGGCAATGAAACATTGCCAAACCTTTCATTTAACTTTACCAAACCATATTTATTTTTTGTACAATTAAAATATGTTTCTAAGCTTGGTGTAGCACTACCTAATAAAACTTTAGCATTAAACAATGATGCATAAAAAATAGCAGAATCTCTTGCATTATAACGTGGTGCTGGATCTTGTTGCTTGTAACTTGGGTCATGCTCTTCATCAATAATAACAAGTTGTAAATTTTTAAAGGGAAGAAACAACGCACTTCTTGCACCTAAAACAATTTTAATTTCTCCGCTATTAACTTTATTCCAGATTTCTACTCTTTCGTTAGAATTAAATTTCGAATGATAAATTGCAATACTTCCACCAAAATAATTTTGAAGTTTTCTAATTATTTGAGTGGTTAAAGCAATCTCAGGTAATAAGTATA
>JANOVK010000109.1:0-2223 GCA_031417315.1 Chitinophagaceae bacterium | reverse complement strand
TTTTGCTGCTGAAAAAGGAGGATACATCAATATGAAACCAGCAGGTTTTAGTTCTTTAATGTTATTTGAATTAGGTATTATTCCTTTTTTATTAATTAATACAATTGTTTGGACCTGCTTCTATAAAATATATCAGCAACGTGGAGCATTTGCTCGTTTTGGTGTTCCAATATTTTGTTTAAGTTGGGCATTATTGAATTTTAATTCCTTATCAAGTTTGCCATCTTTATGGTTTGCTTTAATCATATCATTACAAATAATTCAACACAAAACATCAGAAAAAATTTTTTCTAAAATTCTTTTTCATAAAAGAAGTAGAAAGATTTATTGAATTGAGTTTGCATTCTATAATTAGTTTTTCAATAGGTTTTGAAAATTTCATTTTATGAATAAAACATTATTAAAAGGAATAGCTGGAATTTTTTGGTTTGGAAAAAAATCGTACAGTCAATTTGGAGAAGATTTAGCTATTGAAAAACTTTTTTCAGCTAAAGAAAAAGGGTTTTATATCGATATTGGAAGTTTTCATCCAAAGGTTGCATCAAATACATATAAACTATATAAAAAAGGATGGAGTGGAATTAATATAGATGCTGAAAAAAGAAAAATAAATCTCTTTAATTTGGCAAGAAAGAGAGACATTAACATTGCTACTTTAATTAGTGAAAGTGATTTAGAATATTTAGAGTTTATAGTAAGTGAAGATGGCTCTTATGGCTCAATGAATAAAATTTATATACCCAATGACAAGACTTTAGATTTTAAAAAATATAGAATTGAAAAGATACCTAACACGAATATTAATTCCATTCTCTCAAAGTACTGTAAAACAAACCACATCGATTTTTTAAATATTGATATTGAAGGGTTTGATTTTAATATTTTAAAACAAATTGATTTATCTATATATTTTATTAAAGTTATTTGTCTTGAAACTAATATTTCTGATATGGAAAAATTTTTGCAATCCGAAGTTTATCAATACTTAAAAATAAATAATTACTCCATTTCTTGGTTTGGTTTTCCATCAGCAATATTTACTAAAAATAATTAGTTGGAGATACATAAAAAATTTTCAAAATATGCATGTAAAATTCGAAAATATTTAATTTAATGTGGAATAGTATTTAGCAAATTTAATTTCTTTTTATGCATTTTTTTATAACAGGAGCAGCAGGATTTATTGGAAGCAATTTGGCAGATTATTTATTGGCTCAGGGTCATCAAGTAAATGGTTACGATAATTTTTCAACAGGCAATGAAAATTTTATTGCAGATGCTAAGCAACATGCTTCGTTTAATTTTATTCAAGGGGATGTTTTAAATACAAGTTTGCTTCAACAATCTATGCGGGGCTGCGATTTTGTAATGCACTTACAAGCCAATGCTGATGTGCGTTTTGGATTAAATCATCCCTTTAAAGATATTGAACAAAACACTGTTGGCACATTCAATGTTTTAGAAGCCATGAGAATAAACAATATTAAAAAAATTGTTTTCTCATCTACTGGTTCTGTTTATGGTGAAGCCAAACAAATTCCAACTCCTGAAGATGCTTCATTTCCTATTCAAACTTCGTTGTATGCAACTTCAAAAATTTCTGGCGAAGGATTAATTTCATCGTATTGTGAAGGCTTCGGTTTTCAAGCATGTATTTTTAGATTTGTTTCTATACTGGGAGAAAGATATTCTCATGGTCATGTGTTCGACTTCTATAAACAACTTTTACAAAACCCAAATGAGTTAGAAGTGTTGGGCAATGGCTTGCAAAAAAAATCTTATTTATATATTGGCGATTGCATTTCAGCAATCATGACAGCCATTGAAAAAGCCAATGATAAAGTAAATATTTTTAATTTGGGAACTAATGAATATTGCCAAGTAAATGATAGTATTGGTTGGATTTGTGAAGCATTAAATCTTAAACCAACATTGAAATATACTGGTGGAGAACGAGGTTGGGTAGGGGATAATCCATTTATTTTTTTAGATACAAAAAAAATTCAAAGCTTAGGCTGGCAGCCTAAAATAACTATTCAACAAGGCATCATAAAAACTTTGCTTTATTTGCAACAAAATAATTGGTTATTACATGCAAGAGACTAAAAAAGTTTCTATAATAATTCCTACGTTTAATGAGGTAGCAAACATTTCTAAATGTTTAGAAGCTATTTCATCAAACAATTACCCCCATCATTTAATGGAGGTTATTGTTGTTGATGG
>JANOVK010000108.1:0-1780 GCA_031417315.1 Chitinophagaceae bacterium | reverse complement strand
TTAAAAATATTAAAAGAAAGTAACTGATCTCTTAGTGAGCGTATAAGCTGATAGTAAATATCATTTTTTAAACACCAGTCATTTTGAATTTCTAAGTCAGTCATATGTTTTAATTATGTTAACATTGTTTGTTCCAAGCATTTTTACAGCAATGGGGCTGATATCTTTTTTGGAAATTAATGTCAACTTTTGTTTAGCTCGGGTAATCCCAACTAAAAACTCACAAATTTTACTATCTGTTATTTTGATATCTGGACCAAACAAGTCTTTGTCATCTACATATAAATAATATACTAAATCAGCAGACAAACCCTTTGAACTCATTGCACTAACAATTTCAACTTCAATGGACTGACTTTCGGTTTTATTAAAACCTTTGACCATTTGCGAAAGGACATTTTTTAAATTAAAAATTTCATTAAACCTAACAACTTCTTTATCATTAAAACTATCTTTACCTTTTTTTGCTTTCTTATACAGTGCTATATCATTTTCAATTTTAAGTTTAGTAGTTACATCCAAACAGTTCCAAATTTTCTTGTCCTGAAGCAAGATATTCATAATTTCCACTTCATTTAAATACAAAGAAAGTATTTGTCTTAGATACAAATTGCTAGTTTTTGTTTTAGACAGCACATCAAATATGCTTATAAGATTTTTGTGAGTGAAAGAACTGGTTTTTTCACTTGAAAATAATTCATAATCAACAACACTAAACCCTTTATTAATTAATCCAAAGTAGACTGTATTGTGGTAATGTTTAGGCGCTAGCACTAGTATTTTTTTAATATTTTCTGACTGGAGAATTTCATTTCTAATTTTTTTATCTAATTCATAAAAAAGTTTATTACCTTGTAGGTTTGGTAAAAAATCAATCTTACTATTTTTGGTACTGAGCTCATCTTTAATAAAATTTTCACCTTCAGGGTACAGAAACTTTTTATTAATCCTACCAATCAATAAACCAATTTTCTTTGATTCTAAAATAAGATTATTTGTAGCATCTACTATTACTTTTGTACACCTCCTACAATGATCTAGTGAGAAAATTTCTTGATTTTGCTTGCTGTAAAGATCTCTAATTATCGAAGGTTTTGCATGTTTAAATCCATATAAAGACTGATCATCATCTCCTACTAAAATAATTTTATTCTTAGTATTTAAAATATTTATCAGCTCGAATTCTAGGCAATTAAAATCTTGAAATTCATCAATTAGAACCAAGTCATAACCTGGAATTTTATTTGGAGTCTGATTAAAAAATAGATTTACTGCAAGTATCGAAGAGTTGAAGGAATATACTTTAACTTCACCTGTTGAATAAAAGGCTTTCCTTTTTTTGTAAAAACTCATTTCTTCTGGGCTTTTGCTAGAGCTCAACTCATTGGTACATAGTTTTTCTGAAAAATTACATTCAATGTGTTTCATTAACCAGTGGTCTTCACTAATTATTTTATCTAAACTTTCTACCATTTCAACTTTGCCTAAATACTTATTTGCAAAAGCATGTAAAGTTCTAACCTCTACATTTTTATAATTAAAAAATTCTTTTTCTAAATCCGTAATAAGCTTATTTATAAAAGATAGTATAAGTATTTTTTTTCCACCATATTCTTTAGATTCAATTATCTGTTTGAAAGTGTAAGTCTTACCAGCACCTGGACCAGCAACACCAACCAAAAGTTGTGTATTTTTTATTTTATCAATAATTTCTTGCATATTATTTACTACTTTCTATTATTTTAATCTCCTCCTCGCTCAACCCATATAACTCATACAC
>JANOVK010000107.1:0-2757 GCA_031417315.1 Chitinophagaceae bacterium | reverse complement strand
GTGATATTTTTATAATCCCATACAAATGGGATGTCAATTGTTTCGAATTTTAAATCATTCGCTACATATATTTTATCATAAGTACCCAAATTGTTTAATTGTAAATAATTATAAGAATAGTTTGTGTTATTGTTATTTAGTGATATTCCAAAACCTAATTTAAATGTCGCTTTATTTTTTTTATAAATATTGTGTAAAATATATACAGAGTGATCAGCCATGATTCTACTTATAAGTTCATTATTATTATTTGAATTATTGTATTCTATTTTAGCAAATAATTCATCATATCTTAAATTTAATCTATACCCAACAATCATTTTATTACTTATACTGTGTGTAAAACCTGTAACTAAAGATAAGCCAGACAAATGTGAGTCAGTTTGAACTGATAAAGGGATTTTAGTTAAAATAATATTGTAATATGGATTTATTATAATGGGTGTAATTCGCCACCTAACGCCTAGTTCAAAGTTTGTTTTATGTTGTGCAATTAAAAAGTTAAAAGCTAAAATACTTAAAATATTTAGTGTTAGTTTTTTCATAATAAATGTAAAATAATACAGACATTTGTAACAAATGTCTGTATTATTTTCTAATTTTTTTTAATATTGAATAATATTATATTTTATTGAATTATTATTTTCAATAATTTGTTTTATAGTTCCATTATTATAATATACTACATTTTGTGTAGGGGTATAACCAGAACTCCATCCATCATTTGTTGAATGAAAACTTCCATTATAATAACTATTATCACCAGATCTATATTTAACTAATCTAGTGTCGTTTATTAGATTTGCTCGAAAAGGATAAATATCATCTGTATGAATTGCAGATGGCCAATCGTCAGCTTCAAATATAGTGTAAGCATATATTATTGGTTTTGTAAAATATTCTGAAACATTCCAATTTGATTGTAAATTAAATTTCATCTGGTAAACATCTATTGGTATATTTTCTATTGAAACTCTTGGAAAATTGAAAATATTAATACCTCGAAAATCATTATTTGATCTTGCCGATTGATAATCAACATTAGCTGCTCCAGAATTTCCGTCAACTTTTCCATTCCAAGTAAGCAAAATAGCTCTAATTGCAACCTCTGAACATCCTTTCCACCAAGCTTCTTTTAACTCCTTAATGCCCATTTTTTCAATTTTTACATTTAAACTAAATGGACTATTTGGATCAATTGGAGGGGGATATGTATAAATATCATCAATTGAAATATGCGGGGTAAAATTAGAATTAGATTGAGAATTAAAATTTTCTTCTTGAAGATAAATTAAATAAATTGGGTTTGTATTTGCATAATTTTCATCAATAGAGTTTCCACTTAGTATAAGATCTTGATTTTGATTTAGAACCCAACCATCTAAAATAATTTCATTTTCGTCACCATTTGGAATCACATATTCAGGTACTTCAGAATTATCAAAAGTAACTATATTTTTATGTGTTTCTTGATATGCAATTCTTGGAATATAAACGGCAAGGTTCATGTTTTTTCCCTCAATTCCATTGAAAGCACTAATTCCCTCTTCAATTTTTTTTAAATCAAGATTATCTGTAAAAATGTTAAATTTCATTAAATCTGAAATTAAAACATTATAATCTCCACTTTTCTTTTCTTTAGCCTTAGAATCTACCAGTTTTCTTACTTCAATTTTTTTCATTGCTTTTGCAAGTTCGGTAGTCACAATTTTTATATTCTTATATATGTATAACTTTTGTTCTTCGAAAGTTTTGTATGTAATCGGATTAATTTCTTCTTGTGGGATTAAATCAACTTGATTTTTTTTGCATCCTACTGTTAATAACAAAATCAAACAAAATATGTTTAATGTTTTTTTCATTTTTAAAATGTGTTTAAGGAAACACTTACCTTTTTATTAAAAATTAAAAGGATTCCTTTAATAACACTTCTTGATTTGATTTGGTTTGATTTTATGATTGGCTTTTACTTGGAGGACTAAAGCCTTAAATTCCCATTTAATTTCAGTGGCAGTATTTTAATAAATTGAATAATTGAAGGCTAATGAGCATTCTTAAATCACGAGTCAAAAATAATTGTATAATAATTAGCTTAACTCCTACTTTTACGGTATTAATACGAATTAATAATTCATTAAATAGTTTTAAATGCTCCATCCTAACAACGTTAAAAAAGTAAGATTACAAAAAGGATTTACTCAAGAAGTAGTAGCCGAAAAAATACATTTAGGGTTAAGGGCGTATCAAAAAATTGAAAATGGAGAAACTAAATTAGACTTAGAAAGGATGCAACAATTGGCAACTGTATTTAATGTTGGATTATTAGATTTGGTAAAAACAGGCGATACTGTAAACATCGAAAACATTAATACCAATGTAGGTGGTATATCTAATAACGATGTAACAATTAACCAAAATTATTCTATTGAAGAGGTTAAAGCAACATATCAATTATTAATTGAAGCAAAAGACGAAATAATAAAAACAAAAAATGAAGAAATTGAAGCTTTGAAAGGGCAAATTTCGTATTTTAAAAATTAGTACTTACCAACTAAAAAGGCAATCCAATACCTAATTGCAAAGCAGTATTTCTAACTTCAACACCATTGGGTCTGGTTTCTCTTAAAGAAATATTATTAATATCTAGCCAACCATTATTATATTGCCTTGCAGGGTCTTTAACTTTAAAGCCAAAATCAATACGCAGTAAAAAATAACCACCAAAATCAAATCTCAATCCTGTTCCAATTGCAATTG
>JANOVK010000106.1:0-1509 GCA_031417315.1 Chitinophagaceae bacterium | reverse complement strand
CATTGATGAAAGATATAGACGGTAAAGCATTTATTGTTCCATTAGAAAAAATGGGTATTAAATTAATGAGTATTGGATTATTGGTTGATGAAAAAAGTGCTGTAGTTTGGCGTGGACCAATGGCAAGTAGTGCAATAAAACAATTTATTACCGAAGTTGATTGGGGAGAATTAGATTATTTAATAATTGATATGCCACCAGGTACTGGAGATATACATTTAACTATTATGCAAACTGTACCTGTTACAGGTGTTGTAATTGTAACAACACCACAAACTGTAGCATTAGCCGATGCAAAAAAAGGAATTGCAATGTTTGCACAAGCACAAATTAATGTACCATTAATTGGGTTAGTTGAAAATATGGCTTATTTCATTCCAGCAGAATTGCCAGAAAATAAGTATTATATTTTTGGAAAAGAAGGAGGAAAAAAATTGGCTGAAGAATACGATTTAAATTTTTTAGGTCAAATTCCATTAATACAAAGTATTAGAGAAGCAGGAGATGAAGGTGTGCCAGCAATGGCAAATAAAGATGAATTTGCAAAAGAATCTTTTACAAATTTTGCATCAAATGTTATTCGAAATATTGCTATTCGAAATGCAAATCTTCCAAAATCGAATATTATTGAAGTAGTGAATTAATTGTAATTTTTTATATTAACTTTTTTAAGTATAATTTTTTGTTAAGTAAATAATTATTTATTTTTTTATGTTTAACCTTTATAAATAATTTTTATATATGAAATACTTACTAATCATTTTTTTATTTGTGCTGGTTTCTTGTAATGATAATGAGACCCCAAAAAAAATTAGAGTTTCTGGAGAAGGTAAAATTCGGGTAATGCCAGACCTTGTTATTTTAACTATTAATGTTTCTTTTACACAACCTAGAATGGTTGATGCTGTTCGAATGACTCAAGAAACTGTTGATTCAGTTATAAATATTTTAGAACAATTTGGGAGAAAAAATTTAGATATAAAAACAAGTAGTATTTCTGCTAATAAATCTTACGAATACATTAGAAACCAAAACCAATTTGTAGGCTATAATGCTCAGCAAACAATAGATTTTGTTCTCAATGATATTCAAAAGTTTACTCAGTTAACTGGAAAGCTTCTTGAAACAAAAATTAATAGTATTTCTCAAATTCAATTTAATCATTCAAAAGCAGATAGTTTATTTAGAGAAGCAGATCTGCTTGCTTATGATGATGCTCTAAAATCAGCAAATAAATTATGTGCAAGAGCAAATATTAATTTAGGTAAATTGTATTTTATTTCAAATACTAACATTTCTACTAATAATGATGGTTATGGTTTTGATAATAGAATTGATACCTATTCTAAAGGATTTGGTGGACGAGGATTTAAAATTTCCCCAGAAGTAATTGAGTTCAGAAGAAATATTATTGCAGAGTATGAAATTAGATAACAAATTGAATTTATACTAAACTAACTTGAACGAATTAATAATTTATACTGATGGAGCATCTCGTGGAAATCCTGG
>JANOVK010000105.1:0-1767 GCA_031417315.1 Chitinophagaceae bacterium | reverse complement strand
ATCTTTCAATTTACCATTATAGTCATTGCTAATTAAAAATAATGGCACAAAATTTAAGGAGTGTTGAGTATTCGGACTTCCATCTTCATTAATCATATAATCTGCATTACCATGATCTGCAGTTAAAAGAATAGTATAATCTTGTTTTAATGCAGCATTAACCACTCTTTCAACACAATGATCTACAGTTTCAACAGCTTTTACAACTGCTTCAAAAACTCCTGTATGGCCTACCATATCTGCATTTGCAAAATTTAAACAAATAAAATCTGAGGTTCCTTTTTCAATTTCTGGAACAAGTGAATCTGTAATTTCAATAGCACTCATTTCTGGTTGTAAATCATAGGTAGCCACTTTTGGTGATGGCACAATCATTCTTTTTTCTCCATCAAAAACAGTCTCTCTTCCACCACTAAAAAAGAAAGTAACATGAGGATATTTTTCTGTTTCGGCAATTCTTATTTGTGATTTATTGTGTTTAGCTAAAACCTCACCTAAAGTATTGTTCAAATTGTCATTATCGAACATCACATGAACATTTTTATAAGTAGCATCATATTCAGTTATTGTGGTGTAGTGCAAATTTAATTTGTGCATATTAAATTCCTGAAAGTCTTGCTGAGTAAGAACTTGAGTAATTTCTCTACAACGATCAGTTCTGAAATTAAAACAAATTACAGAATCATTATTTTGAATTTTGAATTTTGAATTTTGAATTTTATTGTTAATGATTGGTTTAATAAATTCATCGGTAACTCCATTAGTATAAGACTGCTCAATAGATTTTAATATGTCATCACTTTCTTCTCCAACACCATTTACCATTGCATCATAAGCTAGTTTAATTCTTTCCCAACGTTTATCTCTATCCATAGCATAATATCTACCTGTAACTGTAGCAATTGCTCCAACATTATTACTTAAATGTTCTTGCAAATCTTTTAAAAACCCTAATCCACTTTTAGGATCACAATCTCTGCCGTCTGTAAATGCGTGAACAAAAACATCTTTTAAATCATGTGCTTTACAAACATCAATAATTGCTTTTAGATGTTTGATATGAGAATGCACACCACCATCACTTACCAAACCAATTAAATGAAGCGATTTGTTATTTGCTTTTGCATATTCAATGGATTCAAGTAATTCTTTATTTTTCTCAAACTCTCCAGATTTTATTGCAACATTTATTCTTTGTAATTCTTGATACACAATTCTTCCAGCACCTAAGTTCAAATGTCCTACCTCACTGTTACCCATTTGTCCATCTGGCAAGCCAACAGCTTCGCCACAAGTCACTAAAGTGCTATTTGGATATTTATTGTATAATGATTTTACAAAAGGAACATTGGCATTTTGAATGGCATCTGCTTGAACATTTTTTCCTAAACCCCAGCCATCCATAATAATTAAAATAACCTTCTTACTCATATTGTAAAAATAACTGATTATTATGTGATTGTAAAAATCATTCAACTCTTTATTAATAATTATATTTTTGCAACCCAAATAAGAAATCATGAGTAAAGTGAAAATTGGATTTGTTCAAATGAGTTGTGTTGTAGATGTAAACACCAATGTTCAAAAAGCAATTGAACAAATTAAAGTAGCTGCTGATAAAGGAGCTCAAATTGTTTGTTTGCAAGAATTGTTTACTTCTTTGTATTTCTGTGATGTTGAAGCTTACGAAAATTTTAATTTGGCAGAAAGTATTCCTGGTAACACAACAAATACTTTGTGTGATCTTGCCAAAGAAAAAGGAGTGGT
>JANOVK010000104.1:0-1866 GCA_031417315.1 Chitinophagaceae bacterium | reverse complement strand
ATCGCCACTTAAGTTAGCAAACTCATTAATATCTTCTTCTGTAATCAATCTTTTTTCAGTGATGAGCTGATCACCAATATTCAATTCTTCAAAATATTTTCTAAAAGGATGAATAGTATTTGTATTGCCTTTAGCATATTGTTGATACACATTTGTAATGGCTGTTAACATATTTGGAGAGCCTTGCAATGCGATGCGTTGCATGTAATGTTTAATGCCACGAACACCACCCATTTCTTCGCCACCACCAGCACGTCCTGGTCCACCATGAACCAATAATGGTAAAGGAGAACCATGACCAGTACTTTCTTTGGCACATTCATTATTTAACACTAAAATTCTTCCATGATGTGTTGCTGCAGCAATTACATATTGTTTAGCAATAGAAGGAATTGCAGTTACAATACTGCTACATAAACTTCCTTTCCCTTTTTTACTTAATGCAATGGCTTCATCTAAATTTTTATAAGGCATTAAAGTGCTAACAGGACCAAAAGCTTCTACTTCATGTACTTCATTACTTGCAAATGGATGTTGGTTGAGTAATAATATTGGTGAGATGAAAGAACCTTTTAATGCATCAGCATCAATTACTTCAACACTATCTAAAGAACCATAAATAATTTGTGAAGATGCTAATAATTTTTGTACTTGAGTTTTTACTTCATCACGTTGTGTTAATCCTGCCAAACTTCCCATCCTAACTGCTGAATTTAATGGATTGCCAATAGTAGTTTGAGCCAAAGCCTTACCCAGAGCAATTTGTACATCTTCAACTTTATTTTCTGGAACAAATATCCTACGAATGGCAGTACATTTTTGTCCTGCTTTTGTGGTCATTTCTTTTCTAACTTCTTTAATAAAAATATCCCACTCTGGCATTTCAGGTGTAACATCTTCGCCTAAAACAATACAGTTTAAACTATCTGCTTCCATATTGAATGGAATATTGTTTGCTAAAATATGTGGGTTCGATTTTAACATTAATCCTGTTGTTGCAGAACCTGTAAATGTGATGACATCTTGATCAATAGTGTGATTCAATAAATCACCTGCACTTCCACAAATCAATTGCAATGCACCTTTTGGTAGAATATTGCTTGCAATAATTTCTTTAACTACCGCCTCTGTTAAATAACTAGTTACTGTTGCAGGTTTCACAATGGCTGGCATTCCTGCTAAAATATTTACAGCAATTTTTTCTAGCATTCCCCAAACAGGAAAATTGAATGCATTAATATGTATAGCAACTCCTTCTTTAGGAACTAATAAGTGAGTAGCCATAAAACTATTGCCTTTGCTGAGGTTGTGACTTTCACCATCTATGCAAAAACTTTCATCAGGAAATTTTTTACGTAATGATGCATAAGAAAATAAGTTGCCAATACCCCCTTCAATATCTACCCAACTATCAGCTTTGGTTGCACCAGATTGATAACTAATTTGATAAAATTTTGGCAAATGTTGTTGCAAATGCAAAGCCAATGCTTTCAACATTCTTCCACGCTCATGAAAAGTAAATTTTCTTAAATTTTGGTTACCAATGTTTCTGGCATAATCAGTAATTTGTTTATAGTCTAAACCATTTGTAGATGCAGTTGCAATTGTATTTCCTGTAACTGCATTAAATAATTCTTGCCCAGAACCATCTCCTTTAATCCAAGAACCAAGTACATAATTTTCTAACTTTGACATTCAAATAAAATTTGGTCAAAGATAATATTCTATGTCACTTAAATTTGGAATACTTAATTTGAATAAATGAATTTTTATTCAAAAACTGAAAGCTAGAAATTCTTCAAATTATAAGTTTTGCAGTTAAATAAATTGAATCAAAATTTCCTAATTCATTACTAATAAATCAAG
>JANOVK010000103.1:0-22965 GCA_031417315.1 Chitinophagaceae bacterium | reverse complement strand
AGCGTATGCGTCCCGCCCCGCAGGGTCGTGGGTACCGCGTTCGCAAACGCAGCAATCACGTTACCGTAATAGTAGATGCTAAATAATTCATTCGAATAAATTTAATATACCAGACACATGGGTCAGAAAACAAATCCTATTGGTGCAAGGTTGGGAATCATCCGCGGATGGGAAAGCAACTGGTTTGGCAGTAAAAAAGATTATGCTGGCAAATTAATTGAGGATCATAAAATCCGCAAATATTTAATGGCTCGTATCAATAAAGGTGGAATTTCTAAAATTGTTATTGAGCGTACTTTAGGAAAATTAATCATCACAATTCACACAAGTAAACCTGGAATTATTATTGGTAAAGGTGGAGGTGAAGTTGATCGTATTAAAGAAGAATTAAAGAAATTAACCGGAAAAGATGATGTTCAAATTAACATTTTAGAAATTCGTCGTCCTGAGTTAGATGCTAATATAGTTGGAGATACTATTGCTCGTCAAATCGAAAATCGTATCAATTTTAAACGTGCTACAAAAATGGCAATTGCTTCTACATTACGTATGGGTGCTGAAGGAATTAAAGTAAAATTAGGGGGTCGTTTAAATGGAGCTGAGATAGCACGTAGCGAAGAATTTAAGCAAGGTAGAACTCCTTTACATACTTTTCGTATGGATATAGATTATGCAAATGTATTTGCACAAACAGTATATGGAAAAATAGGAATTAAAGTATGGATTTGTAAAGGAGAAGTTTTAGGAAAAAGAGATTTAAATCCTAATATTTTAAGTGGAAAAGAAACAACAGGAGAAAGAAGAGATGATAGAAGAGGTGGATTTGAAGATAGAAGAGGTGGAGGAAGTGATAGAAGAGGTGGAGGAGGTAGAAGATAAATTGCAATTAAAGCAAATGAGTAAATATGAAAATAGTGAAATCTAAGCGATTTTCAAATTTTCAAATTTTCAAATTTTCAAATTAATAAAATGTTACAGCCAAAAAGAAGTAAACATAGAAAACAACAAAAAGGACGTATAAGAGAAGTAGCAAAACGTGGTGCTTCAATAGCATTTGGATCATTTGCCTTAAAAGCAATAGAACCAATTTGGCTAACTAATCGTCAACTAGAAGCTGCTCGTCAAAGCATGACAAGAGCAATGAAACGTGAAGGAAATGTTTGGATAAGAATTTTTCCTGATAAAATAATTACTCGTAAACCTGCAGAGGTGAGAATGGGTAAAGGTAAAGGTAATCCAGAATTTTGGGCAGCAGTTGTAGAACCAGGTCGTATCATTTTCGAATGTGATGGTGTTACTGAAGAAACTGCAAAAAATGCAATGCATTTAGCAGCTCAGAAATTACCAATAAAAACAAAGTTCATTGTAAGAAGAGATTTACAAGCGTAAAACAAATTAGCGAATAAGCAAATTGAAAAAATGGCAAAGAAAAAAGTTATAAAAAAAGAAGATTTAACAGAAATGCAAATCGATTCTTTAAAAGGTAGAATAAGTGAAGATCAGTTAAGATTAAAAAAATTACAATTTTCACATGCAATGACACCCTTAGAAAATCCAATGATGATAAGAGGATTAAGAAAAGATATTGCTCGATTACAAACAGAATTAAGTAAAAGAAAATAGTTTGCAAATAAGCAAATGTGAAAACTTACATGGATTTCAAGAATAAAATTTCACATTTTCAAATTTTCAAATTTTCAAATTAATAAAATGGAAACTAGAAATTTCAGAAAAACAAGAACAGGTGTTGTTACAAGTAACAAAATGACCAAAACAGTTACTGTAGCAGTTGAGAGAAAAGTAAAACACCCGCTATATGGAAAGTTTGTAAAAAAGACAACAAAATTCCATGCTCATGATGAAAAAAATGAGTGTACAATTGGAGATATTGTAAAAATTATGGAAACTCGTCCGTTAAGTAAAACTAAACGTTGGAGACTGGTTGAAGTAATTGAAAAAGCAAAATAATTGTATTGATTTTTTAATATTGATTCTCAAAAGAGATTAATGTTAAAGCTAAAATAAGTAAAATGATTCAACAAGAAAGTAGGCTAAATGTAGCTGATAATAGTGGAGCAAAAGAAGTACTTTGTATTAGAGTATTAGGTAACAGTGGACAAGATTATGCTAAAATTGGCGATAAAATTGTAGTAACTGTTAAAGATGCAATGCCAGCAGGAGGAATAAAAAAAGGAACAATATCAAAAGCTGTTATTGTACGTACAAAAAACAAACTACGTCGTAAAGATGGTTCATATATTAGATTTGATGACAATGCAGTTGTTTTATTAAACAACTCTGATGAGCCAAGAGGTACTCGTATTTTTGGACCAGTAGCTAGAGAATTAAGAGATAAAGGTTATATGAAAATTATTTCATTAGCACCAGAGGTTCTTTAAAAAATAGATTCTCGTAAGAGAAACTATAATAAAAATTATTAAAAATTAAATAGTCCTTATAGGATTTAGGTATGAGTAAAAGATTTAAACCAAAGTTCAACATTAAAAAAGGCGATGATGTAGTAGTTATTGCTGGAGATGATAAAGATTTATCTAAACCAAGAAAAGTTTTAGAAGTTATTATCGACAAAGCAAAAGTTGTTGTTGAAGGAGTTGCAATAGCAACTAAACATACAAAACCAACTGCACAAAATACAGGTGGTGGAATAATTAAAGTTGAAGCTGCAATTGCTATAAGTAATGTAATGCTTTGGGATCCAAAAGTAAAAAGTGCTACTAAAGTAAAAAGAACAAGAGAAAATGGAAAATTGGTTAGAGTTAGTAAAAAAAGTGGCAACCCAATTAAATAAACCATATTTCTTAACAGAATATAAATAGATTAAACATGAGTGAAGTTAAATATACTCCAAGAATGATAACAAAGTACAACAAAGAAGTTGTACCTGCATTAATGAAAAAGTTTTCTTACAAAACAGTAATGCAAGCTCCAAAATTGCAAAAAATTTGCATCAATCGTGGTGTAAACGGAGCTGTAAACGATAAGAAATTAATTGATGTTACTATTGGAGAATTAGAACAAATTACTGGTCAGAAAGCAGTTTCTACTTTAAGTAAAAAAGATATTTCAAATTTTAAACTTCGTAAAGGAATGCCCATTGGAGCAAAAGTTACTTTACGTGGAGTTAAAATGTTTGAATTTTTGGATAGATTAGTTAGTGTTAGTTTACCACGTGTACGTGATTTTAAAGGAATTTCTGATAAAGCATTTGATGGCAGAGGAAATTATACTTTAGGTGTAACTGAACAACTTATTTTTCCTGAAATTGATATTGATAAAGTAACAAAAGTTACAGGTATGGATATCACTTTTGTAACTTCTGCTAGCACAAACGAAGAAGCATACGAGTTACTAAAAGAATTAGGAATGCCTTTTAAAAGTGCCAAAAAAGAAATAACTAGTTAATATAGTTAACAAAAAAAACTAAAGAAAGAAGATGTCAAAAAAATCAATTGTAGCTCGTCAGGCAAAACGCGAAGTTTTAGTAGCAAAATTTGCTGAAAAAAGAAAAGAGCTTAAAGAAGCAGGAGATTATGCAGCCTTAGATAAGTTGTCTAGAAATTCATCTCCAGTTCGATTAAAAAATCGTTGTCAATTAACTGGTCGTCCAAGAGGATACATGAGATACTTTGGACTATCAAGAATTATGTTTAGAGATATGGCTTTAAATGGCCTTATCCCAGGTGTAAAAAAAGCTAGCTGGTAAAAACAATTAGCAAATTATACAATATGAAAATGTGAAAATGATTTATTATAAACATTAGGCAACATTTTCAAATTTTTAAATTTTCAAATTATTAATTTAATTATGGTAACAGATCCTATAGCAGACTTTTTAACAAGAGTAAGAAATGCACAAATGGCTGGTCACAGACTGGTAGAAATTCCTGCATCTAATTTAAAGAAAAGGATTACAGAAATTTTGTACGAGCAAGGCTATATCTTAAAATATAAATTTGAAGATGATAGCAAACAAGGCCTTATTAAAATAGCACTTAAGTACGATGTTGCTACTAAAATTCCTGCTATTCGTAGCTTGGAAAGAGTTAGCAGACCAGGGTTAAGAGCTTATGCAAAACCAGCAGAAATTAAAAGAGTAATTAATGGTTTAGGTATTGCTATTATTAGTACATCAAAAGGTGTATTAACTGATAAACAAGCAAAAGCTCAAAACGTTGGTGGAGAAGTACTTTGTTATATTTCGTAAATAGAAAGATTAAAGATTTTCTTTAATTAATTATAAATAAATCGATTTGATAATTAAGCCTCTTAGTCGTGGCTGAACACAAATCAAGATTAGTAAAAAAATAAATCGACTATGTCTAGAATTGGAAAACAACCTGTAGTTATACCTGCTGGAGTTACAGTAAATGTAAACAGTTTAAATGAGGTGATTGTTAAGGGTCCAAAGGGAGAATTAAAACAACCTGTAGATCGTGATATTACTGTAGAAGTAAAAGATGGTAATGTTAATATTACTAGACCAACCGATCAAATTCGTCATCGTGCAATGCATGGTTTATATAGATCTTTAATTAATAATTTAATTGTTGGTGTTACTGAAGGATATGTAAAAAATATGGAATTGGTTGGGGTAGGTTTTAAAGCTTCACATATAGGAAATACTTTAGATCTTGCTTTAGGTTATTCTCACAATATTATTTTCGAAATACCAAAGGAATTAAAATTAAACACAATAACTGAAAAAGGGAAAAATCCAACTATTACTTTAGAAGGATCAGATAAACAACTTATTGGTCAAGTGTGTGCTAAATTAAGAAGCTTACGTAAGCCAGAACCATATAAAGGAAAAGGTGTTAAATTCTTAGGAGAAGTATTAAGAAGAAAAGCAGGAAAGGCAGCAGGTAAATAATTAAACAATTAGCCAATTTGCAAATGTGAAAATTAGCAAATTGGCGAATATGAAACGTTGAAATTAATTTTCAAATTTTCAAATTTTCAAATTTTCAAATTTTCAAATTAGGTTTTTATGAATACAAAATTAGAACAAAGACAGAAAATACGATATCGCATTCGTAAAAAAATATCTGGTACAGCATTAAAGCCAAGATTATCAGTTTATAGAAGCAATATGGAAATTTATGCTCAATTAATTGATGATAATGCTGGGGTAACATTAGCATCAGCATCATCACGCGAAAAAGATATTGTTGCACAAAAAGTTGCTAAAATTGAAAAAGCTAAATTAGTTGGCACTGCAATAGGTAAAAAAGCTACTGAATTAGGATTAACAACAGTAATATTTGATAGAGGTGGTAATTTATATCATGGTCGTATTAAAGCTGTAGCTGAAGGTGCAAGAGAAACTGGATTAATTTTTTAATCAAAGGATACTAAATAATAAAACATAATTAGTAAATTTTTAAGATGTCAAAAATAGTTGATAATAAAGTAAAGGCAAATGCCGACGTTGAATTTAAAGATAAAGTTGTTGCCATTAATCGTGTTGTAAAAACTACAAAAGGTGGACGAACTTTTTCTTTCTCAGCATTAGTAGTTGTTGGAAATGAAAATGGCGTAGTTGGACAAGGTTTAGGTAAAGCTAAAGAAGTTCAAGAAGCTATTACAAAAGGAATTGAAGATGCAAAAAAGAACTTAGTTAGAGTTCCAATTATGCATGGTACAATACCTCACGAACAACTTAGCAAATCAGGAGCTGCAAAAGTTTTAATAAAACCAGCTGCACATGGTGCTGGCGTAATTGCAGGAGGTTCTATGCGTGCTGTTTTAGAGAGTGCTGGAATTACTGACGTTTTAGCTAAAAATTTAGGTTCTGCAAATCCTCATAACGTTGTTAAAGCAACTATTAAAGCATTAGCAAGTTTAAGAGAACCTATCGTTATAGCTAAGGCTAGAAATATTAAATTAAGCAAAGTTTTCAATGGTTAATTTGATATCATCAAATTAATAAATTGAATTTAAAAATTGGAATCATGAAAGTTAAAATAACACAATTAAAAAGTGGAATTGATAGATCTGAAAGACAAAAGCAAACTTTAATTGCTCTTGGTTTAAGAAAAGTACATGCTTCAAAAGAAGTTGAAGCAACTCCACAAATATTAGGAATGATTAATAAAGTTAGTCATTTAATTAAAGTTGAAAATCTTTAATCATAATATCAAAAATTAATATTAAAAGCGAGGGAGATTTTCCCGAAAGTTAAAAATCAAATAATGAAATTACACAATCTGAAACCTGCTGCAGGTTCAACTCACAAAGAAAAAAGAATTGGTCGTGGAGAGGCAAGTGGTAAAGGTGGCACTTCTACCAAAGGAAATAAAGGTAGCCAAGCACGTACAGGATATCAACGAAAAAATGCACACGAAGGAGGGCAAATGCCTTTACAACGTAGAGTACCTAAAAGAGGCTTTAAAAACTTCAATCGTATAGAATATGTTGTATTCAATTTAGGGCAAATTGATCAATTACAAGAGAAATATTCTTTTACAGAATTTTCTTGCGAAAATTTATATATTAATGGCTTAATCAGCAGAACTGATAGAGTAAAAATATTAGGAACAGGAGAAATGAAATCAACTCTTAACTTCAAAGTAAATGCAATTAGTGAAAAAGCTAAAACTGCCATTGAAGCATCTGGAGGAAAAATTGAAATTGTAAATTAATTTCCACAAATTTGCGGTGCATCTAAGATGCACTTTTTTGGTTTTAAGATTATAACCTTTACAACATAAGATTAACTGTGAAAAAATTCATACAAACACTTAAGAACATTTGGTCGATAGAGGAATTAAAAAATAAAATAATTTTTACTTTAGGACTAATTTTTATTTATCGATTTGGTTCTCATATCGTATTACCAGGTATTAATCCATTATTATTAGAAGACGATAAAATTCAAGCAGCCAATAAAGGCTTACTTGGTTTATTTGATGCTTTTGCTGGAGGTGCTTTTTCTCAAGCATCTATTTTTGCATTAGGAATTATGCCCTATATTTCTGCATCTATTTTTATGCAGTTAATGACAATATTAGTACCTCAATTAAAGAAAATTCAAAGCGAAGGCGAAACTGGTAGAAAGAAAATTAATCAATGGACAAGATATCTTACCGTTATAGTAACAGTTTTTCAAGCTGGTGCATATGTAGCTTATTTAACATCACCTCAAGGTAATTATCATCAAGCAATAATGATTGAGGGTATTTTGTTTACAATGCTTACTATAGTTACATTAACTGCAGGAACTTTGTTTGTAATGTGGTTAGGAGAAAGGATTCAAGACAAAGGTTTAGGTAATGGAACTTCAATAATTATAATGATTGGTATTTTGGCTCGATTACCACAAAGTATTACTCAAGAATTTACTGCTAAAAGCCAAAAAGCAGGTGGTGGTTTATTAATATTTTTAATAGAGATGGTAATTCTTATTGCTGTGGTAATGGGATTAATTGTTTTGGTACAAGGATTAAGAAAAATTCCATTGAGTTATGCTAAACAAATTGTTGGAAGTAGAAATCTAGATTTAGCTGGGTCTCGTCAGTTTTTACCAATTAAAGTTAATAGTGCAGGTGTAATGCCAATCATTTTTGCTCAGGCAATAATGTTTTTGCCAACTTTAATTTCATTTACTAAAATAGAATCGGCACAAGGAATTACAAAGATATTTAACGATCATAGTAATGTTTGGTATATGCTTATTTATGCAATTATGGTAATTGGTTTTACATTTTTATATACAGCATTAATTTTTAACCCAAATCAAGTAGCTGAAGATTTAAAACGCAGTAATGGTTTTATTCCTGGAATTAAACCAGGCCAACCAACTGCCGATTATATTGGTGCAATTATGGATAAAGTAACTTTGCCAGGTGCAATTTTATTAGCTGTGGTAGGTATTTTACCTGGGTTTGCTCAAAAACTTGGGGTAACAGCTCAATTCAGTACATTCTTTGGCGGTACAAGTTTATTAATTATGGTTGGTGTAATTTTAGATACTTTACAACAAACAGAAACTTATTTGTTGATGAAACAATATGATGGGTTAATGACAAGTGGTAGAGTTCAGGGTAGACAAAATTCTGCTCCAATTACAACAACAACTTTATAGATAAATTTATTTAAAATAAATTTTATTGAATATTTTTAAACCTGTTAGAAATTCTAACAGGTTTATTTTTTTTATTTCTTTGTGGTTAATTTATGATACATTATAAAACAGATGCTGAAGTTGCTTATATGAAAGAAGCAGCATTATTAGTTAGTAAGGCATTAGCAGAAGTTGCAAATTTTTTAAAACCTGGAATTACAACTTTGCAAATAGATAAATTATGTTTTGATTTTGTAAAAGATCATAAAGCAATTCCATCTTTTTTGGGTTATCAAAAATATCCATTTACTATATGTGCTAGTATTAATGATGTTGTTGTACATGGCTTTCCTAACAAATCTGAATTAAAAAATGGAGATATTATTTCTATTGATTTGGGCGTTATTTTAAATGGATGGCATGGAGACCATGCTTATACTTTTATTCTTGGAGAAACAACGGAAGAAAATGAAAAACTTGTAAGAGTTACTAAAGAAAGTTTATTTAAAGGGATTGAAAAAGCCATTATTAATAACAGGATAGGAGATATATCTTATGCAATTCAAGAACATACTGAAATAAAAAATAATTATGGAGTTGTTCGAGAACTTGTTGGACATGGGTTAGGAAAAAAATTACACGAAGATCCACAAGTTCCAAATTATGGTAAAAGAGGTACAGGCCCAAAACTAAAAGAAAATTTAGTTATTGCTATTGAACCCATGATTAACTTAGGAACTAAAGATGTTTATACTGAAGCTGATGGTTGGACAGTAAAAACTACAGATGGAAAACCATCGGTACATTTTGAACATGATGTTTGTATAAAAAAAGCTAAAGCATTAATACTTTCAGATTATTCAATTATAGAAAAAGCCGAAAGAAATAATTTAAATCTTTCGGCTTCTCCATCAATTTTATTTTAATAATTATCTTCTTGACCTTTGATTTTCTGGGTTATAACTTATAATTCCATTGTTAGGGTCAACTCCAGTTACGTTTCCACCAGAATCGTAACTAACTCCAATTCCATCAACTTTTGCAAGACTAGATCTTGAAGTATATAAAATATTTGATGAGCCAACAGTTTTAAAGAATCCTTCAAAATCATATTCGAATTTTATGTTACCTATTTTATGAACACTTCTGTTATAGTTGTATTCAATAGGAACTCCTCCAATACTTTCAGGTGAACCAAAGAAATTCTTTTTAGGGTTGTAAGCATAAGGATCAGTATTTGGATCTGTATTAATTTTATATTCAATTACTTTTCCATTTTGAGATAAGAGAATTGTGGCAGATTCATTATAAACGCCAACACTGTATTTACCTCTATCTGTTAAATAAAATGAATATCTCATATTAATATTACTCGAAATTTTATTTAAAGGATAATCTCCAGAAGTTGGTCCAGCAGTTAACTCAGGAGAATAATTGTTTGGGTTATAATATTTTTTTACATCATTTTCTCCACCCGATTGTCTATTTCCTTGCTGTGGGCAATTACAATCTTTATTATACCCAGAGTTATTATAAGTGTTTGTATAATCTCTATATATTATTTTTTGGGGCTCTTGTTTTTGAGGTTGAGGTTGTGGTTGCTGATAATATTGTTGATTTTCTTGAGCCGGCACGTAAACTATTCTTTCAGTTGGTTGTGTAGGTTGTGGAGCATCTCTGTATATATAAACAATTCTTTGATTACTAGTTGGTTTTTTAGTAGTATATTTTTTAGTTGTTGTTGGTTTCTTTTTTTGAGGAGCATTAACATATTTCTGACAATAAAGACAATTACAAGTGTGATAATGTTGATTAGGTATAACTTGACTAGGGCTTTTAGCTTGACTTGGAATAGATACGTATAATTCTTTTCGTGGTATTTCTTGACGAGTAAAACTTTCGATTGGTGCTAATTCTGGAATGGGTAAATTAGTTTCTTTTTTTAAATATTTTTCTTCAATAGCTGCAAGCTCTGGAACTGGATTAACTTTTGGCATATATTCAATAGGGGCTAAGGCTGGCATTCCCATTCCTCCACCAGCAGAAGGTTTAGAATTTATTACTTCATCTCTATATGCATTATTACTTTCTTCAGATTTATTAGTCGTAGGTTTAAATAAAATAGATTTATATGTACTAGTTGAAGTGCCATTTGGGATGTTATAACCTCTAGTTCCTGTTTTTTGTTTTCCAGTATATTGTTTGTTATTATTAAAACTAGACTCAGTTATTATTGGTGCTAACTCTATCATTGAAGTATTTTTTTGCACTTCATTTGATTTTTCTATTGGTGCTAATTCAGGTATTAAATTCCCTTGTGTATTTTTAGTTGATGTACCTTCAATTGTTGCCAACTCAGGCATCAATTCTTTTTGTTTGCTTTTTATTATTCCTTCTATTGGAGCTAATTCAGGAGTATTTCCTTTTTGCTTATTTTTTGCTGTTCCTTCAATAGCACCTAATTCAGGCATTTTTAATAACGACTCATTATTTCTTATTTTTTGAGATTCAGAAATATTATCAAGAGATGCTAATTCTGGTAAACTAGTTAAACTTTTATTATTATATTTTGGATTATAACTTGTTAAACTCATAAGTGCAGGATCAACAGTTTCTTTTGGTTTAAAACTATTTTCAGCTTTAGGAAAATAATCTGTTAATGGTGTAAGATTTATTGGAGTATTTACAATTTCTTTATCCTTCGATACTAAACTTTGAAATCCATCAGTTAAGCTTCTATTATCAGTTAAACTCTTATTATCATTTGCAATTAATGGCTGAATTGAATTCGTTGTTAATTGTGTTAAACTCTCAATTTTGTTTATTGGTTCAGTAACAATTGGTGTACTTTTCATAACTGTTTTTTTATTATCTGTAGTAACAGTTACAACTGATTTTTTTGATTGTGGTGCTTGAAATATTATTGGTCCATTAAAGCCCACATAACTTCCATAGGCAAGAGGTAAAATCTGACTGCTAACATAATTTGATTCACTACTATTTCGCGAATTTGGTAAAATAACATTGCCACCTTTTTTTGGATCCATTCTTCCACCAACTAAAACAATATTATTTATTTTATATACTGGTTTATCTTGACTTGATATTTCAGCAGAATTATTGGTTGAAGGAGAAATAAGAACACTTTTATACTGATTTGGTAAAATGGTTCCTTTCAAAGTACTGCTTTGAGAATTGACTATCAGAGAGCACAAAACTGATAAAGTCAAAAGCGATATTATTTTCATAAAGTATAAAGTTTAACGATTTAAAACAAGGTACACATATATTATACCAATATGAACGATTTTAAACTCTATTTTCTTATGTTGTGGGGAAACTTTGAAGCAGCAACTACTTTAATGCACAAATTATATATTTGTAATTAGCTTATTTTCAACTATTTAGTTTTATATGGAAATGATTATGCTAACATTTTTACTGGTTCTTCTAATAAATTTTTTAACGTTTGTAGAAAAGTAGAACCTGTAGCACCATCTACAACTCTATGATCACAACTAAGTGTTACTTTCATTACATTACCAATAACAATTATTCCATTTTTTACAACTGGTGTTTGGGTAATTCCACCAACAGCCAAAATACAACTATCTGGTGAGTTAATAATTGCTGTAAATTCTTCAATTCCAAACATACCTAAATTACTAATTGTAAAAGTATTTCCTTCCCAATCTGATGGCTGTAGTTTTTTGTCTTTTGCTTTTTGTGAAAACGCCTTTACTTGTGTTCCAATTTGGCTAAAGCTTAAATTATTTGCATCTTTTACTACAGGTACTAATAATCCTTCTTCAACAGCTACTGCAACACCAATATTAATTTGATGATTAAATCTTATCGTATCACCTAACCAACTACTATTCACTTTTGGGTTTTCTTTCAAAGCCAATGCTGTGGCTTTTATTATCATATCATTAAAACTAACTTTTACTTTTCCCGATTCATTAATTTTATTTCTAGCAATAATTGCTCCATCCATATCAATGCTCATTGTAAGATAAAAATGTGGGGCAGTAAATAAACTTTCACTTAATCTTTTTGCAATCACTTTTCTCATCTGACTAATAGGTACATCAGTATAAGAACTGGTTGATTGGTTAATTGGCTGCTTTGTAGAAGGGATAACCGACTCTACTGACTTACTGACTAATTGACTATCATAATTATCAACATCCAATTTTGTAATTCTACCTCCATCACCAGTTCCTTTTACAAATTTTAAATCTATACTTTTTTCGCTAGCTAATTTTTTTGCAAGAGGAGAGGCTAATATTCTTCCTTCGTTTATAATATTTTCATGCACATCTGACAACTGAATATTTTGTGTTGAATTAATCAATGAGGTACTTAATTCATCTTTTGTTTCTAAAACTTTGGTTTTAGATTTTCCATTATTTTTTAAAGATTCTACTATTGAATCAATTTTCAAATCTTTTTTTCCAATTATACATAGCAAATCATTTACTAATATTTTTTCTCCAGTTTTTGCTCCCTGATATAGCAGAAATCCATCTTTATAACTTTCTAATTCCATGGTGGCTTTATCAGTTTCAATATCTGCAAGCACATCACCTTTTTTTACAGCATCACCAACATTTTTTTGCCAATTAGCAATTACGCCTTCCGTCATAGTATCACTTAATCTTGGCATTAAAACAACTTCATCCATTTTACTTGCATCTATTTTATCAGAAACAATTTCTATTTTATCATTAATAATTACTGATGCAATTTCTTCTTTAATTGGATTACTAATTAATAATTTGCTTATATCCTCTCCTTCTTTACCAATAATACATAACAAATCGTTTACTTGCAATTTTCCACCTGTTGTTGTACCAATATGTAATAAAGTTCCGTTTTTATAACTTTCTAATTCCATAGTAGCTTTATCAGTTTCTATTTCTGCTAAAACATCTCCAGATTTTACTTTATCTCCAACATTTTTTTGCCATGATGCTATTACTCCTTCAGTCATAGTATCACTTAATCGAGGCATTAAAATCACATCAGCCATATCATTATTTTTTTTAAAATTGTGAAAGATGCACAATTTAATTTTTAGTTTTAAATAGGGCGTGAAATTAAGGTAATTTGTTTTTGTATCAAGCCCAATAACTAAATTTATATCCTTGCTTTTAAATATTGCAAATTTCATCTCAATTTTATTCTTTAGAACTACTTAATTACTTTCGTTTAATATGCAAATTTTTATCGATTCTATTAATGAACTTTATTTTGATACTTATGGATTTTACCCAGATTTAATTGATAAAATTCCACAAAGTGGAAGCGATAGAATTTATTTTAATGTTACAAAAGATAATAATAAAATTATTGCAACCTGCAGCGAAAATGTAAAAGAAAATAAAACCTTTATTTATTTTTCAAATCATTTTAAAAATTTATTAATTCAAGTACCAAAAATTTTGGCAGTTAATAAAAATTTTACAACTTATTTTCAAGATAATGTTGGTGCTATTTGTTTATTAGATAAGTTAGAAGAAGATGGCTTTACAGATGAAATTTTAGAGTTATATAAAAAAAGTTTAAAGCAATTAGCTTCACTTCAAATTATTGGGGATAAAAATTTAAATTACAATGAATGTATTACTGCAAAAGAGTTTGGAAAGCAAGCGATACTAAGCGATTTATTATATTTTAAATATTATTTTTTAGACACTTTACAAAAGCCATATGATAAACAACTTCTTTTAAACGACTTTGAAGTTTTAGCAAATTATTTAAATAATGCAGAACATAAATATTTTATGTTTCGAGATTTTCAGAGTAGAAATATTATGATTAAAAACAATGAAATAAATTTTATAGATTTTCAAGGGGGAATGAAAGGTGCATTGCAATACGATGTTGCAAGTTTATTATGGCAAGCAAAAGCACAATTAAGCGAGGCGTGGAAAGAAAAATTATTGAATTATTATATTGATGAGGCAAATAAATTATTAAACAATAATATTGATAAAACTAGTTTTATTAACAGGTATAATGGTTATGTTTTAATAAGGCTTTTACAAGTTTTAGGAGCTTATGGATTTAGAGGATTGTTTGAAAGGAAAGCTCATTTTTTAGCAAGTATTCCACTTGCATTAAATAATTTAAAATTCTTTTTAAGTAATAAAAAAATTGGAATTGAAACTCCAGAATTTGATAAAGTTTTAGCAATGGTAATTAGTAAAGAAATTATAAATAAATTTACGCCAACACAAGCTACAACAGTAACGAAGCTTAAAATACAAATTAATAGTTTTAGCTATAAAAAAGAATTTCCTAAAGATGAAACTAATAATGGTGGAGGTTTTGTTTTTGATATGCGAGGTATTTTAAATCCAGGAAGATTTGATGAGTACAAAAAACTAACAGGGAAAGATAAACCTGTAATTCAGTTTTTAGAACAACAAACAAAAATGAATGCATTTTTAAATAGTGTTTGGGATTTAATTGATATTAGTATTGAAGATTATTTAAAAAGAGATTTTGAAAATTTGCAAATAAATTTTGGTTGTACAGGTGGGCAACATAGAAGTGTTTTTGCAGCTGAACAAACTGCAAGACATTTGAAAAATAAGTATAAATTAAAGGTTGATTTAAGACATACTAACAGCAATAATTGGGTTATATAATATGAGTGATAGTAAGAAATTAAATACTGCAATGATTTTGGCTGCAGGTTTAGGTACACGTTTAAAACCTTGGACAGACAAGCATCCTAAGGCATTGGCATTAGTAAATGGTAAAAGTTTATTACAGCTTAATGTTGAGTATTTGATGAGTTATGGCATTACTAAAATAATAATAAATATTCACCATTTTCCAGAGCAAATAATTAATTTAGTTGAAACATACAATGGTTGGGGTGCAGAAATTATTTTTAGTGATGAAAGCAAAGAAGTTTTAGAAACAGGCGGCGGTTTTAAAAAAGCAATTCCATTTTTTAAAAATGAGGAGAATATTTTATTAATGAATGTTGATGTATTAACGAGTTTAAATATTGACGAAATGTTTGAATTTCATAATCAGCAAAATGCAGTTGCAACTTTAGCAGTTACTAAAAGAATTACTTCGCGATATTTTGTATTTGATAATCAAAAAAATCTTTGTGGTTGGTTAAATTCTGCTACGAATACAGTTAAAGGAATTGAGGAATTTAACAATGAATTGCATTGCAGGCTTGCATTTAGTGGTATTCATATTATTAATAATAAATTATTTTCATTGGTCGAATTTGATGGAAAATTTACAATGGTTGATGTGTACTTAAATTTAATGAACTCGAATAAAATTGTTGCTTATAACCATTCTGATGATAAATTTTTAGACGTTGGAAAGCCCGAAAGTATTTTGTTGGCAGAACAAATGTTTAGATAAAATAGTATATAATATGTTAGAACTAAATTTTACAGAATTCCCAGTATTGAAAACAAATCGATTATTATTGAGACAAATTAATAATGATGATGTAAACGATTTTTTTGAAATCCGATCAAATAAATTGGCTATGCAATATATTGACAGACCAATTGCAGTTGTGCCAGATGATGCTCTTAAATTAATAGAAGTGATAACTGATTTCTATAGTAAAAATGAAGCTATTACTTGGGCTATTTGTTTAAAAGAAAATACTACACTTATTGGCACCATTGGTTTTTGGCGAATGGATATGGAAAATTATAGAACAGAAATTGGATATATTTTGCATCCAAAATTTCACCAACAAGGTCTTATGCAAGAAGCAATTGAAATAGTAATTGATTACGGGTTTAACCATTTAAAATTTCATTCAATAATGGCAAACATTAATCCAAAAAATTATGCATCGCAGAAATTATTGGAGAAAAATAATTTTATTAAAGAAGCTTTCTTTAGAGAGAATTATTTTTATAATGGAAAATTTTTAGATTCAACAATTTACTCTTTAATCAATAAAAATTAATTTAGTAATTCTATAGCCTTTAGAATTGATTTATCTGTAGAATTTATTATTTGATAATAGGAGTTATCATCTATAATAAATTTAGCAATATTTGCTTTAAGAATTTGTAATATAAAATCTTTATTTGTTGAAGAAAAATTAGAAATATCTATACTATCTCTAACAGCAATTTTGTTTAATAAATTCCAATCTAATTCTGTAAGGCTAATTTTTGAATCGATAGCTGCTACAGTTTTTAAATTTACAAAACTGCTTTTATTTTGCATATAATATTTATGTATAAATTTATCTATGATATCACTAAAATTTTGTTTATAACAAAATAATTTAGTTGTATCAAATCCAACAAAATAATCAGGATTAATACCTCCACCTGCATAAACAATATTTCCTTTTGGAGTTTTAAAAGATTTGCCATTTTTTATTATGCTATCGCCTTTTGTAAGTTCACCAGAGTGATATCTTTCTTCAATGTCATGCGAATATTTTTCTTTTCCGCTACTATAAGACTTTTGAATATTTCGTCCAAGCGGAGTATAATATTTTGCAATAGTTAATCTTAATGCACCACCATCGCTTAAGTTAAATTGTTGTTGTACTAATCCTTTGCCAAAGCTACGTCTACCAACAATTATAGCTCTATCCCAGTCTTGTAAAGCACCAGCCAAAACTTCACTTGCAGATGCTGAAGTTTCATCAATTAAAACGGTTAGTTTCCCTTTTTCAAATAACCCTTCTTTTTTACATCTAAATTCAAATTTTTCATATTTATTTCCTTGTGTATATACTATTAATTTATCTCCATCTAAAAATTCATCTGCTATTAAAGTTGCTGCATGCATAAATCCACCACCATTTCCTCTTAAATCTAAAATTAAATTTTCAATTTTTTCTTTTTGCAACCTTTCTAAATTTTGCATAAATTCTTCGTAGGTCCTTTCTGCAAACTTGTTAATTTTTATATAACCTGTTTTTGGTTTAATAATATAAGCTGCATCAACCGAAGGAATTGAAATAGCTTTTCTTTTCATGGATATATTTTTCTCCAAACCATTTCTTAAAACTTTTAGTTTTAAAATACTTCCCGAAACGCCTCTCAAATTTTTCTTTATATTGGCATCATTTGTTTTTACTCCCAACAAATTAAAGGTATCATTTGCAACTAATATTTTATCTCCAATTTGTAAACCGCTTTTTTCAGCCGGCCCATCTTTTACTATTTTTAGTATGGTAAGGGTGTCATCTATATTATCATATATAACTCCAATGCCAATAAAATGGCCCTCCATTTGATTGTTTACTTGCTCTAAATCTGATGGTGAAATATAAATTGAATGTGGGTCTAGGCGAGCTAAAACATCTTCAACAACTGCTGCATTTATACTATCAATATTTATTTCATCAACATATTTATTTTTAATTAAGTTAGAAATTTCTTGTAATGCTGAGTTTCGTTTTCCACTTAAAAACCCAGTTGATGTGCCATTGTTATTTAAAAAATAACCAAGTATTAATCCTAATAAAAAAATTATAGAAAATGCTATTGGCATTAATCTATTATTTCTTTTTTGTTCTATCATTATTATTTCACTTTATTAAACGGCGAATATCAATAAATAAAATCAAAACTTAATTGTAAAACGAGCGTATAGTTGTTTATTTTTAAATTAATTTATGCAAGAAGCAATTATATACACAGATGGTAGTTGTCATACTCAACATAAGTTGGGGGCTTGGGCAACAATGCTGTTTATTGATGATATTAAAATTAATTTATCTGGGTTCGAAATAGACACCACACATAATAGAATGGAATTATTGGCAGTTTTAAAATCACTTGAATATATTTTATCTTATTATAAAAAATGTAATGAAGTAAAAATAATTACCGATAGCCAATATGTTGTTGGATTAATTTCTAGGAAGCAAAAGCTACTTCATCAAAATTTTATTACAAAAAAAGGAGCGGAGTTAAATAATTCAGATTTAATAAACCAACTATTTAACTATACAAATTTATTGAAAATAAATTTTGAAAAAATAAAAGCACATTCAAAGTTTACTGGAGCAATAAATTATAATAATGAAGTTGATAAAATTTCTAGAAGTATTGTAAGAACTGAGGTTGCTAAACTTATTTAGCAATATCAATTTTTACATTTTTATTTTTTATTTTTTCATCTTTAATTAATCTTAAAGTTGTACCCATTTTTATTTTTTTTATAGCAACAAATGAGAAGAAATCTTTAACATGAATCAAGCCAATATCTTCTTTTTTTAATTCCCCTTTTTGAGTTAAAAATCCAACAATATCTACTTTATTTACTTTATCTTTTTTGCCTGCTGCAATAAAGACTGTAGACCATTTTGGTTTTTCTGGTAACTGAACATCTATAGGTAAAATAATATGTTCAATAGAAGTTTCAATATAGCTTGGTAAAACTTCTTCTTTCGATAAAATTAAAATTACAGTTCCACTTGCATCCATTCTTGCAGTACGTCCATTTCTGTGTGTAAAAATATCCTCTGAATGTGGTAAATGATAATGTATTATATATCGAATATTGGGGATGTCTAAACCACGAGAAGCAAGGTCTGTAGTAATTAATACATTCACAGTTCCATTAGCAAATTTGCACAAAGCACTATCACGTTCTTGTTGCTCCATTGCACCATGATAAAATTCATTAACAATTCCTTTATCAATTAATAACTTACTTGTTCTTTCAACTGCATCTCTATGATTGCAAAAAACAATTGTAGATTTATCTCCCAATTTACAAATTAATCTAAATAAAGACTCTATTTTATCAGCATCTTCACTTATTACTTTTTTAATAGATAATTTTTCTATTGGTAATTCTTCATCAGATAAAAAATTTAATTCAACTGCATCTTTTAATCCAATAAAATCTGGTATTGTTTTTCCAATAGTTGCTGATGTTAAAATTCTTTTTTTAATATTAGGTAATGATCCAATTATAAATGAAACTTCTTCTGTAAATCCAGATTCCATAGTTTTATCGTACTCGTCTAAAATTAATGTTTCAATGGTATCAATAGTAATGTTGCCTCTGCGAATATGATCTGCTAATCTGCCAGCAGTACCAACAATTATAGAAGGTGCTTGAACCAAATTATTTTCTTCAATTTCTCTTTTATGGCCACCATAGCAACTTGATATTTTTAACCCTGTCCCCATTGATTTAAAAACAATTTCAATTTGCTGTGCTAATTCTCTCGATGGTACAATTATTAATGCTTGAGTTTTTTTATTTTCTGGATTTATTAATTCTAAAACTGGCAATAAAAAAGCCAATGTTTTACCAGAGCCTGTTGCGGAAAGTAATTTTATATCGTTGTTAAATTTGTTTGTTTCTAAAACCGATAACTGCATTTCGTTTAGGGCAGAAATTTTTAAATTGTTTAAAATAGTTTCTACTGAATAATTTTTTTGTTGCATGTTGCAAAAGTAAACTTGTTAAAGTAAGAACCTTAATTTCTTATGTTAGGGTTGTTGTAAAAAAAAACTTCGAGTAGAGCTCGAAGTTTTTTAAAGTTTATTTATTTGATGATTACATTTTATAAAATGACTTAGAATCTGTTCCTTTATTGGTAATTACTCGAATTACATACGAACCACGTGGAAGGTTTTTTGCATTTATGTTTATAAAATTATTTCCAGCATTTAATATAGTATTTATTTTTTGCCATTTCTTATTTCCAAAAGCATCATAAATTTCTATATTTGAAACTACATTTTGAATGTTACTCCAAACTCCAATTAAAAATTCTCCATTATTAGGATTAGGATATAAAACCACAATTTTAATTCCATTTGTAATTGGTGAAATATTAGTTGAATCAATTGCTGTAACTGTGTTACAAGAATAACTAATACATCCTTTTGCAGTAGTAATTTTTAAACAAGCATTAAATGTGCCTGCAACATTATATTGATGAGTTGGAGTGGCAATATTTCCACCTAAACTTAACCCATTACCAAACGACCAAAGTCTTGAAATAATACTATCATTTAATCCAGCAAAACTATTAAAACTATTAAATTTTATGGTACGTGGACCAATTGGTTGAGCAACAAAATTCGACATGCAATTTTGAGTTACTGTTGAACCAACAAATACATTTATGCAAAAAGTATTGCTACATCCTTTGGCTGTTGTTATGGTTAAACAAACAGTAAAAGTGCCTGTATTTTGATAAGTATGACTTGGGTCTTTAATATTTCCAGATGATATTGAATTTCCGTCACCAAATTTCCATATTCTCGAAACTATACTATCGCCAAAACTTGAATAGCTATTTATACTATTGAATTTAAATTTTCGCAGAGGCTCAGCTGTAGCTATAAAATTTGCTTTGCAATTATTTTGACTAGCATTTAAACTATCATGAATTACAATTGTTCTACATGTATCCTTAACACATCCACTTGCTGTACTAACTTTTAAACAAACGATGTAGGTTCCGTTTGATGGAAAAGTAAATACAGGATTTATTAATGTTGAAGTTGCTAAAGCACCTGTAGCTGAACTTGTACCAAAACGCCATAAATATGAGTTAGGAACTGTTGTACTATTCGGAGTTGATAAATTTGTAAAGCTTGTTGTTTTACCTTGAGTAATAAAATTAAAATTTGCTTTGCATGCACTTACAATAGGAGGTTGTGGAATTGTAAAAGTTGCACAAAATGTTTTTGTGCATCCTCTTGCTGTTGTAATTATCAAGCAAGTTGTAAAATTTCCATGCGTTAAATAAACATGTATTGGATCTTTTATGTTACCTGTTAAAATATTACTACCATCACCAAAATTCCAAGTTCTTGTAATGATGCTATCACCATTTCCTGCAAAACTATTTGAACTATTAAATTTAATTGAATTGGCTTGCTGTCCAGGTGCAAAAGTTACAATAGCATTACAAAATATTGGGTTGGTATTAGTAGTATCATTAATAATAATTGTTCTACAAGTATCATTAATACAACCATTCGAAGTTGTAATTTTTAAACAAACATTATAGCTACCATTTGTTGGAAAAGTAAAAGTTGGATTTGCTATTGTTGAAGTAGAAACAGAACCATTATTTAAACCGAAATTCCAATAATATGAAACAATGGTACTTGCTACATTTCCTGCGGAAGATGTATTTATAAAACTTACCGTTTTGCTTTGTATTTGATGTACAAAATTTGCTTTACAAGTATTTGTAATTGCTGGTTGAATGATAATTGTTGCACAATAAGTTTTTGTACATCCACTTGCTGTAATAATTTTTAAACAAACATTGTAAGTTCCAGCATGAGTATAAGTATGTGAAGGATTTACATGATTAGAACTTAAATACGTACTATCTCCAAACGACCAATTTCTGGTAACAATACTATCTCCAGGTGTAAATGAACTTTGTTGACTATTAAATGCAACATTATTACCTTGAATTGTAAAATTAAAAAACGAATTACAACTTATAGGTGGATTAATACAAATAACAAAATTGCTTTCAACATACTTAAAATTTATGTTTGAGCCTTGAACTGGAACTTTAGAATTTGTTAAATAAACGCCATTGCAATTAAGTGTTGCTGTATAAACCAAATTAATATTTGAGGAAGTACATCTTAAAGTATCAGAATAAAATCCATTGGCATTGGTAAATTTGGTGTGTGTTATATTGCAAGTTAAAGCACCACCAGCAATACTATCAGTTGAAATGTTTACTGCTTTATTTGCTATTGCTATTCCATTTGCATTTTTAACATAGCCAGAAACTATTACATTATTTGCATTTGCAGTAGAAATAGATAAGAAAATAATTAGTGAAAAAACTAAAAGTTTAGTAAAAATATTTCTCATATAATAAATTTAAAAGTGAAAGTTAAGTAGAATTTACCTATTTGATAACATTCTTTTAATAAATGTTGCATAGGTGTTCAACTTTATTTTATAACTTAAAAGTGATTAAAAAGATTGTAAATTAATTAAAATGTGGGAATCATTTTAATAGCTTACTGGTTTTAAACAGATTGAATTAATAATTGTGGAGTAATTTTTTTTCTTCTTGTTTTAATGTTCTATTCATATGCACAAAAGCTTGATGAATTACTTTGCCCCATGTATTGCCTTGAAAACTCTGCATTTCTCCATTTGATTTATGTATAATAGTGAGTTCGTATAAACCATCTTCAGGCATATTTACATCGAAAGTGTAAAGTTGTAAAAGCAAAGGAATTTTATTGCAGATTCTCATTTAAGAGTTTAAATATAATTGTAATCTTTTACTCATTAGTTTTTGCTCTGCTAAACTTTTAGTTTAGCAGGTTTACTATGTTGCTTAAAGCAACTAAATAAAGCTATGAGGCTACAAGCCTAATAGAGCTGAGAATAAGATTAGACTTACTATTATTTAATTTGTTGTAATTCTCTATAATTAACAACACCATGTTCTAATGGTTTTTGTATGTCATCTTCACTTACTATTGCAACGTCTAAAGTATTTCCATTATTATCAAAAAATTCAAGGCAATAAGTATAGATACCATTGTTTTCGTTTACATCCACAATAGTAGCTACATCTCCTTTAATGAAATTTAAATAAGGTAAATTTTTTGTAAGTTGTACTTCTGTATATAATGAATATTTCATATTAAAGTGGGTATAATGTTATAAAACGATATTGATTATTTTCTAATTGTTCTATCCAAATTGTTACTATCAAAGATTGCTTAAGCAAACCTCTTATTTGATATAAATTTCCAAATTCACTTTCCCTTGATAGAATAATATCATTTGTTGTTGCAATTCTTATAATCTCTTCTATTAGTTCTTTATAATTTTCTTTATTAAACCCAAGTTCTGTTAAATGTTTCGACTTGTCGTTCTTTTCTTTTTTA
>JANOVK010000102.1:0-2279 GCA_031417315.1 Chitinophagaceae bacterium | reverse complement strand
TATAAAAAATTGGGGTGGAAAATTTGTAATTGCCATACCTGAATTAAAAATATTATAATGAAAAAAGTATAAATGAATATTATTTCAAATAAAGCAATTATTTCTAAACTAAGCGATATTGAAACTTCAACTAAAGGAAGCAAGTTAGTAGTTGAAGATTATGTTATGATTGACTCTTTTGTAAAAATTAAATTTACTGGAGGAGTTGGAGATATTATAATTGAAAGAAATAGTTATATTAATTCTGGATGTGTATTTTATTCTGGAAATGGAATAAAAATTGGTAAAAATGTTTTAATTGCAGCCAATTGTACATTGGCTCCAGTTAATCATCAATTTGAGTTAAAAGATAAATTAATTATCGAGCAAAGATTTAAACCAAGTAAAGGAGGGATAATTATTGAAGATGATGTTTGGATAGGTGCAGGAGTTATAATTTTAGATGGCTCAATAATTAGAAATGGTGCAGTAATAGGTGCTGGAAGTATTGTAAATACAGAGATTGAAGCTTATGCAATTTGTACTGGTAACCCAATAAAAACAATAAAATTTAGAACATAAATGATAACAGTTTTGGGAGCTTCTGGATTTATTGGTTCTGAATTAATAATTTTTTTTAAAAAGAATAATATAAATTTTTATTCTCCTAAAAGGGATGAAAATTTAACAGACAAAAATTTGGGAGATATTATTTATTGTATTGGATTGACTTCTGATTTTAGAACAAAACCTTTTGAAACTATTGAGGCACATATCTGTAAACTATGTGAAGTACTTTCTACATACAATTTTACATCTTTAACTTATTTGTCATCAACAAGAGTATATATAAATTCAACAAATAATTTTGCAAATGAAGATGATAAAATAATTATTGACCCACATAATGCTGATGACCTTTATAATTTATCTAAATTAACTGGAGAAAGATTGTGTTTGTCAAGTGGGAAAAAGGTTAAAATTGTTCGATTGTCAAATGTTATTGGGAATTCAAATTTATCTAATAATTTTTTATTCGAAATTATAAATGAAATTAAAAATAAAAATGAAATTGAATTTTATCAAACTGAAAATTCTTCAAAAGATTTTATTCATATAGATGATGTTGTACAATTATTATATAAAATATCAATAAGCAATAGCAATGAGATTTATAATATTGCATCTGGAATAAATACTTCTATATTACAAATCGTGACTGAATTAAAAAAATATTATACATTTTCGTATACAATAAATAAAAACGCTAAAGAAACTATTTTTCCTATTATTTCAAACGAAAAAATAATTTCAGAATTTAATTATATTCCACAACAATTTTCTGCTCAATTATCAAAAATATTTAATTAAAAACTTTTATGGACGAAATTCAAAAATTTAAGGATGATGTAAAACTTAACATTCTAGAACAAGGAAAGGATGAAGAATTTTTAGCATTAGGTAAAAAATGGGTTCAAGAAACAATGCATAAAAAATTCATTTATAATTTTACATGGATGGGAAGGCCGATTATTCAACATCCTCACGATACAATGGCATTACAAGAGTTAATATGGCAAATTAAACCAGACTTAATTATTGAAACAGGAATTGCACATGGTGGGTCCATAATTTTTAGTGCTTCTATGTTAGAATTATTAGGTGGCGATGGTGAAGTAATTGCTATAGATATTGATATTCGAAAACATAACAGAGATGAAATAGAAAATCATCCTATGTTTAAACGAATAAAATTAATTGAAGGTTCTTCAATTGCTGATGAGACTATTAAGAAAGTAAAAGAGTTTGCAACTGAGAAGAAAAATATTATGGTAATACTCGATTCATTTCATACTCATGATCATGTATTAAAAGAGTTAGAGTTATATTCTCCATTTGTCTCATTAAATTCTTATTTAATTGTTTTTGATACTTGGGTTGAAGATGTTACAGAAAATTATTATCCAGATAGGCCTTGGGACAAAGGGAATAATCCTAAAACAGCTGTTTGGGAATTTGTAAAAACTAATCAGAATTTCGAAATTGATAAATCTATTGAACATAAATTATCAATTACTTTAGCACCAGATGGGTATTTAAAAAGAATTAATTAATATATCATGAAAGTATTAGTGACTGGAGCTACTGGATTTATTGGTTCTTGAAGTTCAACAATTATTAGGTGATAACAAAGTCCGAGCAGTGTCAATGCGTTCAACAGATGGTTTAAAACGTGGTGTTGAAGCGGTTGATCTAGGTATGCCAATTACTGTACCAGTGGGTACTCCAACATTAGGCCG
>JANOVK010000101.1:0-12521 GCA_031417315.1 Chitinophagaceae bacterium | reverse complement strand
TCTTTGCCTGGTGCTGGTGCAGAAATTTTAATTGATAGAGTTAGAAGATTAATTAGCAAAGGAAAATGTGGTGCAGATGAGTGGTTAGAAATTATGCATCAATGTCATAATTTAAATATTACTACTAGTGCAACTATGATGTTTGGTCATGTTGAAACTTTAGAAGAACGTTTTATACACTTGGTAAAAATTAGAGAAGTGCAAGCAAAAAAACCTGTAGATGCTAAAGGTTTTCTAGCTTTTATTCCATGGACATTTCAAGATGTGGATACCTTATTAACGCGTATTCGTGGTGTACAAAATTTAACTACTCCAGATGAGTATATTAGAATGATAGCCATCAGCAGAATCATGTTACCTAATGTTAAAAATATACAAGCCAGTTGGTTAACAGTTGGTAAACAAACTGCACAAATTTGTTTGCATTCTGGAGCCAATGATTTTGGAAGTATTATGTTAGAAGAAAATGTTGTGAGTGCAGCTGGTGCACCACATAGATTTACTTATAAGAGTATTCAAAATGCCATTAAAGAAGCAGGTTTTGAGCCACAACTCAGAACACAGCAATATGAATGGAGAGCAATGCCAGAGCATATTCAGGAGCAAGTGATAGATTATTAAAATTTATTTTTTATTCTATCTAATACTAAAATAATAATTTAGTTCTGCCAATTTTTTATTATGAGAATAATTTTTATTTTTATTTTTATCTTTTTCTTCAATATTTCTTTCTCTCAAAAAACAAACCATCGTTTACAAAAAGAAATTGAACCACTCCTTCAATCTCATAAAGGTGTAGCAGGAATTTTTGTATATGATTTAAAAAGAAACAGAATAGTTTCAATAAATGCCGATACTTTATTTTCTACAGCTAGCATGGTTAAAGTGCCTATATTAATTGGCATTATGAATAAAATAGAAAGAGGCGAATTACAATATCATCAAACTTTAACCTACAAAGATTCTTTACTGTATGCAGGTTCAGATATTTTAGGTTCTTTTAAAACCAATGAAAAAATAGAATTATCAAAAGTAATTATGCTAATGCTTACTACCAGCGATAATACAGCAAGTTTGTGGTTACAAGCCTTAGCTGGTGGAGGCAGTAGAATTAATGAATTAATGGATAGTTTAGGATTTGTAAAAACCAAAGTAAATAGCAGAACACCTGGTAGAGAAAATAACAGAACCGAAATGGGGTGGGGCCAAACTACACCAAAAGAAATGGTTACTTTATTTAAAATGATAGCAAATGAAAATTTGTTATCAACAACATCTAGCCAACAAATGCTACGTTTATTAAGTAGAAATTATTGGGATGAACAAGCACTTTCAGAAATTCCTGCAGGTGTTTTTGTTGCTAGTAAAAATGGTGCAGTAAATGCCAGTAGAAGTGAAGTGGTTTATGTAAATGGAAAAAAGAGTCGTTATATATTTTGCATTTGTACTAAAAATAATTTAGATAATAGTTGGGAGAATAATAATGAAGCTTGGCAGTTGACTAAAAAAATATCGGCATTACTTTGGAAAACTATGAATTGAAATTATTCTTGAAAATTATATTTACTGCTAGCTTTTGTAATTGAACAATGCTCATTTTATTTATTGTTTATTTAAGAGGTTCCTTAGTTAAATGAACCAATTGGGTTACAGTTTTCCAGTTTCTGGTGGTAGCAATATTTACTTGTAATTTTTTTTTAATTAAATTATTGGTCAGTTTTGAATCACTGCTTTTAGTTTTGAAAACCATATATACAACATCATTAACAATTTGATATTCAGCATCTTCATAAATACCTAAATCAATATTTTTTTCTTTGGGGGTTGATGAAAGAAAAGCAACATAAAGTTTTTCTATTTCATTTTTTATAAATGGATTGTTATTGAAAACAAATTCCAATTCTTCTTTTGTTTTTACAATTACATCAACATCAAAATCAAAAGTTTCTTTTATTTTTTGTGAGATGATTGTTGCAAGTTTTAATGTATCAGTTTTCTTAGATTCAAACACAACATTCCCACTTTGAATGTAAGTGGTTACATTGCTATAACCCAATGCTGTAAACATTTCTGCTAGGGTTGTCATTTTAATTTTTTTATGACCACCCACATTAATTCCTTTCAACAATGCTATGTAAATCATACAATAAAGTTAGCATAAAAAAAGGGTTACATCGTAACCCTTTAAAATATTGATAAGAAGTTTTTAGTTTTTTTCAAAAGTTAAATAGTCTGTAATTCCACTTCCACCACTTACATGTTCTGTTCTAATTTTAGTATCAGTTCTTTCTAAAACGTGCCAGTCATCTGTTAAACTAGTAAAATTAGTTGCAGTAAAAGCTAGCACTAATTTAACTGTTGAATTATCTGTACCAGCAGACCAAGTGCCTGAAACTGTTGTTGAAGTTTTTACAGCTGTTACTATGCCACCTGTTGCAAACGTAAAAGAATAGCCATTGTAGTCACTTGTTTTATTTACACCAGATTCTGCAAAATAGGTTATTCTCCAATTACCACTCGAAACTGTAGAGGTTACATTGGTTGTCGTAATAGTTGGACTATCATCTTTTTTGCAAGAAGAAAACAAAATTGCTGAGAAAACTAATAAGCCTATGAGTTGTTTCATAAAATAAAATTTAATAAACAAATTTATATTTTCGTTTCTAAAAATATTGTTAGAATTACCAAATGCTTACTCTTAAACTATCGGGTCTATACATTTTATCTCCTGGCTTAATGCCAAAAGCTTCATAAAATTCTGGTATATTAACTACTGGTCCATTAATACGTTCTTTTTCTGGACCATGAACATCTGTTTTCACTTGATTGGCTAATCATTCTTTACTAGATTGATACATCCAACTATAACCATACCCTAAAAAATATCTTTGTAAAGGTGTTAAGCCACCAATCTTTTTTCCACTTTTATAAGCTTCAGTTTTTTTAAATGCATCTATGCCTAAAAGCAGTCCACCAAGATCTGCAATATTTTCACCTTGTGTATAGATAATTACTTTGCTATAACCTAATGCTGCAAACAATTCTATTAGTATAGTAATTTTTATTTTCTTATGCCACCAACATTTATTCCTTTTAACAATGCTATATAAATTATATTCTAAATTAATTAAAAAAAGCCTCAATAACATGAGGCTTTAAAATAAACAAAACTAAAAAAATTACATAGATTGATCATCAGCTGTTGGGCCATACATACCTACCAAAGGCACATCCAATAATCTCAAATAAACTGTTAATTGACCACGATGATGAAACAAATGATTTAAACACCAAGTACGTACTACTGCTGCTTTTGGCATTGTAAAATAAATCATTTCTCCATTTCGCATTGTCCATGGTTTCAAAAATTCTTCTTCAGAAATTTCGTTTAATATTTTAGTAGCTTTTGCAATTAAGTCATCATGCATTGCTAATAAATCATCAGTAGAATTAATTTCTTTTGGCGTATAATCTCCTTTTGAAAAATCTAATTCATCTTGCAATAAACATTCTTTCCACCAACCAGAAATTTCTACAACATGTGTTGCTAATCTTTTTAAACTCATCGATTTTTTGTGAGGTTTAAAATCAGCCTTATTAAAAGGTATTGTTGCCAATAGCTTTCTCGTAGCTGAAGCTTCTTGTAAAACTTCGGCTAAAAAAGTTTTTGCTATACTCATTTTATTTATTTCTAATTCTATCTTGTATTCTCTTAATATCATCAGCTACATATTCGTTACCAGCTTGCTTCGCTTTTAAATAAAAAGCCAAAGCTAGCTTATCGCTTTGTTCAACTCCAAAACCATTTTCATAAAAACCACCTAATGCTTTTAATGCATCTGGGTTGCCAAATCTTCCTGGGACTCCAGCAGCTTTTTTATAATAATATAAAGCTGTATTCATGTCGGCTGCAACACCTTCACCATTTTGATGCATTAAACCTAAACGATTATAGGCTGCATATTTTGAGGTTATACTTCCTTTAACATAAGTGGCCATGTCCCAATAATATCTTGCAGGCCCCATAGAATCCATTTTGTAATAATCCCAACCAAGGTTGTAATATATAGTTGCACTGTCAATAACAGGCTTACTAATTCTTACTGGTTTTGCAGGAGCAGTTGGCTGTGAGCCAGTGCCAAAAGGAGTTTGAGCTGTTACAAAAAAACTACAGCAAATAAATAAGCATAAAAAAAGATGTTTCATTTTATTAAATTAAATTTGGTTAAGCAAAATAACTTATCCAAATTATACGAAAGTTGTAAAGAATTCTACTGATGTCAATTACTTGTTTCAATAAATTTTTATTTCCCCATTTTTTAATACTTTTCAAAAAAATACTACTCCGACTTTAATTCTTTGCTGTATTTATTTCATTATACAATAGCACAGCCTTTTTTAAACCTATAATTTTTTCTAATTCTCCAACAGATTGCTCTTTAATTTTTTTAATTGATTTGAATTTTTTTAATAAGTATGTTATAGTTTGTGGTCCAATACCATCAATAAGTTGCAGTTCGTTTTTAATTGCTCCTTTACTTCGCTGATTTCTATGAAAGGTAATTCCGAAGCGATGCACTTCGTCTCTAATTCTTCTTACCAATTTTAATGATTCACTATTCCAATCTAATTTTATAGATTCTTTATCGCCACTAAAAAAAATTTCTTCTACATTTTTTGCTAATCCTATTAAAGTTAATTTTCCATTTAAATCTAATTCATCAATAGCTTCTAAAGCTGCACTTAGCTGCCCTTTTCCACCATCAATTATTACTAATTGTGGCAAAATTTTTTTTTCATCAATATATCTTTTATAATGTCGCAAAAGAGTTTCTTTCATTGATGCAAAATCATTAATACCCTTAACAGTTTTTATATTGTATTTTCTATACTCATTTTTAAATGGTAACCCATTTCTAAAACTTACACAAGCACTAACCGGAAAACTTCCTTGGAAATTAGAATTATCAAAACATTCTATATGTTCTGGGAAATTTTTTAATTTTAAATTATCTTGTAGTTCAAGTAACACTGAAAGAATTTCTTTTGTTGATTTTTGATCGATATTCAAAATTCTTTTTCTTCTTAATTCTTCTTTATAATAATTTACATTTTTTAAAGAGAGTTCTAATAACTTAAACTTATCGCCAGATTTTGGAATAGTTTGCTTAATAAAATCGCATAAATAATCTACTTTAAATGGGACAATTATTTCGTTTGAAATACTATTAAACGTCTCTCTAAAATATGATATAGCAAATTGTAAAGTTTCAGATTCTGTTTCATCTAATTTAATTTCTAATTCTTGTGTATGGGTTTGAACAATTGTGCCATTATTTATCATTAAATAATTTACATAGGCAATATTATCTTCTTTTAAAATACTGAACACATCGGCATTAGTAATTGACTTATTTACTATGACAGATTTTTCTTGGTAATTCTCTAAATGCTCTATTTTTTTTCGGAGCATTTCTGCTTTTTCAAATTCTAAATTATTAGAAAAATCAACCATTTGTTTTTTCAATTTAGAAATAACATGGCTTACATTTCCTTTTAAGATTTCTCTTAAATGTTGTAGCCCAATATTATAATCTTCATCAGTTTGAAAGTTTTGACAAGGCCCATTACAATTACCTAAATGATATTCTAAACAAACTTTAAATTTATTGGCTTCAATATTTTTTTTGGTAAGATTTAATTTGCAATTTCTTAAAGGAACATATTGCTTAACGAAAGTTAACAACTCTCTTACATAAAAAACTGAGGTAAATGGACCTAAATATTCTGACCCATCATTTATTTTTTTTCTTGTAAAAAAAACTCGTGGAAAGGGTTCTTTTTTTATAACAATAAACGGATAAGTTTTATCATCTTTTAAACTAATATTATATTTTGGAAGATATTGTTTTATTAAAGAATTTTCTAATAAAAAAGCATCTTGTTCGGTATCAACAATGGTAAATTCTATTGTTTTTATTCTATCAACCAACTCTATAGTTTTAAAACTATGTTGATTTTTATTGAAATAAGAACTAATTCTTTTCTTTAAATTTTTTGCTTTACCTACATATATTATTTTGTGGGCTGCATCAAAATATTTATAAATACCAGGGTTTGAGGGCAAAGAGGGAGCTATATTTAAAAATTCAATTGCAATCATTATTTATAAGCAACATCATTCCAATTTATATAATTTTTTTGTGAAAGTATTTGCTTGTTTTTATAGGTAACAATTTTAGCAATAGTTAAACTTTTTTCTGCTTTCCAAAAATAATTAGTAGTGATTGAAGTATCTCGATTCGTATTATCAGTAACGATATAAATACTTTTAAGTTTTTTTGTTTCATCGTTTAATAAAGTCGTAATACTTTTTATATTATTCGATTTTAAAATGGGAGTATGAATTATTGAAATACTATGTGTTGATAAATCTAAAAAAATAGTTTCAGTAAAATTTTTACTACCTTTTTTATCGATCAAATTAATTTGAATTAAGGGCTCAACAATTTTTTTAAACTCTTCTCTATTTAATGATATCGAATCTTTCTTATTTTTTTCATTCTCGTTTTGAGAAATTTTATATAAATAATAAGGCGTTTTAACAACATCGTTAACCTCTACAATTAACATATCTATTACTGGTAATAATTGAGTTGAATCTGTAGTAGCTGATTGTTTAATTTCGTTGGCTTTATTATTTTTACAAGCACTTAAAAAAAATAATATTATTATAAAGACAGTGGCAATTTTATACATACTGTAAAAGTATTGTATTGACTTAAATTGAAATAAATTTTGTAACTAGTTTAACGATTTTATTATTCCAAACTTTACCCCATAATCAATTCTATTTTCTTTAATAGGATATAAATCGTTATAGGTTGGAAGTGTTTGATATCGAATTTGTGGACCAAAAAACCATTTAGAATTTTTAGACTTTAAGGTTACATAAAGTTCTGTACTAGTATTTATATTAAATCGTCTAAAAAAAGCATTCCCATCTGCATAATATTTGTAATCGGTAGAAACTACATAAATATTTTTATTTAAAGTAAGTGTGGGTTGTATAGTTGCTGCTGCAGATAAACCCCATTTACTTCCATTAATTAAATCCCATTGCAAACCAATCGGTATTGATATTTGATATAATTTATTTTCTAAATTTGTTTTTGTATTTCCTTTTTGAGTTGTATAATTCGATTTAATTGAAAGGGAATTGAGCTGATTACTTTGTACATAACTAAATACTGCATTTCCATTTTCTAAATAGGCATCCATTTCATATTTTCTAATATTAAACTGTAAACCAGTTTTAATAAAGAAGTTTTTAGTTACGCCATATAAAAATGATACGCCAATCTCTCCACCTAATGCAGGTTTATGACGAACCACATTATTTACATCATTTTTTAATGCAACTCTATCAGTTGGATTTACTAAATAATTTCCTCTCGTTTTATCATCTACTAAATATCTATAACTATTAGATAAGGTTGCATAGTATTGAATACTCCATTTATTTTTAGTTAATTTTTTTGGTGTTGAAGTTTTTGCAAAGTGATTTAAAAATTCAATTTTATTTTTAACTAATAAATTGCTATTCATTTTAAATTCTTTTGCCAATAAATTAACTTTTAAATCAGTAATTGGTATTGGTTGAATCGTAGATGCATTATCCTCAATTAAAATTTGTTTATTATTTATTTCTTTGTTTGAATTATTTAAAATTGCTTCATCATGAATTACTGAAGTCTGTTCAACTTCTGAAATTAAATTTTTGTTATTTGCAACTTCAGCTTGTTTATTGAAGTTTTCCTCAACTTCTACATTTGAAATATTTAAAACTTGAATAGTTGGAAAATTAGTAAAAGCCAAAACAACAGTTTTATCGTTTTCTCTTTCGATATAATTTTTATGTTTTTGAATTTTTATTTCTGCAATTTTATTTTTAGATACAACACTTGATTTGTTTACAAAATTTTTACTCAAAAGAAATTTGTCTGGAGGATAATTAAAAATTGTTACTATTGTTAATGCAAGTACAATTGTTACAAAAAGAAATGATAATGCTGGCCACTTATTATTTCCATGAATATTAAAACGAATATTTTCCCAAACATGATCTGATGGAAAAGCACGAAAATTTTTTGCTTCATCTTGCAGTAAACTTTCGAAACTATTATTTATTTTTTGGTTATTCTTCATTTTAACTACTCAATAATGATAGCCATTCAGTTCGTGAAACTGAATCTGCTATTATTTTTTTATCTACTAATATTGTTTCTAATAAATTTTTACCTCTAATATATTGGCTTCTACTAGTACTTTCTGCTATCTCTAACATCAAACCAATTTCTTTATGACTATAGCCTTCAATGGCATATAAATTAATAATTGTTCTGTACCCTAATGGCATCATCATTAAACAATCCATTACTTGTTTTCCCAATAATTTACTAGCAATGCTTTCTTCTTTATATATAACATTAAATGTTGCATCTAAACTTATTTGTTCAGTAAATTTTTTATTCTTTTTTAGGTAATTGATACAAGTGTAAATCATTACTTTCTTCATCCATCCATCAAAATTTCCTTTATGCTCAAAGCTATTTATTTTACTAAATATTTTAATGAATCCTTCTTGCAACATATCTTCAGCATCTTCTTTTCTATGTGCATATCTAAAGCAAATTCCAAACATTATGCTACTATACCGATTATACAACTCTCTTTGTGCTGCAGCATCATTTAAATTACAAGCTTCAATTAAGAGATTTTGGGTCATTAAATAAAACGAATTTGAAAGCTAATATAAAACTTTTTTATAACTCTACGAATTAAAATAAAAAGTAAAAATGAGATTCAATAATATTTATTTCGAATTTTGATGAATTAATTAGCTCGCCATCAATTTGTGCAGGCACACTATCATCACATTCAATACTAATTTTTTTTGTTTTAGAATAATGTATAAATGGGAGTTCTAAATGATTTCCTTTTTCAATTTTTGGTAAATTAATTAATCGTTTAAACACCGATAATGGTTTACACAAAACAACATCTAACAACCCATCATTAATTAATGCTTTTGGTGCAATATAAAATCCACCACCTGTTCTTGATGAATTGAATATTGACATTAATAAAAACTTTCCAACGATTATTTTATCATCGAATTTTAAATTAAATTTATACTCTTTAAACCCAAATATTTTTTTTATTACTACAATTAAATAACCCAAGTGACCCCCAATCCACCTAATCGATTTCATACTTTTTAAAACTTCTCCATCAAATCCAATTCCAACACCATTTAAAAAATAATTATTATTACAAACTCCAACATCTACTGCTTTTTTATTACATTTTAAAATAGTTGAAATTTGTTCTTCTAGCGTACAGTTCCCATAAAGTTTCCAAGCAAAATCGTTTCCTGTTCCACCTTTTATTATGGCAATTGGTATTTTACAATTTTTAAATTTATTTATAAAATAATTTAAAGTCCCATCTCCGCCTATAACCCAAACTTCAGTAAAAAGCAATAAATCGTTTGGCCAATTATTTTCAAATAATTGAAAATCTATTGCTTTTGAATTTAATATTTCACAAACTGTAGTACTTATTTTTAAACTATTACCATTTGCTGCTTTTTTGTTTACTAATAACCCTATTTTTTTAATCATTTTTATTTTTCAGATTGCTAATATTATAAATAAAAAAGTATTAAAATAAAAAACCCTCAATTTTTTGATTGAGGGTTTTTAAATTATTATTAATTATTATTCACCAGCTTTAACTAATCCAAGTTTAGCTTCTAAACTTAATGTAGCATGAGGAACAGCACGTAAACGAGCTTTATCAATTAATTTTGATGTTACTCTGCAAATTCCATAGGTTTTATTTTCTATTCTTTGTAAAGCTTTTTCAAGATGATCGATATAAGTAATCTGACGACTAGCCATATTGCTCATTTGTTCTCTTTCCATGCTGATATTTCCATCCTCCATAGTCATGTATCTTCCATCATTATTATCTCCACCCATATCGTCTTTATGAGTAATTACTCCTTGTAAATAGGCTAATTCTTTTTTAGCCGACTCCCATTTTTTTGTAATTAAATCTTTAAATTCATTTAACTCTGCATCTGTATATCTTACCATAGGTATATGTGGTTGCTGTTCTTCTTTTCGTTTGTCCATTGGTGTATAACCTGGCGAATAAGTAACACTTGATTTTGTTGTTATTTTAGGTATTTTAAAATTTTTGTTTGGCTCTTCTTTTACTTTAGGCACAATTTTTTTAACTGGAATTACCGTTGTTGCTTTTTCTATTCCTAAAGCTTTTACAGGTTTAGGAGGTTTAGAAACTCTAATAATTCTTTTGGGTTTTTTAACCTTTGTTTTTCTAACTTTAACTGGCTTCTCTACTTTAATTTTAATCGGCTTTTCAACTTTTATTTTTTCAACTTTAACCGGTTTTACAACTTTTGCTTTCTCTACTTTTTTTTCTGTCACTTTTACTTTTGATTCTTTAATTATTACTTTCTTTACATCTACCTTTTTAACTGCTACTTTTTTAGCAGCAGGTTTACTTGCTTTTATTATAGGTTTGTTTGCTACTACTTTTTTAGCAGCAGGTTTATTTGCTTTTGCTACAGGTTTTTTTGCTACTACTTTTTTAGGAGCAGATTTTTTTGTTGCCATGATGCATTAATTTTTAGTTACCAATACTTTAAGCAGCGTATTATTTACTTCAATATCATCTGAAGGCCCTTTTATATCTTGTACCCAATTAATACTGTCTGCTAAAATTTCGCCGCAAATATAGTTTTTATATTCATTAATAGAACTAACCATTGTAAGGTTATCTTTTACAATTACTTTTATTCTATCTGTAAGCTCAAAACCACTCTCTTTTCTAATGGTTTGAATTCGATTTACAAACTCTCTAGCATTGCCTTCTTTTTGAAGTTCTTCGGTAATTGTAATATCTAAAGCAACCGTTAGGTTTCCTTTTGAAGCAACAGACCAGCCTGGAATATCTTCTGCTATAATTTCAACATCACTATTTTGAATAATGAATTTTGAGTTTAGAATAACTATTTCTGTTTCTCCATGAATTTCTATTTCAGAAATTTGATTTTGGCTAAAATTTGCTATTTGATTGGCTGCTTCTTTCATATTGGCACCCAATTTTGTTCCTAAAGTTTTAAAATTGGCTTTTACTTTCTTTTTAATAATGCCATCAGTTTCTGTTAAGTAAACTAATTCTTTTACGTTTAATTCAGATTTTATTAAATCCTTAACTTTCTCTAATTGAAGTTTCATCTCTGGATTTAAAACTGGTATCATTACTTTTTGTAAAGGCTGTCGAACTTTAATATTTACTTTTTTTCGTAACGATAAAACTAACGAACAAGTATCTTGTGCTAATTTCATCCTTTCTTCTAATGCAACATCAACAATAGTTTCATTAGTTTTTGGATAAGAAATATGATGTATTGATTTTACATTATGCTTTTTTGTAACCTCATTTAAATTTTGAAAGATGGCTTCGCTAAAAAATGGTGCAATTGGTGCTATCAATTTTATTAAAGTTTCTAAACATTCATACAAAGTTTGATAAGCTGCAATTTTATCTTGCTCGTATTCGCCTTTCCAAAATCTTCTTCTACACAATCTCACATACCAATTACTTAAATATTCATCAACAAATTCTTCAATTAATCTTCCAGCAGCAGTGGGCTCATAATCTTCCATATTTGCTGTTACTTTAGTAATTAAAGTATTTAAAGAAGAAAGAATCCATCTGTCAATCTCTGGTCTTTGTTCTAAAGGAATATAAGCTTCTTTAAAAGCAAAACCGTCTACATTACTATATAAAGCAAAAAATTGATAAGTGTTATACAATGTTCCAAAGAATTTTCTTTGTACTTCTTGAATGCCAGCTAAATCAAATTTTAAATTATCCCAAGGACTAGCATTAGTAACCAAATACCAACGAGTAGCATCTGCTCCAAATTTTTCAATAGTATCAAAAGGATTTACAATATTGCCTAACCTTTTGCTCATTTTAACACCATTCTTATCTAACACCAAACCATTACTTACAACAGTTTTGTAAGCTCTGCCATCAACTTCATTTGTTGGTAAATTTGCTTTCTCTAATTCTTCAATTACACTTTCTTTTATTAAAGATCCAATAGCATGTAAGGTATAAAACCAACCACGAGTTTGATCTACACCTTCAGCAATAAAATCTGCAGGATAATTTTTTGCAAACAGTTCTTTATTCTCAAAAGGAAAATGATGTTGTGCATAAGGCATTGCACCACTGTCGAACCAAACATCAATTAAATCTGGAATTCGTTTCATTGGTTTACCCAAAGGACTTACCAAAATAATATCATCAACATAAGGTTTGTGTAAGTCTAAAATACCTTCATGCAAATAATTTTTGTTTACATCTCCTCCTAAAACTTCATTTGCTTTTCTAATTGCATCATTTAATTCTTGAAT
>JANOVK010000100.1:0-10900 GCA_031417315.1 Chitinophagaceae bacterium | reverse complement strand
AATCAGACTCAGCTACAACTTCTGTAACTTCAGGAATCATTCTTTTCATCATACCCTCAATACCAGCTTTAAGTGTAACCATACTACTTGGGCAACCACTACAAGATCCTTGCATCATTAAATTTACAACCCCATCATTATAACTTTTAAATTGTATAGCACCACCATCCATTTCTACAGCGGGTTTTACATAATTTTCTAATAATTCTTTAATTCTTTTTACTATATCATCATCATCTGCACTTACAGTATTAGAAGCTTCTTGTTTTACTTTTAAAACTTCCTCATCATTTACAACAATGCCACCACCTTCTAAATATTCTTTTAAAAATTGTTTTACAGATGGAATTACATCTTGCCAATCTTCGGTATCTACAGTTTTTGTAATTGTAATAAAATTACTTGCTATAAAAACACTTTTTATAAACGGGAAACTAAAAAGCATTTTTGCAAGTGGAGATGGATTTGCAGTACTTTCATCTTGAAAATCGATACTTTTACCTGGATACAATAGTTTGTTTGCCACAAATTTCATCGTTTCAGGGTTGGGAGTCATCTCTGTATAAATACTTATAATTGGATTGCCAGTTGTTATCATAATAATAAATTCAGATGACAAAGATAAAAAAAGGAAAATTAGCTAATTGATTTTTTTCTTTTATCGAAATAACAAATAAGTTAAAATATTCTACTTAATTACAATCCTCAACTTTGCATAATTCAGCATAATTTTTTTCTCTCCATTTTTATCAAATCTAATGGTAGCAATTGGATTATGGGCTGATCCATCAATTTTTTCAACCAATCCATAACCAAATTTTTGATGCTCTACTTGTTGTCCAGCTTGTAAACCAGCTGTATCACTTGCTTCAAAATTCTCTGATGGTATATGATTTATGGTTCCTGTTCGAACTGGTTTTACAGTTAAAATAGGATTTAATTCTTTTTTAGTTTCAGAATTTGATCGATTACCAAAACCCGTTTGCATTCTTTGGTATGCAGTACCGTTATTTCCCCAATTTGAATTTGAATTTTTAAAATTTCCACCAGCATACGACTTGTCAATACAATCTTCAGGCATTTCATCTAAAAATCTACTAGGTTCATTTTGTTGTAACTGACCAAACCGATATCGAGCATTTGCATAAGTAAGCCACAACCTTTGTTTAGCACGGGTTACAGCTACATAAAATAATCTGCGTTCTTCTTCTAATTCTTCTCTAGTATTTATTGACATTGCATTTGGAAACAATGTTTCTTCAATTCCTGCAACAAAAACACAACTAAATTCTAATCCTTTTGCAGCATGTATTGTCATTAATTTTACAACATCACTTTCTCCTTTATCATCATCTGCATCAGTAAGTAAAGAAATCTGTTGTAGATAAGTTCCTAAAGTTTTTTCACCAAGTTCCCCATCTTCATTACTCGGGCTTTCTGTCCATTCTTTTATAGAGTTTAATAACTCTTGTACATTTTCGTATCGTGCTAATCCTTCTGTTGTTTTATCGTTAAATAAATCTTTTACCAAATTTGTATTTTTACCAACTTGAACAGCTACATCATATGCATTTTTATCAGTTAATAAACTTTTAAAATATCGAATCATTATAATAAAATTTTGCAACGATTCTAGTGTGCCTGCCCTGAAACCAAATTCAGCAGCACGTTCTAACACATTATAAAAGCTGATATTATTATTTTTTGCAAATGTTAAACATTTTTCAATGGTAGTTTTTCCAATTCCCCTTATTGGATAATTAATAACTCTTTTTAATGCTTCTTCATCTTTTGTATTTACAATAATTCGTAAATATGCAAGCATGTCTTTTATTTCTTTTCGCTGATAAAAACTCAATCCTCCATAAATTCTGTACTTAATTCCTTGTCTTCTTAAACTCTCTTCAAATGCTCTACTTTGTGCATTTGTTCTATATAAAATAGCAAAGTCGTTATTATAATAATGGTTGCGAAGTTTTTGTTCTTGAATGGTATCAGCAACAAATTTTCCTTCTTCATTATCAGTCATTGTTCTTACCAATTTTATTTTTTCTCCATCAGCATTTTCTGTCCAAAGTTCTTTTGGTAATTGGTTTTTATTATTACTAATAACTTCGTTAGCTACTTTTAAAATGTTTTGAGTACTTCTATAATTCTGTTCTAGTTTCACCACTTTTACATCATCGTAATCTTTTTTAAATTGCAAAATATTTTCGATAGTGGCCCCTCTAAAACTATAAATACTTTGTGCATCATCTCCCACAACACAAATATTTTCGTGAACTGCTGCTAATAATTTTGTTATTTGATATTGAACAGTATTGGTATCTTGATACTCATCAATTAAAACATATTTAAACTTGTATTGATATTTATGCAAAGCTTCGTTATGAAATTTTAATAACTCATACATCTTCATTAATAAATCATCAAAATCCATGGCTGCATTATTAAAACATTTAGCAGAATATGCTAAATAAATTTTACTAATAGCATCTCTATTTGCTCTTGCATCTTCTTGTTTTAATAAATTATCTTCTGCATATTCTTCAGCAGTTACTAAAGCATTTTTTGCTGCTGAAATTCTATTGTGTACAATGCTTGGCTTATAATGTTTTTCATCTAAATTTAAATCTTTTACAATAGCTTTAATTACACTTCTACTATCATCGGTATCGTAAATTGTAAAATTATTTGGATAACCCAATCTATATGCTTCGGCTCTTAAAATTCTAGCAAAAACACTATGAAAAGTTCCTATATATAAATTTCTAGCTTCGTTATTTCCAAGAATTTTTTCAATTCTTTCCTTCATTTCGGCAGCAGCCTTATTGGTAAAAGTGAGGGCTAAAATATTAAAAGAGTCTACTCCGTTTTCCATTAAATGAGCTATACGAGTGGTAAGAACTTTAGTTTTTCCGCTACCTGCACCAGCAATAATCATTAATGGCCCATTAATATGAGTAACGGCTTCTTTCTGATTTTCATTTAATCCAATTAAATATTCCTGCATAAGTTGTGCAAGATACAGCCCTAACCCCTAAATGAGGATAAAAAAAGATTCTTTATTTGCCACAGATAAGTAGTCTATCAAAATTATCTTTTACTTATTTTTTGCTCACACAATACACAAATAGCACGGAAAATATCTGTGCTATCTGTGTATTCTGTGAGAGAATTAATATATTTTAATTCTGTATGAGTACTTAGCACTATTTAACACCAATAATTAGTGCCATCTGTGGCAAATTTCTTTTTGTCATTCCAAAAATCTCACTCATCTTTGAATAGTTGCATAAACAACTATATGGCAAATAATCAGTTTAAACGAGGAGAAGTTTATAGCGTAATTAATGCAATGGCAGCTGCTGCTATTGCACGTAGAATGCAAAAAAATTTTAGAAACTCATCGATTGAAATTACAATTGAACAGTGGAGTATATTGTATCATTTGTGGAAAGAAGATGGTTTAAATCAACAACAATTGTGTGATAAAACTTATAGAGACAAGCCAAGTATTACAAGATTAATTGACAATTTAGTTAAACTTAATTTGGTAGTAAGAAAATCTAACACAAATGATAAAAGAGTAAATTTTATTTTTTTAACAAATGCTGCCAGAGAGCTACAAGAACAAACCATAATTATTGCCAATCAAACTATGGACGAAGCTTTAATTGGTATTACAAAAAATGAAATTGAAACAGTAAAAAATGTGTTGCAAAAAGTGTACGATAATTTAAACAATAATTCAAATATTTAACTATATGAAACAAACATTTATCAATAACAAATTACTATCTCCAGAAGTTAAACAATCAGCAGAAATGATAGCTGGTGGCGAATTCTTAATAAAAGAAAGTAATGCTGCTGAAACTTTTATACCAGAAGATTTTAATGATGAGCAAAAAATGGTGATGGAAATGTGCCATCAGTTTATTGAAACTGAAGTTACCCCTATTGTTGAAGCACTAGATAAACAAGAACCAGGCTTAATGCAAAGCTTAATGGATAAAGCAGGTGAACAAGGATTATTATCAACTTCATTTCCTGAAGAGTATGGTGGACTTGATAAAGATTTTGTAACTTCTACAATTGTAAATGAAGGTTTAGGTGGAGGTCATGCATTTAGCGTTGCAGTGGCTGCACATACTGGCATTGGTTCTTTGCCCATTTTATATTTCGGCACAGAAGCACAAAAGAAAAAATATATTCCGAAACTTGCAACTGGTGAATTTAAAGGTGCCTATGGATTAACAGAACCAAATAGTGGCAGCGATGCATTAAGTGCAAAAACTACTGCAAAATTAAGTGAAGATGGAAAATTTTATTTGTTAAATGGACAAAAATGTTGGATTACAAATGGTGGTTTTGCCGATGTTTTTACAGTTTTTGCAAAAATTGATGGAACAGAATTCACTTGTTTTATTCTTGAAAAAGGGTATGAAGGTTTTACACAAGGACCAGAAGAACATAAAATGGGAATAAAAGGCTCATCTACTGTTCAACTATATTTTCAAGATTGTAGGGTTCCTGTAGAAAATGTATTGGGAGAAATTGGCAAAGGACACATTATTGCTTTTAATATTTTAAATATTGGTCGTTTAAAATTAGGGGCTGCAGTTATTGGTGCAAGCAAAGCTGCTACAACAATTTCAGTTCAATATGCCAATAATAGAGAACAATTTAAATTACCTATTTCAAAATTTGGAGCCATAAAACATAAGTTGGCAGAAATGGCTATAAAAATATGGGTTGCAGAATCTGCTTTATATAGAACTAGTAATTGGATAGATATAAAAGAAAAAGATTTACTAAATAATGGCGAATCTTTTGGCAAAGCATTATTAGGTGCAGCAGAAGAATATGCTATTGAATGTGCAATGTTAAAAGTATTTGGCAGTGAAGCGTTAGATTATGTGGTGGATGAAGGCGTACAAATACATGGTGGCAATGGATTTAGTGATGAATACATAATTAGTAAAGCTTATAGAGATAGTAGAATTAATAGAATTTTTGAAGGCACCAATGAGATTAATAGATTACTTACTGTTGATATGATGTTAAAACGTGCAATGAAAGGAAAATTAGATTTAATGACTCCGGCAATGAATGTTCAAAAAGAATTAATGAGCATTCCAGATTTTAATTCTGATGATGATGCTGCTTTTGCAAAAGAGTTAAAATATATCAACAATTTTAAAAAAGCAATATTAATGGTTGCTGGTGCAGCTGTTCAAAAACTAATGATGCAATTAGAAAAAGAACAAGAAGTTTTAATGAATATTGCTGATATGGCCATTGAAACTTTTCATTGCGAAAGTGCCTTATTAAGAGTAATAAAACTAAATTCATCAAACCACAAATCTGCAAGTATTTCAGAAGATATGATGAAAACATTTTTATACGATGCTGCAGATAAAATTAATAAAGCTGGAAAAGATGCGTTAAACAGTTTTGCTGATGGTGATGAATTAAGAATGATGCTAATTGGGTTAAAAAGATTTACAAAAGTAGACTCATACAATACCAAAGAATCTAGACGAAGAATTTCTGCTAAAATGATTGAATCAAATAGTTTTTGTTTTTAGTTTTGATTGTTTGACATAGAGGTTAGAACTGTAACAAGTTTTAGCCTCTTTTTTTATTTTAAAAGTATCTTATCATTTATCAATTACATTTATTTTAATTTGCACCTCAAATTATCATGAATCAAAAAAATAAAATTGTAATTATAACTGCACCTTCTGGTGCTGGCAAAACATCAATTACACATTATTTATTAAATAAATTTTCAACCCTCGCTTTTTCAATTTCAGCTGCAACTCGCAAACCTCGTGGCGATGAAAAAAATGGAATTGACTACCATTTTATTCCTCTTGAAGATTTTCAACAGAAAATAGAAAATGATGAATTTGTTGAATGGGAAATGGTTTACGAAGGAAAGTATTATGGAACTTTAAAAAGTGAGTTACAAAAAATTTGGGATGCAGGGAAAATTCCAATTTTAGATATTGATGTTAAAGGTGCAATACATGTTCAGCAACAATTTAAAAAATCTACCCTATCAATTTTTATCGAACCCCCAAGTATTGATGAATTGAAAAATAGATTATCTGCAAGGGGTACAGAAACTCAAATTAGTATTGCAGATAGAATAAACAAAGCAAATTTCGAAATATCATTTAAACATCATTTCAATTTAAATATTATTAATAATAATTTACAGATTGCATGTAGCGAAGCTGATATTGCCGTAACTAAATTTATAAACTCGTAAATTTAGATACAACAAACTTGTTAAAATAATAGCAATTTGAATTGCAATTTATACTTGAGCACTATATTTGAATTTGTATAGAAACTTTATTTATGAAATATTTATTATTAATTATTATTACTAGCATTACTACTTGCACTTATGCTCAATTCGATCAGTTAAAAAAAGCAATCGAAAAACCAAAAAGTGAAATTGAAAAAATGATTGTACAAAAAAACGATTCGCTTTCTACAAAAGATATTATTGAAGGAATTAAAGAAGCATTAAGTAAAGGCATTGAAAAAGGTACAGCTCAATTATCTTCAGCTGACGGGTTTTTTAAAAACGAAAACGTAAAAATTTTAATGCCTTACGAAGCAATAAAAGTTGAAACAAGTTTAAGAAATGTTGGCATGGGAAATCAGGTTGATGCTGCAATTTTAAATATGAACAGGGCTGCCGAAGAAGCAACAAAATTAGCAGCTCCAATATTTATTAATGCCATAAAAAATATGACTATTACCGAAGCTTGGAATATTTTTAATGGAAGTAATACTGCTGCAACAAATTTTTTACAAGAACAAGTTTCTGTAGAATTATCAAATTCTTTTAAACCAATTGTTGATAAAGCTTTAGCTAAAATTGATGCTACAAAACATTGGAATACTTTATTTACAAACTATAATCGTTTTACTTTAAATAAAATAAATCCCGACTTAACAGAGTATGTTACACAAAAAGCTTTAAATGGATTATTTTATCAGCTTGCCATTGAAGAACAAAAAATTAGAAAAGACCCAGCAGCAAGAACTACTGAAATTTTAAAACATGTGTTTGGCAGAAATTAATAAAGTGCTTCGGTATTTTTAGTTTAACACAGTATTATTTACTTATACAATTTTTAGTTTTTTTAAGCTAAGCAATCCCATAATACTTGATACAACGAGTAGAAAAATTATAGCATAGTAATCATCAAGAGGAACTTGAAAAGGGTCTTGCCCCCCTCCACCTGGTGGATTTGGAGCACCAGGAGTGGCTAATGAATTAGTGTTATCATCAAGAGTTGGTTCAGTACTAATAGAAGGAGTTGTTTCTCGACTTGATGAAGCACTTGCTTCGTCAATTGTGGTTGAAGTAGTTACTTGGTCTGTGTAAGAATTATATTGCGTTCCTGCATTGCTGCTATTATTTGGTCTATAATCATAATTATTAACAGGAGTATTATTATTAGCAGCATACATATCATTAGTGTTTTCAGTAGTTTTTGAGGAAGTTGCTTGAACTGTATTCTCATTTTTTGGACTAGCTGTATTAGTTGTTGATGAATAATTTGAGACTTCAGTATTGTTATTTTCACCGCCTAAATTATTGCTTACATAATCAACACTCACATCATACTCTTCGTTATAACTATTACTTTCATTTTCATTATTTGCACTTGAAAATTCTGGTACATAACCTCTGATTGTAGTAGATAATTCTTTTAACTCTGTTGTAAACGATTCTTGATTTATTTCAAAAAAGACAATTGCAAGAATAAGAACTAAGAAAAAGTTTACTTTCATAATTTATATTTTTATTTTGATGCTTTTTTATTGATTATTAAAGAATTTAATTCACTATGTAAATAGGCAAAATTTGAACACTATTGTTTCCATTGATGATTAACTGATACACTCCAGTTTCTACATTTGAATAATTACCCAATTGTAAAACTTTTGTAGCAATTCCGCCAGTATGCACAAACCTCATTATTGCAACTTGTTTACCACTTACATCAAACAATCTTGCAGTATAATTTCCTTCGGCTATGGCATCGGTTAATTGTAATTGAATCATACCACCTTTTACAGGATTTGGATAAGTAGTAATAGGAGTTGAAGTTTGAGATTTAAGGTTTAAGGCAATAACATTGCTGTATTTTATTTCAGCATTTTTATTGGTCATTTTAATTCTATAATATACCTTAAAATCAGCACCAGTAATAGTTGTAGCCTTATCAATAAATGAATAAATATTGTTACCAATAGCTTGTTGCACACCCAGTTCTTCAAAAGTTTTGGCGTCAAAACTTTTTTCAATCCAATATTCTTTAACACCATTTTCACTTGAAATTTTCCAAGTTATTTCTACTGCTTTGTCTTTAATTTGAGCTTGAGCAAATAGTTTGTAATTAATTAAAACTCCAGTTTTGAATAAGATATAAAATCTATTATTTAAATTAACAGATGTGGCTGTAAATTGTATAGTGTTATTAGTGTATAAACTAATTGGTGTTTCTGTGAATAATAAGTTGTCCACTAAAAATGCTTGCATTCCTGCATCCCAGTTTTTTGGTTGAAATTGGAAGGCATAAGCGGTGTTAATTGTTAATCTATTAATACGTAAAAACAAAGTATCAGTATTTGTTAAAATATATGGTCTTCTTTCTATACTTAACCAATTGCTACCTCTTGTTAATGTAATACTTTCTTCATTATTAGTTAGCTTTTCAGCATCTTCATTCCATATGACTGCTTGATTATAAGCAGCACCAAAAGAAGCCAACACACCATCGGTTGTTACTAAATTTGTTCCAGTATTTTTTTGCAGATTGATGAATAATTTATCAGTTGTATTATTTAATGCCCCAAACACTTCGTTTGAGCTATTGGTGCTTTTATCATTCTCTTCAAAGCTAACAACAGCAGCACTTGCAGCACTGGCTTGTATAAAGAAAGCTTGCCCACTTTGTATGTGTTGTGTTTGTGCTGTAGTTGGAGGAACAATTTCGTAGCCACTACTTCCATCCCAACTAATAGTAACATAGCCACCTGTGTTTAAACCTGTTCCTATTAATGGATCCCAAGTATAAAAAGTGCGATAAATATTGGTTGTAGCAGCATTCAAATAAACTGAATTCAAATCAATAGGACTGGCATAAGGATTACCAATAAAAGCATAATCATCTTGAGCCAAAGCACTTAGATTAAGGGTTTGTGTGCCTTGTAATAATTTACCAATTGCACTAAGTGTTGTGTTATTAAAATTTGGTATAGTTAAATTAGAAGCAGTTCTATCACCAACTATAAAAGCTGCAAAAGCTCTATTACTATTTGTTGTAGCATTTGTAAATAATGTTGTAGAGGTAGGGTTTGATACATCTCCCCAAGTAGAATTGCTAAAAGTTTGAAAATTGTATCTTGGGGAAGAGAAATCTAATCCTGTGCCAATTGGTCCAACAATATAAGTGTTCAATTGCCAACTACTGCTAAGGTTTACTGCACTTAAACCATTACTGCTTAATGGTGCAGTTAAAAACCTCCAAGCTCGTTTACCTGGAATATAGCGTTGAACAGTTGCACTGCCACTAATGTTGCCATAAGATTCAGCTAAACGTGCTGTGCCACTTGCATTGCTTTTTAAAACTAAATTACCATTGGTTGTTAATGTACCCAAAGTAACTGTTAGTACTTTTGTAATGCTTAAAATGTTTCCATTACCACTACTAATAGTTGCACCAGCATTATTGTTTAAGGTTAGATTGGCAATAGTAACTGTGCCACTAATGGTGTCTAAATTAGTACCATCAAATACCAAACCACCTAATCCTAATATTTCACCCTTGCTTAAAATACTATTTTTAATCGCCAATGTTGCAATGGAATCAATTGTTACTACTGCTCCAGAATCAATGCCAACAGTTTTTACCGAATATGTTGATGAAAATATTGTTGGCTGATTTGCTACACGATTAATATAAGCAGCATCTAAAACTGTTGGAACTGAAGTTGGACACCAATTAGAAGCATTGTTCCAATCTGTATTAACAGAACCATTCCAACTGCGTGTATAACCAACAGGCACAATTGCAAGAACTGTAATAACAGCACTATCACTTCCACTTGCACTGCAACCATTGCTTGTTACCGATGTTAAAGTATATTTTGTATTTATAGTAGGTGAAACACTAATTAAATATGGTGTAGTGCTAATACCATTAATAGTTACAGGTGTTGTACTATCTGTATAAGTAATACTCCAAGGAGAACCATTTGTTAAGTTTACAGTTAGATTAGTTGATGTGCCAGAACATATGGTTGAACTACCACTAATATTTGCGGTTGGAACATTATTTACCGTTACTATTTTAGTTTGTGATGAAATACATCCTCCATCATTCGTTACTGTGTAAGTAATAGTTGGACTTCCTACTGCAACACCTAATACAACACCACTACTATTTACAGTAGCTAATGCTGTGTTACTACTGCTCCAAACACCACTTGGGGTTGTGTTGCTTAATGTTGTATTTTGTCCAATACAAACATTTGAATTACCAGTAATTGTTGGCACAACTGGTGCTTCCATTGCAGCAACTAAATTGCTATGCAAAGAAATGGCACCTCCAATAGAAATAGCTCTGCCATAGTATGACGAACTTCCTTCTAATGTAATAGCACCGTTAGCAACTATTGTTCCTTTAAAAAAAGAGTTATCTCCTAAATCAAAAGCACCATTTACTCGCCAATACACATTGCACAAAGTGGCGGAGTTAATAAGCACAATATTAGAAAATGTACCCATTGTTAATGCACCATCTATTTTAAAAATAAATAAGGCATTAGGGTCTCCTTGCCCATCTAAAATTAAATCGCCATT
>JANOVK010000099.1:0-1780 GCA_031417315.1 Chitinophagaceae bacterium | reverse complement strand
CGCAAACGCAAAAACATCAGCAAGTTCTTCTTTGATTTTTTCTTTATCAGCATCATTTGCATTTTTCCATAGAAATAATTCAAGCAACTCGTTCGCTTCGACTGATATTGCTAATGCCAAGTCTTTAGAATTATGAAATTGTCCCCAATCCCTTTCGTTTCGGAACTGAATAAGTTTGTTTGTTATTTCTTCTATGTCTTTCATTTCATTCCTCCGTTGAACATTTTTAGAGCCATTGCGTATTCACTTTCATAAGGCAGATTCAATTGCTTAACCATTTCCGGGGTATCGTATAAATCTTAGTTGAAAATAAGAAAGGTTTCTGACTTAAATTTGGAAAAAAATTTCTCACAATCATTAACCAAATAAAAATCAGAAACCCATGAACAAAACTAATGAAAAGAATCCTGCCACAATACAGTGGCTGATGAATCAGGAAATGGATGTAAAAACAAGTATGCTTAACAATTACCTTGAACTTTGCAGAATTGTTGCCAATACGTGCATGAATCAAGAGGTTGAGCAGTATACAGGACCGCGTTATGAGCATAAAAAGCAATCGCGTCAATACACAAGATGGGGTAGCAATCCAGGGAGTGTGCAGGTTGGAAGTCAGCGGATTCCGGTTGAAGTTCCTAGAGTACTTGATAGAAAAAGCAAAAAAAATATTTCATTGAAGAGTTATAACAAAATGAAAAACTCTCCTGAAGCTGATGAACAGATGGTCCGCTCGGTTTTGCATGGACTGAGCACCCGTGATTATGGTAAAGTGGCGCATAAGCTTCATGACAGTTTTGGATTAAGTTCTTCAAAATTGAGTCGAGAGTTTGTTAAGCATTCCGAACAGGCATTGAAGGATTTTGAAACTCGGCGGTTGGATGAACATGATATTGTTGCGATTTTTATTGACGGAAAGCATTTGGCAGCCCAACAAATCATCGTTGCCCTGGGAATTACAAGCGATGGAAGAAAGATCCCATTGGGTCTGGTGCAGATGGCTTCGGAAAATTCACAAAGCATTGGATCATTTTTTAATGAATTAATTGAACGAGGACTGGCATACAAAAAGGGAATCTTGTTTATTACTGATGGAGCGAAAGGGATTATAAAAGGTGTAAAAGATATTTTCGGGAAATACGCTGTGATGCAACGCTGTCAATGGCACAAGAGAGAAAATATTATCAGCTATCTGATTCCAATGCAACAGGAACATTACCGAAAACGGCTTCAAGACGCATACAAATCAGAAAATTACAACACTGCAAAAGCAAAGCTCATTGTTATTTTGCGTGAACTTCAAAAAATTAACAGAACGGCTGCAAAATCCCTGGAGGAAGGACTTGAAGAAACACTTACAATGCACCGGCTCGAACTCAATGACCACCTATCAAGAAGCTTTTCAACTACCAACTGTATTGAAAGTGTAAATTCTTTACTTGGAAAGTATCTGAGAAAAGTAAAACGATGGGATACCAATCAGCGTTACCGCTGGGTTGTGGCTGGATTATTAGAAATTGAAAATAATTTTAGAAAAGTGCAAGGCTATAAACACCTTCCTTTACTTAAAGATAAATTGATTGAAATCGTTCAAAACAACAAAAACGCTAAAAAAGCTGCTTAACAAATGATCAGAAATCTTTCATCAATTTCAACTAAGAATGAAACCTTACCGGCAAATATTAAAATTGAGAATGGAAGAATAGTAAGTGCTGTAGGATTTAATTTAAATGATTTTTTAACATCACATATAACAAAGGTTGTAATTGATGAGTTCGGCAAT
>JANOVK010000098.1:0-3581 GCA_031417315.1 Chitinophagaceae bacterium | reverse complement strand
GAAATTATTAAAGTAGGTAATCCTGCACTTCGTCCACAGTTTACAAATTCTTATGAGTTAGGATATAAAACTAACCTGAAAAAAGGCTACTTCTATTCAGCACTATACCATCGCAGCACAGAAGGAACAATTACAAGAATTGCAACACAAGTACCACCAAGCACTTTAATTTATACTGTTTTTCAAAACGCAGGGCATAGCAGTAATACTGGTATTGAAATGGTTTTGCAACAAGACTTTTCGAAAGTCTTCTCATTCAATACCAATATAAATATCTATCGTAATATAATTGATGCATTTACTGTTCAAAATAAATATCCAGTGGTTTCAACTTACACAGCAGGTAAAGAAAAATTTACTTCGGGTAATATTAAACTCAATGGTATTTTTCACTTACCAAAGCAAATCGATATACAAAACACCAGCATTTATTTAGCACCCGATATTATACCACAGGGCAAAATAGGCACAAGGTTTTCTATAGATATAGGTATAAAAAAGCATATACAAAAAAGTAAAGGCGAACTATTTTTTAATGCAAGCGATATTTTTAATACGCTTAAAATAATTAAAGAAATTAATGGCAGTATTTTTAAACTCAAAAGCACTGATTATTTCGAAACACAGGTTTTTAGAGTAGGTTATAGCTATAAATTTTAATTACTCTATTTTTTTTTATTTTTTTCTGATTGCTAATGTTTAAAAGCAATTTAAATTCTTTATCTTTTAATAAATTAAGATTTACTTAAAAGTAAAATGTAACTTTACAATCTAAATTTAATAAATGGAGAATAATTTCAGAAACGAAGTAGCAAAAAATATGGAAGTTATTGATACTTTAAATGACTTTGTTGCTTTTACTGTAGAAAATTCTCTATTAAACCCTGATACTTGTTGGCAACCCACAGATTTTTTACCCGATTTAACAAAAGTTGATGCTATTGATCAAATAAAAAAATTAAGAGAAAGAACAGATTGTATTCCTAACACAGTTATTAGTTCTTTAATTGGTAATATGATAACTGAAGAAGCCTTGCCTAGTTATCAAACTTATTTTAATTTAATGGTAAATGAAGATAGAGATTTAACTAGCACAAAAGGTTGGGTAAGATGGTCAAGAGCCTGGACTGCAGAAGAAAACAGACATGGAGATTTATTAAATAAATATTTATATTTATCGGGACGATGTGATATGAAAGCAGTTGAGCAAACCATACACAGATTAATTTATAATGGGTTTGATGCTAATACAAGTCATGATCCATATCAAGCTATTGTATACACTTCATTTCAAGAACGAGCAACAAAAATTTCTCATGTAAATACAGGTAAATTGGCTGATAAAGCAGGGGATACCACATTGTCAAGAATTTGTAAAACAATTGCAGGAGATGAAGCAAGGCACGAGAAAGCTTACAAATTATTTATGTCTAAAATATTTGAAATAGATCCTAATGGTGCTTTAATCTCATTTGAAAAAATGATGAAAAAGCAAATTGTAATGCCAATTTCATTAATGAAAGATGGCAATAAAAATCCAAATATTTTTGCAGATTTTTCTGCAATTACTCAAAAAATTGGAGTTTACACAACATGGGATTATGCAAGCATTATTGAACATTTAGTTTCGCTTTGGAAAATAGAAAGCTTAACAGGAATTAAAGATGGTGTTGCAAAAGCACAAGAATATTTATGCAAACTTGCTGACAGATATAAAAGAATTGCAGAAAGAACAAAAGTTCCAGAAGAAATTAATTTATTATGGTTGAACACTAACAAATTGGCTTTTTAATTTTTTAAGTTAAGATTCTTTAGCTAATTTTCTAATTACAACCCATTGTTTTAATGCATCTCGAGCTTCTACCGCTGGATAACCTAATATTTTTTTTCCATCCTCGAAATTATTTATAACACCTGAAGCTCCACCAACTTGTACTCCATTACCCAGAGTTACATGATCTGAAATACAAGCTCCACCACCAATTATAACTCCATCTCCCAAAGTTACAGAACCTGCAAGGCCACTACTGCCTGACATTAAACAGCAACGACCCATTTTACTGTTATGGCCTATTTGAACTAAGTTATCTAATTTACATCCATCGCCAATAATTGTTGAACTAAATTTTCCTCTATCAACACAAGTGTTTGATCCAATTTCTACATCATTACCAATAATAACATTGCCAATATGCTGAATTTTCAATAATCCTTTTCCATCCGGTCTGGGTCTAAATCCAAATCCATCTGAACCTATGGAAACATTAGAATGTAAAATACAATTATCACCAATTACACATCTTTCTCTAACAACTGTTCCAGACCAAATTGTAGTATCATTTCCAATTATTACATTATCTAAAATTGTTGTATTGGGATATAGAGTTACATTGTTTCCAAGTTGAACATTTTTGCCAATATAACAACCAGCCCCAATTTTACAACCTAAATTAATTTTTGCTGTAGAATGTATTGTTGCTGTTGGATGAATCTCTTCATCAAAAACTGGAGCATCTGGAATATATAATTCTAATAATTCTGCCATAGCAATATCAGCATTTTTCACTTTTATAAAAGCTCTATTTTCTCCAGGTTCTAATTCAATATCAGCATTAATAATTGCAGCACATGCTTTTGAAGTTTCCCAATATTTAATATATTTTCTATTACCAATAAAAGTAATTTGCTCAGGTGTTGCTAATTCTAGTTGTTCAGGGCCTATAATTAATGTAGAAGTATTACCTACAATAGTGCCTTTTACAATTTCACATATTTCTTGTATAGTAAATTTTTTCATTTTTTTTCGATTAAAAAATTATTAATTAAAATAAATATTTTAGAATAATTTAAACTGAATTAATTTAATTCTTTTAAAATATTTCCGAACATCCAAATATCTTCAAAGCTATTATACAAAGGTACAGGAGCAATTCGAATTACATTGGGTTCTCTCCAATCTGCTATTACTCCTTTTTGAGTTAATTTATCAAAAATTGATTTTCCATTATGGTTAATTAATATTGATATTTGGCAGCCTTTTTCATCATCAATTTTTGGAGTAATTATTTCTAAATTAGAATTGTTTAGATCATCTAAAATAAATCTTAAATAATTCGATAACAGTTTTCTTTTTCTATGTAATCTAGCCATTCCAGCTTCTTCAAAAATATCTAAAGAGGCTTTGTGTGCAGCCATTGATAGGATAGGAGCATTGCTTAATTGCCAACCCTCAGCAGTTGGAATTGCTTTAAAACCTTTCTCCATTTGAAACCTTGTTTCTTTATCATAACCCCACCAACCTGCAAATCTTTTTAAATCTGTATTAGTTGCATGTTTCTCATGAATATAAATTCCAGAAACGCCACCAGGTCCACTATTCAAATATTTATAACTACACCAACAAGCAAAATCAACATTCCAATCATGTAATTGCAAATGAATATTTCCAACAGCATGTGCTAAGTCAAAACCAACTGTAATGCCCAGCTGATTTGCTTTTGTAGCAATTTGTTGCATTTCTAAAACCTGACCAGTATAATAATTTACTCCACCAAACATGACTAATGCTAATGCATCTTTAT
>JANOVK010000097.1:0-12461 GCA_031417315.1 Chitinophagaceae bacterium | reverse complement strand
GCTACAAAACTATTTTTTGCCTACACACGGCAAAAAACTTTTTAATCAACTCTATTTAGGATGATTTATCTTCATCAACCAATACTAGGATTTTATTACTTAACCAGTCAACTTTTTTCAGGACGAGACATTTAGAAGGTTTTGTGCAATTGGGGCTTGACGAATATTGCCTCAACATACTGAAGTAAAATATCCAGTTTTTTTCATTTAATTTTACACCTCAAACAATAATACAATGAACCCAATAATACAAACACTACACGACAACCTACCAACACTCAAAGCAAAATATCCATTGCAAAGCCTTGCTGTCTTTGGCTCTTACAGTCGTGGCACTCAAACACCAACCAGCGATTTAGATGTATTGTACGAAGCACTACCCAATACTTTTTTAAACTTATATAGTTATATAGATTTAAAAAATGACCTTGCCGAATTAACTCATTTAAAAATTGATTTGGTAAATAAAAAGTATATCAACCCCGTAGTTTGGTTAAAAGCAAAAAACGATGTAATCTATGTCTAACAATAATCAGATACTTTATATAATTTCAGCACTTGCAGCAAGTCAAAAAGCAATGCACTATGCCCAAAAATTTAATACAGCAGAAGCATTTTATGAAGCAGACGAACAACTTCATTTTAATGCTACATTAACCTTACTAATGGCAATAGGCGAAGAAGTGAAAAAGATTGATAAAGAAATACTTGAAACGCAATCAAGCATTCCTTGGCAAAAAGTAGCTGATATAAGAAATTTTTTAGCACACGATTACAGAGGTACCGACCTTGAAATTGTATTTGATGTTGTAAAAGTAGAACTACCAAAATTAAGTGATGCTTTCATTGCATTTTTGCACTTGTTTCCTAAAACCGAAGTAGAAGAAGCATTGCAAAACGAATACTACAAACATTTACACAAAATTATTTTTTGAGTTGTATTAAATACTTTTCCTTCCTCACAACGTCTCCTTACAAAGCATTTGAGTTAGCCAAGGAACGTTGTGAAAATGTTTAGCAAAAACCTTAAATTTTATCAAAATTTCAAGGTTTTTAATTCTTATACTACCTTAGCTGCGTTAATGAAAAAAGTTAAGTACTATTATAATACACATACACTAAAATTCGAAAAGTTAGAAGTACCACTAAGGGTTAGATTAATTCAAACCTTTGGATTTATTGCTGCTTCTTTAGTTACAGGTATAATTTTGGTATTGATAATTTTTAGATACATAGAAAATCCCGATACCAAATATCTACGAAAACAAAATGAAGATTTAAAAGATAACTATGCCATTTTAACTGAACGCACCAAACAGTTAGAATTAAAAATGCAAGAGTTAGAAAGTAGAGATAACAAAGTTTATAGAACTGTGTTTGAGGCATTACCCATACACGATAGTGCAAGAGTTAATGATATTGAAATTAAAAAAGAAGTGAAACTTGTACAAAGTTTGGGCGAAACTGAATTGGTAAATTCAATGTCTGAACAATTAAATAGATTATCGCTTCGATTAGCTTTTCAAGCTAAAAGCTATACTACAATTGAGAAAATGGTGAAGAATAAAGAAAAGCTTTTATTAGCAATACCTGCCATACAACCTGTAAGTAATAAAGATTTAAATAGAATTGCAAGTGGCTTTGGATATAGAATTCATCCTATTTTAAAAATTGGCCGACCACATAATGGTTTAGATTTTACAGCACCAACTGGCACTCCAATTTATGCAACTGCCGATGGCAGAGTTTCTAAAGCAGAATATAATGGTGGATTTGGAAATTATGTTGAAATTAACCATGGCTATGGGTTTGAAACAGTTTATGGACACATGGTAAAAATAAAAGCAAGAAGAGGAATGCTAATAAAAAGAGGAGAAGTTATTGGTTATGTAGGAAACACTGGATTAAGCAGTGGACCACATTGCCATTACGAAGTACATAGAAATGGAAGACCTGTTGATCCTGTTTATTATTTTTATCATGATATTACACCTGCACAGTTTGATAGAATTTTAAAATTGGCTGCAGCTGCCAATCAAAGCTTAGATTAATTTTTCCACTTTAAAGTGCTTATTAAATGTCTCATATCTTGTAAAATAAAATCGTTTACAATTTTTATAGAATCTTCGTTGGGCGAAGAATCAAAATTTAATGCACCCCTTAAAAAATGTTTAGTACTATCGGTAACAAAAAACTGATTTGCTGTTGCAACATTTCCTCCTAATTGAAAAAACATTCCATTTACATTATTGGGTGTACTAATTAATGAATCTTCTTTTGAAGAAGCTTTTGAGTGATGTGCATCTGCTAATTTAAAAGAATGTTTAAGTAAAGAGTCTAATCTATTTTTACCAATTTCTTTATAACTCACATAAATTTTTCCATTAAATTCAGGAAACTCAATATTAATCCACCAAGGGTTTTCAGTATCAACACCAAAAAAGCTGGAGTCTTTTACAATTTTACTATAGGTAGGATATTCGAAACTATAAGGATACCCATCTTTATTAAATAATTGATATTGATGTGGGGGAAATTTTATTTTAAAATACCCTTTGGGTTTATTAACTGCATTAGTTGTGCAAGCAATTAAAAAAAAAAGAAAACCAAAAAAAAATATATACTTCATTCGAAAAACTGAAATTAAATTATGTTAAAATCATTACGTTCCTATCATTGGTTTAATAGTAACTTTTACTTTTTCAATTCTATATTTTACTACTTCTAAAACAGTAAACTCAAAATCGCCACACGATTGTTTTTGCAATGGTTTTGGAATTTCACCCGCTAGTTCTAAAACAAGGCCAGCCAAAGAATCGCTTTCGCCTTTTACAATATCAAAGGTATCTAATGGCAACTCCATTGCTTTACAAACATCATTAATCATTGTTTTGCCTTCGAAAATATAGTTATAATCATCGAGTTTTTTAAAAGTAGTTTCTTCTTCATCAAACTCATCTTTTATTTCTCCCATAATTTCTTCTAAAATATCCTCTAACGTAACAATACCACTTGTTCCACCAAACTCATCTACAACAATTGCATAGTGAATTCTTTTTGCTTGAAACTCTTGTAATAAATCTTCAATTAATTTTTGTTCGTGTACAAAAAATGGAGGTCGAATTAAAGGGTGCCAATCAAAATTCGCATCACTATTTAAAAAAGGTAATAAATCTTTTGTATGAATTACACCAATCACTTCATCCAAATCTTCTTTAAAAACTGGCAATCTACTATAATGTAATTCTTCAATTCGCAAAGTAAGCTGAGAAAAATTGGTGTTGAATTCTACTCCCGAAACATCTAATCTTGTTTTCATTATTTGTTTAACCGTAGTGCTTCCAAACTCAAGAATTCCTTTTAAAATATTTTTTTCACTATCATCAGGATAAGTAATATCAATGGCGTGGCTCATTTCTTCGTTAGAAACTGTACCAACTGATTTGCTTGTAAGTTTTTTTTCAATTTTATCACTATATCTTACAAGTATTATACTTAATGGTTTAAAAATATAATTTATTGTTTCTAATACTTGTCCAACTTGTTTTGCAAATCTGATATTATTTTGAGTTGCCATAACTTTTGGCATTATTTCGCAAATAAGTAGTAATAAAGAAGTAACTAATACAACTTTTATTGTAAACTCAAGCCAAAACAAATTAGGTGGTATATGTACGTAAGCTTCTAATAATAAATTTGAAATTACAATGATGGCTATGTTTATAAAACTATTAGCAATTAACATAGATGCCAATAAAATTTTTGGAGTTTCCAACAAATTTATTATTCGTCTATATGGCTCAGTCTGCTTAGTTTTTAGCAGATTGATATCTTTATAATTAAGTGAAAAAAATGCAATTTCAGCTCCACTAATCATAAATGAAAACGACAACAAAATAATTAATAAAAATATGAGAACTGGAGTGGCTTCAGGGTTTATAGATAAAATAGTTATAAGGGCAGGATGGTAGTCCAATGCAAAGTGTTTAGTGAAAAATACGTCTTGTTACAGACAGTGCAAAAGTATTGCTTTAAATTATATAATTAGAATGGTAAATTTTCATCAGTATTCATGGGGGGTGTTTCTGTTTGAAATCCATCAGAATTTTCGTGTGCAATACTGTCACTTCTTTTTTCTAACATTATTAAATTATCTCCTACCACTTCTGTTGCATATTTTTTGTTTCCTTCTTTATCTTCCCAACTTCTAGTTCTTAATCTTCCTTCAACATAAATTAAACTTCCTTTATGCAAATATTTTTGAGCTAATTCAGCTAAACCTCTCCAAAAAACAACAGTATGCCATTCGGTTTGTGAAAGTAATTTTCCATTTCTATCCTTATAAGTTTCCGTAGTAGCTAATGGAAATTTTACAACAGATATATTTCCTTCAAGCGTTTGTAATTCAGGGTCTTTACCTAAATTACCAATTAGCATTACCTTATTAACGCCTCTCATAGCATTTTTTTTAAAAGTGTGGCATAAAGTTAAGGGGTTTGAAAATTATAGAACAAATATTTGTTATTATCTTGTCAAATTATAATTACAAAATCAATCAAAAAACACACAACCTTATCTTTGCACAAATTATAATTTATGTTTATTAAACAATTATATACTGGTTGTATTAGTGAGGCTGCTTACTATATTGAAAGCAATGGAGAAGCTGCAATTATTGATCCCTTAAGAGATATTGATGAATACTTAGAACTTGCCACCTCAAGAAATGCAACTATAAAATATATTTTCGAAACACATTTTCATGCAGATTTTGTTAGTGGACATTTAGATTTAGCTGCTGCAACTGGTGCAAGTATTATTTATGGTCCTAACACACAAACTAAGTTTAAAGTTGTAATTGCTAAAGATGGTGAAATTTTTAATATTGGAAACATTACTGTTGAAGCTTTACACACACCTGGACATACATTGGAAAGTACTTGTTATTTGTTAAGAGATGAAATTAATAAAACACACTGCATTTTTACTGGAGATACTTTATTTGTTGGTGATGTGGGTAGACCAGACTTATCTCAAAAAGGAGAAACATTAACTAGTAATGATTTGGCAGGAATGTTATACGAAAGTTTACAATCTAAAATTATGCCTTTAGCAGATGATGTAATTTTATATCCTGCACATGGTGCCGGAAGTAGTTGTGGTAAAAATTTAGGCAAAGAAACTTTTAGTACAATTGGTGAACAAAAAAAATCGAACTATGCATTAAATCAAGCAACCAAAGAAGATTTTATAAAAGCAGTTACTGAAGGTTTAGCACCACCACCACAATATTTTCCTATTAATGCAAAAATAAATAAAGAGGGTTACGAAAGTTTAAATAAAATTTTACAACTTGGTTTAAATCCAATTTCAATATCAGATTTTAAAGTAAAAATGAAAGATGAAAATACTTTTATTTTAGATACAAGAGCTGCAACAATTTTTACACAAGGCTTTGTGCCAACAAGCGTTTCTATTGGCTTAGAAGGCAGATTTGCAGAATGGGCTGGAAGTTTATTGCCATTTAATAAATCTATTTTACTAGTTACAGAAATTGGAAAAGAAAAAGAAAGTATAATAAGATTAGCTCGTGTTGGATTTGAAAAATTTGAAGGTTATTTAAATGGTGGTTTCGAGGCTTGGCAACAAGCAAACGAACAAACAGATTTAATTATTGATGTTGAAGCTGATGAATTAGCCATGGATTTACCTTTTGATGAAAACTTAGTTATTTTAGATGTAAGAAAAGAAGTAGAATTTGCAGATGGACATATTGAAAATGCAAACAACATTCCTTTACTCGATTTAATTGACCCAGTTAATATGAGTGATATAGAAGATAATCAAAATATTTATGTTCATTGTGCAGGTGGCTACAGAAGTGTAATAGCAGCTAGTTTATTAAAGCAACAAGGTATTCATAATGTAAGAAATGTTTTGGGCGGATGGAATAAAATAAAAGAATTAACTGATAAATTTAAAATTGAGAAAACAGTTTCTGTTTTAAATTAATTATTAAATACTAATTGGTTTATTTTTTTTATTTGTAGATAATCGTATTTTTTATTTTTAAAAGATTTTACCCATCTAATACCTTTAATTGCATTTGTTAAAAATAACTCATCAGCTGTAAAAATTTCTTCTTCTGTTATTGAAGTTTCAATAACAGAAATTTTATTTACAAGTAATTTTTCAATTATATATTTTCTCATCACACCATTTATACAACCTTCGGTTAATGGAGGAGTTTTTATAATATTATTTTTAATTATAAACAAATTTGCAATAGTGCTATCGGCAATTCTATTAAAACAATTTAAAACAATTGCATCGTTTAACTTATTTTCTTTAGCCCAAATTGCTGCCATAGAATAAGGCAAATAATTATTGCTTTTAATACTCGAAAAAGCATCACAAGATTTTCTTGCAATTGGATAAATATCTATGCTTAAGCCATTTTCATTTATTTTATTTTCAGTTTCAATTAAATAAAAACTTTGAATTAAAATACTAGGTTGAAAATCTTTAACATCAAATAATTCACTTTCTTTTCTAAAAAAAGTAATTCTAATTCTAGATGATTTAAGTTGATTATTTTTTTTAACTAACTCCAGAATTTGTGTTTCTAAATTATCAAACGAAAAATTTTTAGAAAACGAAAATTGCAATACTTTAAAGCTTTGCTTAATACGTTCGAAGTGCAAATTTTTTAATTGTATTTTTCCATCAGTTAATTTAATGGTTTCAAAAAATCCATCGCCATATTTAAAAGCACGATTATTTACTGAAATTATATTTTCAGTTACACTATAATATTTTTCATCAAAAATAAAATAACACGATTCACTCATAGAACAAAATTGAGTTACTTTTATCATTCAATAAATAATTTGTATGACAATAGCTGAATTAATTGCACCATTAGAAAAATTAGCTCCTCTTTCATATCAAGAAACTTACGACAATTGTGGGTTAATAACAGGTAATACCAATTGGAATTGTACAGGGGTGTTGTGCACTTTAGATTCTACAGAAGCGGTAGTTATTGAAGCCAAAGCAAAAGGTTGTAATTTAATAGTTGCTCATCATCCAATAATTTTTAGTGGTTTAAAAAAAATTAATGGAAATAATTATGTAGAAAAAACAATTATAGCTGCTATTAAAAACGACATCGCTATTTATGCAATTCATACTAATTTAGATAATATAATTACTGGTGTAAATATTAAAATTGCAGATAAATTAGGCATAATAAATAGAAAAATACTATTACCAAAGCAAGATTTACTGAGTAAATTAATTGTATTTTCTCCAAAATCGCACAGCGAAATAATTAAAGAAACTCTTTTTAAAGCAGGTGCTGGCAATATTGCAAATTATAGCGATTGTAGTTTTAACACTGAAGGAATTGGAACTTTTAAAGGCAATAAACTCTCCAATCCAACTGTTGGAATTCCGGAAATTAGATCGGTAGAAAATGAAGTTAAAATTGAAGTAATTATTCCAAATTATTTAAAAAATTCAATACTATCACAATTGTTTGCTGTACATCCTTACGAAGAAGTTGCCTACGATATTTTTTCTTTAACAAATAATTATCAGCAAGTTGGAAGTGGAATGTGTGGAGAATTAGCAACTGCAATTGATGAAAAAGAATTTCTTTTATTAATAAAAAAACAATTCAATTTAAAAGTTATAAAACATACACAACTTTTAAATAAACCTATTAAAAATGTGGCAGTTTGTGGTGGTGCAGGTAGTTTTTTAATAAAAAAAGCAATTGCTGAAAAGGCAGATATTTTTATAACATCTGATTTAAAATATCACGAATTTTTTGATGCTGAAAACAAAATCATTCTTGTAGATATAGGTCATTGGGAAAGCGAACAATATACTGCAGATTTAATAATAGAGTTTTTAAACTCAAAATTCCTTACTTTTGCCGTCCAAAAAAGCGAAATTCTTACAAATCCAATAGAGTATTTTATTAATTAAAGAATGCAAACTTTTTTAGGTTAAAATGGACGTTTATTTAAATTTTTTTATATGGCAGTAACAAAAGAATATTCGGTTGAAGATAAATTAACCGGATTAGTGAAACTTCAAAAAATTGATAGCAAATTAGATGAATTTGCAGTATTAAAAGGCGAATTGCCAATGGAAGTTAAAGATTTGGAAGATGAAATTCATGGATTTCATAGTAGAAAAACTAGAATTGAAGAAGAAATTAATGGTATTACTGAATACATTGAAACAAGAAAAGAAGCGATTAAAGATGCACAAGCATTAGAGAAAAAATACGAAAAACAAAGCACCGATGTAAAAAATAGCAGAGAGTTTGAAGCCATTAATAAAGAAATTGAAATGCAACAACTCGAAGTTAAATTAGCAGAAAAGCATATTAAAGATGCTACTGAAGAAATGGGTGAAAAAGTAAGAACACTGGATGCTGCAAAAAAGCAAATTGCAACAAAAGAGGGCGTTTTATTACATAAGAAAAGTGAATTAGAAAAAATTATTGTTGATACAGAAAAAGAAGAAAAACAATATAGAAAGTTAAGTGATAATGCTAGAAAAGAAGTTGATGAAAGATTAATGTATGCTTACGATAGAATTAGAAGTAGCTACAGAAATGGATTATCTGTTGTACCAGTTCAAAGAGATGCATGTGGTGGTTGCTTTAACTCAATTCCTCCTCAAAAACAAAGTGAAATTCGCTTACACAAAAAAGTAATTATTTGTGAAAATTGTGGTAGAATTTTAGTTGACGAATCATTAAACGACAAAACTGGAGTTAAATAAAAAAATATTTTTTATATATTTAAGGGCAACATAATGTTGCCCTTTTTTGTACAATGAAAAAACAGTTTTATTTTTTTTTATTATTACTTATTGGCCTTAAATTAAATGGTCAAAAAAATTTCGATTTTAATACCCAATGCAAACAAGCGTATAAAGAAATTAGTTGTTTAAAAATTGAAAGTGGTTTATTGCTTATTGAAAAAGAAAAACAACAAAACCCGAATAATTTAATACCTATATATCTCGAAAGTTACATAGACTTAATTGAGTTTTTTTTTAATGAAGATCGAGAAAAATACGAACAAAAAAAAGACAACATTTCTAATAGAATTAATCTTTTAAAAAAGGGTTCAAAAATTTCTCCTTATTATAAATTTTGCTTAAGTAATGCTTATATACATAAATCGGTAATTAGTATTCGCTTTGGAGAAAACCTAAGTGCAGCCTGGGAAGCAAGAAAAGCATTTTTATTAATTAAAGAAAATAAAAAACAATTTCCCAATTTTTTGCCCAACGATTTATTGCTTGGAAGTTTAAATGTAATTACAGGAACAATTCCAAATGGCTACAAATGGATTGCAAGTATTTTTGGCATGAAAGGTTCTATTAAAGCTGGCATGAAATTGTTAGAAAATTTTAATTTTAGTACCGATTCAATTGCAAAAAATTTTAATGCAGAATCGCAGCTTTTTTATTGTTATTTAAACTTTCATTTAAACAACAAAAAAGATGAAACTATTAAATACATTCAAACCTCCAACTTCGATTTAAAAAACAATCATTTGTTTGCTTATATGGCTTCTAATCTTGCATTAAATAATAAACAATCTGATTATGCTTATGATGTAATGATGAACAGAAATTTATCAAACACCTATTTACAAACTACTATTTGGGATATGCAATTAGGTATTGTTAAACTACAGTCATTAGAGCTACATCAAGCCATTCAATATTTTCAAAATTATTTAACTAAATTTAAAGGTGGATTTTATGTAAAAGACACCTACCAAAAACTTAGTTGGGCATATTATTTAGATGGAAATTATAATGCAGCTCAAAAAGCAAGAAGTAATATTTTAATTAATGGAACAGATTATTCAGAAGCAGATAAACAAGCAATAAAAGAAGCAAAACAAAATAAATGGCCCAATACTTTATTATTAAAATCGAGATTATTAAATGATGGAGGCAATAATAATGAAGCGTTAAAATTACTTAAAGGAAAATCGATTGAAAATTTTGAAAAAATAGAAGAAAAACTAGAATTTGTGTACAGACTTGGCAGAATTTATGATGATTTAAATTTTAATGATAATGCAATTATTTATTATAAAAAAGCTATTGAGATAGGTGAGCTTAGAGAAGAACATTATGCCTCGCGAGCAGCTTTACAAGTTGGAATGATTTTTGAAAAAAAGGGAAATTGTAACGATGCAATGTTGTTTTATAATAAATGCTTAAATATGGATGACCATAACTATAAAAACTCAATAGATCAAAGAGCAAAAAGTGGACTATCGAGATGTAAAGGAGAATAATTTTTTACAATAAATTCTAATAAAATACAATCTTCGCTTTTACTAAATAATATTTTAGATACTTAATGCTAAAAAATTTACACATACAGAATTATGCAATAATAGATGAAGTTGAAATCGATTTTTCGAATCAGTTAAATATTATAACAGGCGAAACAGGTGCAGGAAAGAGTATTTTAATGGGTGCTTTGAGTTTAATTTTGGGAGAACGTGCTGATAGTAGTGTTTTAATTGATGCTTCAAAAAAATGTTTTATTGAAGGATGTTTTGTTATAGAAAACAAAATTGAAGTTGCAAATTTTTTAAATGCAAATGAATTTGATAATAATAAAGAATTAATAATTAGAAGGGAAATTAGTAATAATGGAAAAAGCCGAGCGTTTATTAATGATACACCAGCAACCTTACAACAACTAAAAAAATTAACAAGTTTGTTGGTTGATTTACATCAACAATTTGATAGCCTTGAAATAGGAGATAGTGGATTTCAGCGAGAAGTTATTGATGCATTAGCTGATAACAAAATAAATTTAATTCAATATAAAGCCTCTTACCAACAGCTTAAAAAAGCTGAATCAGAATTAAATGATTTAACAAATCAATTCAATTTGTTTAACAAAGAAAAAGATTATCATCAATTTTTATACAATGAATTAATAGAATTAAACTTTAAAGAAAATGAACTAGAAGAAATAGAACAAGAATTAAAAATTTTAAACAATAGTGAACACATAAAATCAATTTTACAAAATGTTTTTTTTGAATTAAAAGATAATGAAAATCCAATTGTAACACATGTAAAACAACTTATAAATCAATTACAATCATTAGTTCATTTACATAAAAATATAGATCCAATTATAGAACGATTAAAAAGTTCTCAAATAGAATTAACAGATATTGCAAACGAAATAGATTTTATAAATGACACTGTTTTGTTCGACGAATCGAGAATTAATTTAATTAATGATAAACTTATTGTTGGTTATAAATTATTAAAAAAACATAATGTTAATTCTACAAACGAATTAATAAAAATAAAAAATGATTTAGCACTTAAACTTCAGGCAATTTTAAAAATTGATGAAATACTAATTTTAAAAGAAAAAGAAAAAGAATATTTATTAAATCAAGCTACAGAAATAGCTAATATCATTTCTAAAAAAAGAGAGCAACATTTAACTCCAACATCAATTGCAATAAATAATTTGTTACAACAAATTGGAATGCCAAATGCAAAAGTAAAAGTAACATTAACCGAAACTGCTTTAAACGAATATGGAAAAGATGAAATAGATTTTTTATTTGACGCTAATAAGAGTAACAAATTAGAAGCTATAAAAAAAGTTGCGAGTGGTGGAGAATTAAGCAGGTTAATGCTTTGCATAAAATCTTTGGTTGCAAAACAAATAGATCTAGCTACTTTAATTTTCGATGAAATTGATTCTGGAATTAGTGGAGAAGCTGCAAAACAAGTTGGCATTATTATGCAAGAGTTAGCACAAAATAGGCAAATAATTTGCATAACCCATCAACCACAAATTGCAGCAAAAGCAAATAAACATTTTTTTGTTTTAAAAGAATTAGAAAAAAATAAAATAAAAACAAAAATTAATACTTTAAACATCGATGAAAGAAAAATTGCTATTGCAAAAATGTTAAGTGGCGAAAACCCAAGCACAGCAACACTTGCAAGTGCAAGTGAAATGATGGCAAATTAATTTGCACATGAGTAATATTAAACACGCCTATAATAGTTGGGCAAAAATTTAGTTATCTGCAACTCTATGGCGACACGCTTTAAGAAATACAAGAAACAGAATCATATTTTTGCCTAACTTTCCACTTTCAATTTTTAGATGATTAATGACCGAGTTTGAGAAATATTTTAAGTCCTTACAGTCGCAGAAAATCAGCGACATTACTGAACATTCACACCGACCTGCATTGCAGGATTTGGTTGGAAGTTTGGCTGGTGCAAAAGTCAAAGTTCTGCATGAGCCAAAGCGTGAAGGCAAATTCGGTTCTCCTGATTTCAAAATAACTCATACCGAAAGCATCATTGGTTATATTGAGAACAAAAAGATTAACGAGAACCTTGACAAGATTCTCAAAAGC
>JANOVK010000096.1:0-18676 GCA_031417315.1 Chitinophagaceae bacterium | reverse complement strand
AATAAAGTTTACAAGCGATTTAATTACGATAGTATTAAAAATAATTTTATAGCAGAACAAAATTTTCTATTTAATAATAATAGTGTAAACACAAATGCTGCAGTAGATTTTGGTAAAATGAATTACAATGGAAGTTTTGGTAGAAATCTTAGTTTCGGAAATAATCAAGATGCTGTTTTTAATTCCCAGCTTAACTTACAGATGAATGGTATTATAGGAGACAGCATCGAAATTTCTGCTGCTATTACCGATAATAATATTCCAATTCAACCCGATGGAACAACACAACAATTAAATGAGTTTGATAGAATTTTATTGCAATTTAAAAAGAAAAATTGGGAGCTTAATATTGGAGATATTGATATTAAACAAAATCAAAATTATTTTCTTAATTTTTATAAAAGATTGCAAGGCGTTTCTTATCAAAACATAAATAAAAAAAATGATAGTTTTAAAAATAAATTATTATTTGCAGGTGCAATTGCCAAGGGGAAATTTACTCGAAATGTATTTAATGGGCTCGAGGGAAATCAAGGTCCATACAGGTTACAAGGTGCAAATAGTGAATTGTATTTTATTGTTTTAGCTGGCACTGAAAGAGTTTTTTTTGATGGTGAATTATTGCAACGTGGCGAGGACCAAGATTATTTTATAAATTATAATACTGCAGAAGTTTCTTTTACTCCAAAAAGAATGATTACAAAAGATAGAAGAATACAAATAGAATTTGAGTATGCTGAAAGAAGTTATTTAAATTCTTTTTTTTATGTTAACAACGAATCTCAAGTTAATAATAAATTAAAATTAAGCATTGCTGCCTATAGTAATTCCGATGCTAAAAACTCTCCAATAAATCAACAGTTAGATGTTAAACAAAAACAATTTTTAGCCAACTTAGGTAACAATATTCAAAATGCATTTTATATTTCAGCAGTTATTGATTCTTTTTCTGCATCAAAAATATTATATGCAAAAAGAGTAAATCCAATAAATTCAGCCGATAGCATTTTTGTTTATTCTACAAATAAAGATAGTGCAAAATATAATTTAGTATTTTCAGAAGTTGGTGTTAATAAAGGAAACTATATTCCTTTTTTTAATGGGGTTAATGGAAAAGTTTATTATTGGGTTCAGCCTATTAATAATACACCTCAAGGGAATTTTGAACCTGCCCAATTTTTAATAACTCCAAAAAAATTGCAATTGGTTACCCTATCAAGCGAGTATCAAATAGATAAAAATACTTTATTAAAATCTGATTTTGCATTTAGCAATTACGATGTAAATTCTTATTCAATTATTAATAAAGAAAACAATAAAGGGTTGGCAGGAAAAATGATTTTGCAAAATTATAAAAAACTGAATAAATCTTTAGAACTTAATACTATATTGAGTTACGAGTGGGTAGAAAAATATTTTAAGCCTTTAGAACGATTAAGAACAGTTGAGTTTTCAAGAGATTGGGGTTTGCCAATTGTAAACACAGTAGCTACTGAACATATTCCAAAAATTTCATTTGAAATTAAAGATACCAAAAACAATTATTTAAAATATACTGTTGAAGGATATTTACGAAGTGATGATTATAATGGAATAAAACAGCATATGCAATTGTTTCAAAAATTTAAAAATGTTAATGTTTCAACAAATATTAGTTATATAAAAAATGAGACTCCAATTTATAAAGGTTATTTTTTTCGACCAACAATTGAATTGAACAAATCACTTAAAAAAATTGATAATTATTTAGTGGGTGTTAGTTATGCTTTAGAACATAATGAGCAACATCATAAAATTTCAGATTCAACAACTTCACTTAGTTTTGCATTCGAAACTGTTACTGCTTATTTAAAAAGTAATCAGCAAAAAAATAATAAATGGAGTTTTAATTATTTTACAAGAGCTGATAAATTACCATTTAATAAATCGTTATTACAAACAGATAGAAGCAATAATTATAATATTACAGCAGAGTTTTTAAATAATCAAAAACATCAATTACGATTTAATTTTACTTATAGAAATTTAACTATTTATAATGCTACAATTACTAATTTAAAACCTGATAATAGTTTATTGGGCCGAGTAGAATATAATGTAAACGAATGGCAGGGATTTTTAGTTGGGTATGTTTTATATGAATTAGGAGCAGGGCAAGAACAACGAAGAGATTTTAGTTATTTCGAAGTGCCTGCTGGTAGAGGGCAGTATACTTGGAACGATTATAATAATGATGGAATACCACAGCTTAACGAGTTTGAGTTGGCACAGTTTATAGACCAAGCAAAATTTATTCGAATTTTTACACCTACCAATCAATTTATAAAATCAAATTACAATCAGTTTAATTATAATTTAAGTATAAATCCAAGAAATATAAGTAGTAAAATTCGGAACGATAAATTTAGAAATTTTATCACTCGATTTAATTTTCAATCATCGTTACAAATTAGTAATAAAAGTATCAACGACGGAAATTTTCAATTAAATCCATTTAATAAAAATATTAGCGATACTTCGTTAATTACGCTAACAAATATATTTAGTAATACTCTCTCATTTAATCGTTCAAGTAATAAATGGGGAATCGATTTTACAAACGTTAATAATTTAAATAAATCGTTGCTTACTTATGGGTTAGAGAGTAGACAATTAAAAGATTGGAACATTAAAGCTAGATTGAATTTTAAGCAAGAGTTTACTTTTGAACTCAATCAAAAATGGAGCAGTAATATACTTTCAACCCCACAGTTTAGTAACAGAAATTTTGAGATTACTAATATAATTACAGAGCCGAAATTTATTTATACATCTTTAACTAAATATAGAATTCAAACATCATATCAAATAATTAATAAACTAAATAGAATAGATTTTGGTGGAGAAAATGTTCGTACAAGTGCTTTTAATTTAGAAGTAAAGTATAATACTTTTCAGAATAATAGTTTAATGGCAAAATTCACTCTTAACAATATAAATTTTACAGGCACACCTAATACAACTGTAAGTTATATAATGTTAGATGGCTTATTACCAGGTAAAAACTATTTATGGAATATAGAATATACTAAACGCTTGAATAATAATTTTGAAATTAGTTTTAATTATGAAGGAAGAAAACCAGGAGAAACCAGAATAATAAATATTGGCAGAGCAAGTGTTAGGGCAATATTCTAATTAGTACATCTTATACAAACATTACATTTGCACTTTAAAAATTTTTAATGAGTATTGTTGAAAAAATAAAACAAGCTACTTGTATTGCTATTAAAGAGTTGTATCAAACTGATTTATTGGCAAATGATATTTTGGTTAATAATACAAAGCAAGAATTTGAAGGTGATTATACTGTTGTGCTTTTTACTTTTATAAAAAAATTAAAAAAATCTCCAGAGGTTTTGGGGAATGAAATTGGAGAATTTTTAGTGACAAAAAATTCAAATTTATTTACTTCATTTAATGTTATTAAAGGATTTTTAAACTTTATTGTTAACAATAAAATATGGATAGATTTTTTGCAAGAAAATTATGATAATGAGAATTTTGGATTGAGTAAAAAATTGAATAAAAAAGTGATGATAGAGTATTCATCACCCAACACAAATAAGCCATTACATTTAGGGCATTTAAGAAATAATTTTTTGGGTTGGAGTATGGCTGAAATATTAAAAGCAAATGGATTTGAAACTGTTAAAACATGCATTGTAAATGATAGAGGAATTCATATTTGTAAAAGTATGATTGCTTGGCAATTGTTTGCAAATGGTGCAACACCAAATACTACTAACACAAAAGGAGATCATTTTGTAGGAGAATATTATGTAAAATTTAATGATGAATATAAAAAGCAAGTTGAAGAGTTAATTGCAAATGGAAACTCAAAAGAAGTTGCTGAAAAAACGGCACCAATAATGTTAGCTACACAACAAATGTTGTTTGATTGGGAAGCAGGAAAGCCAGCAGTAATGCAACTTTGGAATGAAATGAATAGTTGGGTTTATAGTGGGTTTGAAATTACTTATAATAAAATTGGAAGCGATTTTGATAAAACTTATTACGAAAGCAATACTTATTTATTAGGGAAAAAAATTGTTCACCAAGGGTTGGATAAAAAAGTATTTTATAAAAAAGAGGATGGAAGTGTTTGGATAGATTTAACTACTGATGGCTTAGATGAAAAAGTAGTGATGCGTAAAGATGGCACATCAATTTATATAACTCAAGATATAGGATTGGCAGAACAAAAATTTGAAGAATTTGATTGCGAGAAAAGTATTTATGTAATTGGTGATGAACAAAATTATCACATGAAGGTGTTGAAACTTATTTCAGAAAAACTCGAACTGCCTTCTGCCAAAGGAATTGAACACTTAAGTTATGGAATGGTGGAGTTGCCAACAGGAAAAATGAAAAGTAGAGAAGGCACAGTGGTTGATGCAGATGAACTTGTTGATGAAATGATAAATATTTCAAAACAAAGAACTGAAGAGCTTGGTAAAGTGAAAGATTTTAATAAATCTGAATTAAAAAACTTGTATGAAACTATTGGCTTAGGAGCATTAAAATTTTTTTTACTAAGAGTAGATCCAAAAAAGAAAATGATTTTTAATCCTGAAGAAAGTATCGATTTTCATGGGTTTACTGGTCCGTTTGTGCAATATACTTATGCAAGAATTTGTAGCATATTACGAAAATCTGAAATTGATTTATCTCAAAATAAAATTCACAATCAACATTCATTATTGCCACTTGAGAAAAAATTAGTTTTTACAATTGAGCAATTTCCTTCAGTTATTGAAGAAGCTGCTGTAGAGAACGATCCATCAAAAATTGCAATTTATGTTTTTCAAATTGCTCAAATATTTAATTCGTTTTATGCCGAACATTCAATTTCAAATGCAGAATCAAACGATAAAAAATTATTGCGTTTGCACATAGCTCAAATAGCATCTTTTGTAATAAAAAAATCAATGAGGTTACTAGGAATAAATGTTCCTGAGAGAATGTAATACAAATAATATAATGGAAACAAGTTTAAATAAATATATAAGTGAAAGTGGATTTTGTAGCAGAAGAGAAGCTGATAAATTTATTGAACAATGTAGGGTAACAATAAATGGACAAGATGCCCATAAAGGAACAAGAGTAATGCCTGGCGATGTTATAAAAATTGATGGTGAACCGTTACGTAAAAAGCAAACTCCCATTTATTTATTACTTAATAAGCCCAAAGGAGTTACTTGTACTACAGATTTAAAAGACAAATCGAATATTGTTGATTTTGTAAATCATAAACAAAGAATTTTTCCTATTGGAAGGTTAGATAAACTTTCAACCGGATTAATTTTTTTAACTAATGATGGAGATATTTTAAACAAAATTTTACGTGCAGGTAATGGCCACGAGAAAGAATATATTGTAACCACTTCAGAAAAAATTGATTACGATTTTATTAATCAAATGAGAGAAGGTGTAAAAATAGCTGGAACAAAAACAAAACCATGTTTTGTAAAACTTGAGGGCCCGAATAAATTTAGAATCATACTTACACAAGGATTAAATAGACAAATTCGCAAAATGTGTGAAGCACTTAATTATAAAGTAACCTCACTTACTCGTATACGAATTATGAATATTAATTTAACAGGATTGCCATCTGGTAAATGGCGTTATTTTACAGAAAAAGAAATTAATACAATTCAGTTAATGTTATCAAATAGTAGTAAAACTGAAGAAGGTGATGGAATGGGAGAATAAATTCAATTATTTTATAAATATCATCCTTTATAAATTTGCAACCATGCCCATGTGTTGAAATTGGTAGACAAGCCACCTTGAGGTGGTGGTACTCGAAAGGGTGTGCTGGTTCGAATCCAGTCGTGGGCACAGTTTTAAAATGGCAATTTTTAGCAGAGTTGCCATTTTTTATGCTAATAATATTTTAATAATTTCAAATTTGTTTTATTAAAAAAGACACTAATATCTTCGCCGCTTCATTTAATTATAGAAATAATTTGTATCTCAAACAACTTTCATTTTATTGTATATTTTTTTTCTGTTTTTTTATTTTAAAAAGTACAGCACAAACCTCAAACGAAAAAAAATTTAAGTTCACTATTTCTGAATGTACTGCTCCAATAAAAATTGATGGAAAACTCGATGATAAAATTTGGGAGTCTGTATCAGAAATTTCAAAATTTAATCAACAGTTTCCTTATGATACTGTATTGGCAACACATCAAACAAAAGTAAAAGTTACATTCGATAAAAATTTTTTATATGTTGCTGCAATTTGTTATCAAAAAAATCATGTAGTTCGATCATTAAGAAGAGATTTTGAAAATGGAAGTACAGACATTTTTACAGTATTAATTGATCCTTTTAAAGATAAACAAAATGGATTTTATTTTGCAGTAAGTCCTTACGGTGTTCAAAAAGAGTTATTAATTTTTAACAGTAACGAAATAAATATTAATTGGGATAATAAATGGTATAGTGATGTAATTAGATATGATGATCGTTTTGAAGTTGAAATGGCTATACCATTTAAAACTTTACGATATAAATCGCTTGAAGGTATGAATACTTGGAATGTAAATTTTATAAGAAATAATATTTTTGATAATGAAAGATCTTGCTGGGCAGCTATTCCACGTAATTTTAGATTATTGGATTTATCATTTAGCGGAAGTATGATCTGGGATAAACCACCTCCTAAACCTGGCTCAAATATTTCCATTATTCCTTTTTTAGCTAACGATATAAACAGAAATTTTTTAAACAATACACCAACAAAAAATAATTTTGGTGCTGGGTTAGATGCTAAAATTGCAGTTACAGCATCTATGAACTTGGACTTAACAGTTAATCCCGATTTTTCGCAGGTTGAAGTGGATAGACAAATTACAGATTTAAGCCGATTCGAGCTTTTTTTTCCAGAACGAAGGCAATTTTTTTTAGAAAATAATGATTTGTTTAGTGGGTATGGCTCTCAAAATTCAAATCCATTTTTTTCTCGACGAATAGGAATTTATAATAATCCTAGTACAAAAAGCACAGTTCAAATTCCAATAATTTCTGGAGCAAGATTAAGTGGAAGAATAGATGAAAATTGGCGAATTGGATTTATGAATATGCAAACTGCAAAAAGCGAAGTGGATAGTTTGCCAAGTATAAATTATTTGGCTGCATCTGTTCAAAGAAAAATTGGAACAAGAAGTAATTTTGCTTTTTTGTTTGTAAATAAAGAATCGTTTTTAAATTCTAAAAGTCTTTCATCTTTAAATAAATTTAATAGAATTGCTTGTGCCGAATTTAATTATGGTTCAGCAAATGGATCAACCTCGAGTAAAATATATTATCATCAAGGATTTACAAATCGAAGTGTTAGGGAAGAATTTAATATGGGTGGCAATTTAAGTATCACAAAAAAAAACTTGCAGTTTAGAACTAATGTAGAACATATAGGACAAAATTATTCTGCTGAAGTTGGGTATGTGCCAAGGCAGGGAATAATTAGAAATGCTGCCAACCTTAGTTTTATTTTTTTTCCAAAAGGCAATATCTCAAAGAGTTTGAATAGCATAAGATTTACTCCTGATTATGATGTGTTTTATGGAAAAGCAGAAAAAAGAATTACAGATTGGGATGCAGGATTATTTTTTACATTTCAATTTCAGAATAATGCTGAACTTAGTGGATCTTTAATGCGTTGGGATTATACCTATTTGTTTAACGATTTTGATCCCACAAATAAATATGAAACAGGATTTGAAGTTTTAAAAAAAGGAACTGATTATACTTATTTTAGTAATAGAATATCGTTTCGATCAAATTTACGAGACAAGTTAAATTATTCGCTACAATTAAGATTTGGTAATTATTTTAATGGCACAATATTCTCTACCCAAAATTCAATAAATTATAGGTGGCAACCTTTTGGGTCAATAAGTGTTGATGTGAATTATACTAAAATAAGATTACCACAAGGATTAAACAATGCTGATTTTTTGTTAATTGGTCCTAGGTTAGATTTAACATTTTCTAAATCTGTTTTTTTTACTACATTTTTTCAGTACAATAATCAGAATAATAATATCAATATCAATTCAAGATTTCAATGGCGTTTTAAACCCGTAAGCGATTTCTTTTTGGTATATACTGATAATTATTATGCACAAGATAATCCTATCAATGATATTCATGCATTTGGAAAAAAGAACCGTGCAATAATTGCAAAATTTACTTATTGGTTTAATTTGTAAATTAACTAAAATAGAATTTTAAAGATTATAAATAATTATTTTCAACCAGCCATTTAGCAATTCTTTTTAAGGTAAACTGATTTTTATCAATACTTGCATCAGCAATAATTATTTTTTCTTGTTGAGGTATTAATACCATTCTTTTAATATTTTCTTTTGCAGTAAATAGTTCAAAATTTTGAGCATTATTACCACCCGTAAATGAAATTTTTGCAATAAGTACACCAGATGGTAAAACAAATTCGTAATTATCATTTGTAGCACTTGAATAAGTTGATCTAAAACTACCAATAATTTTCGAATTTTGTTCAATGGTTTTATCTTTATTTATACTTATAGGCCACGATTTGTTTCGTGAAACTATAGTATAGTCAACTGCAATTGTTGGGCTAGCACCAAACATTGCAATAAATTCTTTTACCTTATTATCATCAGTTTTATCGTTTACAATTATTCCACTTTTGCCTATTAAATTAGCAAAAGATTTTTCTTGACTAAACGCTGAAATTTTAAATATTCCAATTTGATTTGAAGTTAAAAATGTAAGGCGATAAAATAATTTTGAGTTATCTGATTTATCAGCATCAAATTCGGTTGCAACATTTGCTATAATAAGTTTTTCTCCAGAAATTGAAAAAACTTCGAAGGCTTTTGTTAGCCCAAAATTTTGTTTAGTGACTTCAATTCTTGCATAATCCATTCCATCAACTTTAATTAATCCTTTTTTATAATCTACCTCCTGAGCATTTGCAATGATAACAAGTGAGATTAAAAAATTAAAAATGATAACTTTTTTCATATATTATTTTTTTAGTAGTTTCTAATTTACTCCCTCAACACTAACTTCTTTTACTATTTTTTGTACTAATCCTTGTAATACTTTTCCAGGTCCAAATTCAATAAATTTAGATGCACCATTATTATGCATTGCAATAACAGATTGTGTCCATTTTACAGCACCAGTTAATTGTGCAATTAAATTTTGTTTAATAGTAATTGAATCTAAAACCTCTGCTGCTACTACATTTTGATAAATTGCACAAATGGGTTCGTTAAATTTTGTTGTTGCAATTGCAGCTGCTAATTCTTTTTCTGCAGTCATCATTAATGGCGAATGAAATGCACCGCCAACTGGTAAAAGTAATGCTCGTTTTGCTCCTGCCAATTTCATTTTTTCACAAGCAATTTCTATTCCTTTATTAGTACCACTAATAACTATTTGACCAGGACAATTATAATTTGCTGCAACAACAATTTCATTTGTCTCATTTTGAATTTCATTACAAATTTCAGCTACTTTTTCATCTGGTAAACCTAAAATTGCAGCCATTGTACTTGGGTTTGAAATACATGCTTTTTGCATAGCATTTGCTCTAATACTTACAAGTGTTAAAGCATCTTCGAAACTTAAAACTTTATTAGCAACTAAAGCAGAAAATTCTCCTAAAGAATGCCCTGCAACCATCTCTGGCATTAGGTTTGGCAAACTATAAAATGCTGCAATTGAATGTAAAAAAATTGCAGGTTGTGTAACATTAGTTTGTTTTAATTCTTCGTCAGATCCGCTAAACATTATTGTAGAAATATTAAACCCTAAAATCTCATTGGCTTGATGAAATAATTTTTTCGATGCATCGTGAGTATCGTATAAGTTTTTTCCCATTCCAATAAATTGAGAACCTTGCCCCGGAAAAATAAATGCAGTTTTATTCATTAGTATATCTTTAAAAACAAAAATAGGTGTTTGAAATTAATTAGTATTTGTGCAATAACCGATGTTGAAATTAAATTTTCATTTCATTAAATTTGCTTAATGTCAATTTTAAATAAAAAACATATTATTGCTTTAATTTATAAAGATTATTTATTAGAAACAAGGCATCAACATACTTTTTATGCAATTGTGTTATATGTTGTAAGTACTGTGTTTGTTGTTTATTTAACAATGGGGCAACCCGAAGAAAATGTGTGGAATGGTTTATTCTGGATAGTGCAATTGTTTGTTTGTATTAATGCTGTGGCTAAAAGTTTTTTGGCAGAAAATAATTCACGAATGATTTACTATTATAGCATAGTTAATTCTAAAAATTTTATTGTTTCTAAGTTGGTGTATAATGTTGCATTAATGTTAGTAATGACATTATTATCTCTATTTGTTTTTATTATTTTTTTAGAAAATCCTTTTGCATTTTTAATTAAATTTATCTTTATTTCTTTATTAGGCAGTATTGGGTTAAGTTTAGTATTTACTTTTTTAGCTGCTATTGCTGCTAAGGCAAAACAGCAAGCTTCTTTAATGGCAATAATGGGCTTGCCAATAATTATTCCTCAACTTTTATTATTAATGAAAATTTCAGTTATTGCTTTTAGTTCTGTGATACAAGATGGATTTTGGCAAATGACTGGCTTACTTTTTTTACTTGATATTATGGTGATAATATTGGCAATAATTTTATTTCCATTTTTGTGGCGAGATTAATAATACTAAATTTAAACTTACCAATTTTATATGATTGCTTCAATAAGAAAAATTTATAATACTCAATTTTCTTTAAATAATTACCAAGCCTTATTAAATGAAATAAGTGAACAAATTAAATGTGATGCTTTAGATTTTAGAGTTGCCGAAACGCCAATATTTATTGATAAAGAATTTAAAAACAAAATAATTGATGCCTGTGAAAGTATTGTAGATGTTATAGTACAGCCAAATTTTATTAATGATTCTTTTAATGCAATTCCTAAAAATTTGGTAGTACCTAACGACAAAAATTATTCAGATTTTATTGCTTTCGATTTTGGAATTTGTGAAAATGAACATGGAGAATTGGAGCCTCAACTAATAGAAATGCAAGGCTTTCCTACCTTATTTGCATATCAATTATTTTTTGATAAAGCTATTAGAAATCATTTTACAATTCCAGAAAATTATTCAAGTTATTTTAATGGCTTTAATAGTGAAACTTATATTAAATATTTTCAAGAAATCATAGTAGGAAATCAGCATCCAGAAAATGTAATTTTATTAGAAATATTTCCACATCAACAAAAAACAAGAATTGATTTTTATGCAACTGAAAAATTAATTGGAATAAAAACTGTCTGTTTAACAGAATTAATTAACGAAAAAGATGATTTGTTTTATTTAAATAATGGAGTAAAAACTAAAATTAATAAAATTTACAATAGAATTATTTTCGATGAACTTCAGCAACAATCAAAAGAAATTCAAGAATTGGGCAAAAAATTATTTACTAATTTAAATGTAGAATGGGCACCACACCCTAATTGGTTTTATAGAATTAGTAAGTATACATTGCCATTTTTAAATCATCCCTATATTCCTAAAACATATTTTTTAAACGAGGTGAAAGAAATTCCAGTTGATCTTGAAAATTATGTATTAAAGCCATTGTTTTCTTTTGCTGGACAAGGCGTTGTTATTGATGTTTCAATTGGCGATATTGATAAAATAACTGATCCGGAAAATTGGATTTTGCAACGAAAAGTTAAGTATGCAGAAATAATTAAAACTTTAGATGTAAATGCAAAAGCTGAAATTAGAATATTTTATTTCTGGAAAAAAGGCGAAGCAAGGCCAATAGCAACAAGTAATTTAGCAAGACTAAGTAAAGGTAAAATGGTTGGTGTAAGATATAATAAAGATAAAGAATGGGTTGGTGGTACAATTGCATATTTTGAAGAATAAAATAATGTTAATAGAAATTCAAATGCTGTAATTATTATTGCTAAGTTTTACATTTGTATAATATGAAGAAAATAATAATTGCTATTGATGGATTTTCGTCTTGTGGTAAAAGTACATTGGCAAAACAGTTAGCAAAAGAACTTAATTATTTGTTTATAGATAGTGGTGCAATGTATAGAGCCATTACATTATTTTTTTTAAGAAATCATATCAATTGGAACAAACAAAATGAAGTTATAAAAGCATTAAGTGATGTTCATTTAGAATTTGAAGTTGATATTACGCATAACGAGAGTTTTATTTTTTTAAATGGAGAAAATGTTGAAAATTTAATAAGAGATTTATTAGTAAACGAAAATGTAAGTGCTGTTTCAACAAGCAAATTGGTTAGAGAATTTGCTGTTTCAAAACAAAAAGAATTTGGAGGTAAAAAAAGAATTGTAATGGATGGTAGAGATATTGGTACAACTGTTTTTCCCAATGCAGAATTAAAAATTTTTGTAACAGCAGATATTTCTGTTCGTGTTGAAAGAAGGTTTAAAGAATTAATTTCAAAAAAAATTAATACTTCAATTGAAGATGTTAAAACCAATTTAGAGATGCGAGATTTTATTGATAGTAATAGAGAATTTAGTCCACTGAGAAAAGCAGAAGATGCAAGAATTTTAGATAATAGTTTTTTAACTAAAGACGAGCAGTTTAAACTTGTATTAAAATGGGCAAAGGAAATAATTAATTCATAATATTTTTATTTAGAAGAAGGGATTTATGTATACTGATTGGAAAAATTTCTGGAGTAATAAAAAATCAAAGCAAACATTAATAATTGGTATCGTTATTTTTATTATATTATTATTTGCGTTTCCACATTTTTTTAATTTTATTGAGCAAAGAGAAGGTGCCACAATACACGATTTTGTTTTAAATAATTTACCTGCAATTAATCTCTCAATTCCAATTTTTTCAATAATTTGGATTTGTGCAACTTTAACTGTTTGGCAATGTTTCCAAAGTCCTAAAATTCTACTTCTATTTTTATGGGGTTTTATTTTTCTAACTTTTTCTCGTATGGCCACAATACTACTTGTGCCATTAAATCCTCCACAACAATTACTGCCATTAATTGACCCAATAAGTAACAGTTTTTATGGAGGTATATTTATTACTAAAGATTTATTTTATTCAGGTCATACAGCTACTATTTTTTTAATGTATTTGTGTTTGATTCAGCCTGTTCAAAAAAAAATAGTTTTAGTTGGAACTATACTTGTAGGTATTATGGTATTAATACAACACGTGCATTATACTATTGATGTGTTAGCTGCTTTTCCATTTACTTATTTAGTTTTTTTAGCTACTAAAAAATTTTTAAATTTCAAGTAGTATAAATTATTTAAGGTTACTTCTCTTAACTTACATTTGCACTTTAAAATTATTTATTTATGCAATTTGTTTTATCTGAAGAACAATTAATGATTCAAAAAGCGGCAAGAGATTTTGCACAAAACGAATGTTTACCTGGAGTTATTGAAAGAGACGAACTACAAAGATTTCCCAAAGAACAAATTGAAAAATTAGCCGATTTAGGATTTATGGGTATGATGGTTAGTGAAAAATATGGTGGCAGTGGGCTTGATTCTGTAAGTTATGTTTTGGCTATGGAAGAAATTAGTAAAATTGATGCAAGTACAAGTGTTTGTGTAAGTGTAAATAATAGTTTGGTGTGTTATGGGTTAGAAAAATATGCAAATGAGGAACAAAAAAATAAATATTTAATTCACTTAGCACAGGCTAAAAAAGATGGGGAACTTTATATAGGTGCATTTTTATTAAGTGAGCCAGAAGCTGGAAGTGATGCCACTTCGCAGCAAACAACTGCCGAAGATAAAGGGGATTATTATTTATTAAATGGAACAAAAAATTGGATTACAAATGGTTCATCAGCTTCAGTTTATTTAGTAATGGCACAAACCGACCCTGCAAAAGGACACAAGGGAATTAATTGTTTAATTGTTGAAAAACAATGGCCAGGAGTTGTGGTAGCAGCTAAAGAAAATAAATTAGGAATTAGAGGAAGTGATACGCATACTGTTTTGTTTAATGATGTAAAAGTTCCAAAAGAAAATAGAATTGGTGAGGATGGATTTGGGTTTTCTTTTGCAATGAAAACTCTTGCAGGAGGTAGAATTGGTATAGCTTCTCAAGCATTAGGAATAGCAAGTGGAGCGTATGAACTTGCATTAAAATATTCTAAAGTTAGAAAAGCTTTCGGAAAAGAAATTTCTCAACACCAAGCCATTCAATTTAAATTAGCAGATATGGCTACAAGAATAGAAGCTGCACGTTTACTTTGTTTAAAAGCTGCATGGGAAAAAGATAATGGTATTAACTATGATTTAAGTAGTAGTATGGCAAAAGTTTTTGCAAGTGAAACTGCAATGTGGGTAACTGTTGAAGCTGTTCAAATTCATGGTGGGTATGGTTTTGTAAAAGAATATCATGTTGAACGTTTAATGAGAGATGCAAAAATTACACAGATTTATGAAGGAACAAGTGAGGTGCAAAGAATAGTAATTAGTAGAAGTATTTTAAAATAAAAAAAAGTGAAGAAGCATTTAATCATCCTCACTTTTTAAATAACAGGAAATATCACCTGCCGTTAAGAAAAGCTGCATTTCTACAGCTAGTATTTGATGCTAATCTAAGGGAAAAAAATTGAAATTAAATTAATTAATTTCTAAAAATTTTAATTAATTCATACCTTTTTGTAAACTAGCAACTTGTAATTGTAAATTATTTACCATACCTGCTAATTGGTTTACATCCCAACGTTGAACAATGTTAGCTTTTTGTAAAATATAAATAGCTTTCCACATTTCTAATACATCTTCAGAATTTACATTATAAGGTTCATAACTTGGGTTATCGCTTACTAACGTTATTTTATTTTTTACTTTATTATTTTTTACAATTCTTTTATAAACAACACCATCATTTTTAGAAAGTAAAACATAAGTATTTGAAGTTTTTACTTCTTCTAAATCTTCTACTTTTTCTCCAACAATAACACTTCCACTTGGAGTTGGCATCATGCTATCGCCAATAATTTCGAAAGCTCTATAATTTCCTGGAGTTAGCATAGGAAGTGTAAAAGTATTTAATTCATCTAAGAAATCTGGGTCGCTATAACCCGTTAAATAGCCTGCTGCTGCTTTAATTGGTACTAAATGAATTAAACCTTTAGAAATATTTTCATCTAATTTTAAATTTCTTCTTTGTTCTAAATAATTTGTAGTTTTTTGTGCAGCAAGGTCTTTTAAAATTAAATCGTCGAGTGTAAGTTTAAATAATTTGCAAAGCCTTTCCATTGCTTCTAATTTGGGTTCTGCTCTTTCTTCTTCGTAAGCACCCACTAAAGATCTTTTGATTTCTAATTTAATTGAAAGCTCCTCTTGTGTCCATCCTTTTAACTTTCTTAAGTATCTAAAATTTTTTCCTGCGTAGCTCATAACTAATAAATTTAGAATCAAAAATACTAACAAAATTAGTATAAAAAAAATTATTTTTTCACATTGTATTTTTTTTTCAATTTTAAAAGCATATTTACACAAATATTATAAATTGAATCCTCCTAAGTTTTTAGTGAACATATTTTTTATTTTTTCTATTTTTTTGTTTTCTTGTGGAGTATATTCTTTTAGAGATGTATCTATAGATTATACAAAACTTAAAACAATTAAAATAGGGTTTATTGAGAATAGGGCAAGATATATAAATCCTCAGCTTGCTTTAAAACTAACAGATAAAATTCAGCAAAAAATAATAAATCAAACAAAATTAATTAGAACAAATAGTGAAGATGCTAATTTAAGTTTAAGTGGATTTATAAGTAATTACGACCCATCTCAAACAGTTGGAATTAGCAATCAGCAAACAGCAACTAATAGATTAACAGTAACAGTTCATATTATTATAAAAAATAATGTTGATAATAAAACACAAGAATTTGATGTAACAAGAAATTTTGATTTCGATGCAAATTTATCTTTACAACAAGCCGAGGCTCAGTTATTAGATAAAGATGTAATTCCATCATTAACGGATGAAATATTTAATAAAATTTTTTCTAACTGGTAAATTTTAAGTAAAATGAATATTGCACTTTCAAATACAATTTTGTATGTAACAGGAAAACAAGGTATAGAAACTACATCGCAAGAAGAATTGCAAAGTTTAATAGCAAAGTATCCCTATTTTGCTCCTGCACAATTAGTGTATGCAGCTAAATTAAAAAACGATAATAGTTTTAAACTGCAAACTCAAATACAAAAAGCCGGATTGTTTTTTAATAATTTTAGGTGGTTGCAATTTCAAATAAAAGAAGTTGATATAAAGAAAAGTATTTCTTATGAACAAGTAATACCCGAACATGTAAATTTAGATATTAAACAACAAATTGTAAACATCCAAACAACAAGAGAAATTTTGCAATTTGATTCTTCGTTTGATACCAAAAAAGAAACTCCAAAAATTGTAGAAGAGCCAGCAAAACCAATAGCAGAAACTGTTTTTAATTATAATGAATTTAAAATTAAAGAAGATGTACCAACAACTAGCTTTATGCCTAGTGTTTCAATTCCATCGGTTGAAGATGTAAGAAATATAATGAGTGGAATTGAAAATAGAAAAATTGAAATTGATAATAATGATGCGGAAATAGCAACACCAAAAATAAATTTATTCGAAAAAATTGAACCTATTGTTTTTGATAAAGTTGAGGAAGAAATTGTTGAACCATTAAATATTGATGCTTTAATTGGTAAATCAAGAATTGTAGAAACTAAAAAGGAGAATCCAGATGAGTTTCCAACAATTGAAAGATATGCTACAGAATCTGAGAATGAACTAGCTCAAGAATCATCAAACGATATACATAAGCAAATTGCATCTTTAAAAGAAAATTGGAAAGGAAGTAATATACATGTAGAAATGGTAAGTAATGAAACATCTGTTTTAGAAAATGTAATTGTTAATAAAGTAGAGCAAATAAAAGAATCATTTATTAAACCCATAGATGAGGAAACCCAAACTTTAGAATTTGAATCTGAACCATATTATACTATTGATTATTTTGCTTCTCAGGGAATTAAATTTGATTATACAAAAGATCCACACGATAAACTTACTACTCGGTTATTAAAATTTACAGACTGGCTTAAAAAAATGAAGACAGCTAAACCTGAAGATAATATTATTGTTGAAGATCCAGAATTAGACAGAGCCATTCAAAATATTGCTGCAACAAGTAATCAGAGCAAAGAAATTGTTACAGAAACAATGGCCGAAATTTTTGCAAAACAAGGAAAAACAGAAAAAGCAATTCAACTATATATTAAATTAAGTTTTTTACTTCCACAAAAATCCACTTATTTCGCATCCCAAATAAAAGCATTAAAAGGAATTTAAATGACAACGATTTTTGTAATATTAATAATTATAGCAGCAGTAGCTTTGGGTTTTATTGTTTTAATTCAAAATCCAAAAGGTGGTGGATTAGCAGGCAATGTTGGCGGATTAAGCAACCAATTAATGGGAGTAAAACAAACGACTGATATTTTAGAAAAAGGTACTTGGATTTTTGCTGGTACAATTGCAGTTTTAGCCATGTTTTCTACTTTAATTTTTGGGGGTAAAGTTGGACTTTCAAACGAAGCTTCAAAAACTATAAAAAACATAACCCCCCCAGCAGCAACAGCACCTGCACCCGTGCAACAACAGCCAGCTGCAGGACAAACAATTACTATTCCTGCAAAACCTGCTACTAAATAATTAATAGAAATATATTTTAAAAATAGGGACTGATTTATCAGTCCCTATTTTTTTTGAAATAGAATAGATTTCTTCGGATATTCAAAGAAGTTTCATCATTTTTAAGAACGAGAAATTTAATCGTTAAGGTTACTAAAACTAGAACCTTCGAAATGAAGAATTCCGAAAGAGGTTTAATTTAAAACTTAGTTATTTTTTTAATTAAATTGTTGAACATTATTATTATTTTTCATTTTTTGTTAATTCTAAAGCAAATTTTCTTATCTTTTTTTGAAAAAAATAAAAAATTGTTAACATTATGTTATTGTCGTAAACAACTAATTCACTTACTTTGCTGCATTAAATTTATACTATGATACTGAAAAAAATTTATCAGGCTTTAATTGTTTTAATAATTTTGCCTTTTAGTTTAAATGCCCAAGTTACAACTGGTAACATTTCGGGTACAGTTAAAGACCTTAACAGTAGTTCTTTACAAGGTGCAACAGTTGAAGCCATACATGAGCCAAGTGGCACCAAATACAAAACTGTGGCTAACAAAACAGGAAACTTCTATTTGCCTGGTTTAAGAATTGGAGGTCCTTATAAAGTAACTGTAAGTTATGTTGGTTTTAAAACTGAAACTGTTACTAATTTATTTCTACAGTTAGGCGAGCCTTCTGTAATTGAAGTGAATATGGTTGATAGCAAAACAGAACTAAAAGAAGTTGTTTTAACTGCTACTGCTAAAAAAGGTGCATTAATTTCTAAAGACAGAAAAGGTACTTCAACAAATATTAGCAATAGACTTATAACAAGTTTACCAACTTTAAGTAGAAGTATAACAGATTTAACAAGATTAACCCCCCAAGGTGGTGGTACATCATTTGCTGGA
>JANOVK010000095.1:0-3666 GCA_031417315.1 Chitinophagaceae bacterium | reverse complement strand
GCAGGTAAGCAACAAAAGGTAAAAATAAAAGTATAAAAAGCAGTTTAAATTTCATATATAAAAACTAAAATATTAAAAACTAAAAGTTTCAATCAACCAATCACCAATCAACCAATCATTCAATCAATTAATTAATCTTCTTTGCTTCCATCATTCTTAACTCTTTGGCATCTTGTAAAAATTCTGAAGCAAAAATGAAATCGTTTAATAATTTATTATCACTAAAAATAATTTCTTTGTTATTGCCCTCCCATTCTTTTTTGCCTTGGTGGAGATAAATAATATTATCTCCAATTTCCATTACACTATTCATATCATGAGAAACAACGATGGTTGTGATGTTATATTCAACAGTAATTTCTTTAATTAACTTATCAATTACCATGGAGGTTTGAGGATCTAAGCCACTATTAGGTTCATCGCAAAATAAATACTTAGGGTTTAAAACTATAGCTCTTGCAATACCCACTCTTTTTTTCATACCTCCACTAATTTCTGAAGGATATTTTTTATTTGCATCTTTTAAATTTACTCTAGCTAAAACTTCATTTACTCTTTCTAACTTTTTAGCTGCTGTCCATTTTGTAAACATGTCTAAAGGAAATTTAATATTGTCTTCAACTGTCATACTATCAAATAATGCAGAACCTTGAAAAAGCATTCCTATTTGCTGTCTTAAATCTTTTTGTTGACTGGTTTCCATTAATAACATGTCTTCTCCATCGTACAAAATTTCACCTTTTTCTGGTTTAAATAAACCCACCATACATTTAGTAAGCACCGTTTTTCCACTGCCACTTGTGCCAATAATTAAATTGCATTTACCAGTTTCGAAAACTGTTGAAACATGATTTATAATAATCTTATCTCCAAAAACTTTTTTAATATTTTTTATTTCAATCATAAATTATTGGTTCAATTTAATTTGTTTTTTTATTAAATCATTAAACTCATCACGTTCTCTTATTAAGATTGGTATATTATTTTTAAACATAATTTCTGCAGGTTTAAACCTGCTATTGTAATTACTACTCATTTCAAATCCATAAGCACCCGTATTATAAATACAAAGTAAATCTCCTTCTCTAACTTCATTTAATTTTCTTTCCCAAGCAAAAGTATCAGTTTCGCAAAGGTTGCCTACAACAGCATAATTTTTTTCTATTGCATTTGTGTTTGAAATATTTTTTATATGATGATATGAATTGTAAAACATGGGCCGTAATAAATGATTGAAACCAGTATCTACACCAACAAAAGTAATTTCATTATTTTCCTTTAGTACATTAACTTTTGTAATTAAATAACCACACTCACTAACTAAAAATTTACCAGGCTCAAACCAAATTTGTAATTTACTGGCGTATTCATTTTTGCCAAAAGCTTCATAAATTTTATTAGCTAATAATACAAGTTCTGTTTCTTTATCATCTTCTTTATATTTTACTTTGAAGCCACTACCTAAATCAATAAAAACTAAATCTGGAAAATGATGAATGATATCGAACAAAACTGAAATTCCTTGTAAAAAAATATCAATATCAGCTATATCGCTGCCAGTGTGAATATGTAACCCTTCGATATTTAAGTTGTATTTTTCTTGTAATTCAAGAATTTTTTTCAATTGAGTAATTGGTATCCCAAATTTGCTATTATCGTGACCGGTAGAAATATTTAAATTTCCACCACCCATAATATTTGGTCTAATTCTAATACTAATTGGATACGATTCTCCAAAATCTTTTGCAAATTTTTCTAGGTTAGAAAAACTATCCATCGTAATATGTACACCTAATTGTTTTGCAGCTAAAATTTCAGAATAATTTATTCCATTGCTCGTGTATAAAATATTTTCTGGGCTAAATTCTGCCAATAAAGCAAGTCTAACTTCATTAATACTACTACAATCTATATTTACTCCAATTGATTTTATATGAGCTAAAATATTAATATTCGTTAATGCTTTACAGGCATAAAAAAAAGTAGTATTTTCTTTATTAAAAGCTGATTTTAATTTTTGAAATTGTTCAGTAATTTTTTCTGTTTGATAAATGTAAAGTGGCGTTCCAAATTCTTCTGCAGATGCAATTAATTGATCAGTCTTTAATAAATTCATTCAACAAAATTATAATTATGATTGGTTAACGAATTTGTAAAAAAATTATCATTATTTTTTTACATCCAAAATCAATAATTTTTTTAATTTTTATAAAAATACTTTTATTTTTTTTTAGTTACAGTTTTAATATTTAACAATTTATATATCAATCTTCAACGGTAAAATTGATGAATAGATTTACTAAAAAAATATTTATTAAACCTAAGTAATTAGTATTCAATCAAAAAATTATAAATTATTTTTAAAGTGCAACAATTTGTTAAAGTTATTTGTCTTAATATTGCAAACTTAAATTTTAATTAAAAAACTCGATATGAGAAAAATCACGACTTTTCTAATGTTTTTTCTTTTCTCGGTAGCCCAAGTTTGGGCTCAAAACCGAACTGTAACAGGTAAGGTAACCGACGAAAAAGGTGCTGCTGTAGCTGGGGCTACAGTTAAAGCTGGCTCTAAAGGTACAAGTACTGGTGCTGATGGAAGCTTTTCAATTTCTGTTCCAGCAAACGCTAAATCAGTTACTGTTAGTGGGATTGGATTAGCAACACAATCTTTTACAATTCCTGCAACAGGTTCAATTGTTGCAAGTATGTCTGCTGCAATGTCAGGCCAATCTTTGGATGAGGTTGTTGTTCAAGTGCCTTATGGTACAATGAAAAAAACAGCATTTACTGGTGCTGAAGGAACTGTAACTTCTAAACAATTAGAAAAACAACAAGTTTCTTCTTTTACAAAAGCTCTTGAAGGTTTAATTGCTGGTGTATCTACTACAAATGGTGGTGGTGGACCAGGAACAAATGCTGCTGTATTAATTAGAGGCGTTGGTTCAATTAATGGAAATATTAATCCTTTATATGTTTTAAATGGAGTACCATATGATGGATCAATTTCTTCTTTAGACCCAAATGATATAGAAACTGTAACAGTTTTAAAAGATGCTGCTTCTGCAGCACTTTATGGGGCTCGTGGTTCTAATGGAGTAATTATGATTACTACCAAAAGAGGTAAAAAAGGGAAAGCTCAAATAAATGTAAGAGCAACTCAAGGTTTTATTTCTCGTGGTATTCCTGAATATGACAGAGTAAAATCTAAGGATTATTACGAAATGATGTGGGAAGCAACTAGAAATTCAAATTTCTATGGTCCAGCTCAAATGAGCATGACTGCTGCGGGTGCTGCTGCATCTAACGATTTAACAACTGGTAACGTTTTAGTGTATAATGCTTATAATGTTCCAGGAAATCAAGTAGTAAATCCTGCAACAGGAAAAATAAATCCTGCTGCTTCTTTATTATGGGAAGATTCTTGGGAACAAGCTTTATTTAGCACTGCTCAAAGAAAAAATATAACAACTAGTATTGCTGGTGCATCTGATAAATCTGATTATTTATTATCTATTGGTTATTTAGATGAAGATGGAATAATGTTAAAAACCGGATTTAAACGTTATAATATGCGTTTAAATGTAAATACTCAAGCAAACGATTGGTTAAAAGCGGGTTTAAATGTTGATGGAACTTATGCTAACAGACAGAACTCAATAAATGGAG
>JANOVK010000094.1:0-2326 GCA_031417315.1 Chitinophagaceae bacterium | reverse complement strand
GTTAAGAAAATTTTATGATTGTCGTTAAGAAGAAAAACTAATGAGATAAAGTAGAATATTATTTTACAGCTTGTAAGTCATACTATAGCTAGGTTTTCTTGTTTTACTTAAGCTAGTTTTTCTTTTGTCAAGCATAGAAATTTTTAGCATTTTTTATGAAGCCTTGACCTTTTGCTCCACTTTTGTGTCAAGACAAAAGTGGAAGAATAAAGAAGTTGACTACATTTTTTGAGGGATAACTAATTACACTAAGAAAGAATTACACAAAATAAAAAAGTCAGAGACATTTACATCTCTGACTTTTTACAAAAAAATATAGTAACTAATTACTTTACAGAATCTATTAAAGCTTTAAAGCTTTCAGGATTATTCATAGCTAAATCAGCTAAAACTTTTCTATTTAATTCAATTCCTTTAATTGTAAGTTTATTGATAAATTGGCTATAAGTCATTCCTTCTTCACGAACAGCTGCGTTAATACGTGCTATCCATAATGAACGATATTCTCTTTTCTTTAATTTACGACCAACATAACTGTATGTTAAACCTTTCTCTACAATATTTTTGGCAACTGTATATACATTTTTGCGTTTACCATAAAAGCCTTTGGCCTGTTTTAATATTCTTTTGCGTCTTGCTCTACTAGCAACTGCATTTTTTGAACGTGGCATAATTTAATTTTTTAAAAACGACTTTTGATTCTTAAACTCAAAAAATCGATTGATTGATAAATGTGATTTACTTTAATCTTAATAATCGCATAACAAAATCTTTGTTAGCACTTGTTACAACTCCTTTTTGACGAAGAGCACGTTTACGTTTAGTTGATTTTTTGGTTAGAATGTGGCGTTTAAAAGCCTTTTGAAATGTAATTTCTCCTGTACCGGTTACTTTAAACCTTTTTTTGGCACTAGAATTTGTTTTTACCTTTGGCATTATATATAATCTATTAAGATTACTCCCTGCTGGCGTTTCCAAACAGTTGGAACTCTTTTTGAGCCTTGTGGGAAATGTTCGTCTTTTTCAAAACGGGCTGCAAATGTAGGTAATGTGTATATAAAAAACAAAAGAAACCTTGTAGACAAGTTTACTTTTCAACAAAATCTTTTGGGATTCCTTTTTTATTATTGAATATTGAATAAACTATAGAACCCAAAATACAAATTAATATTACAAAGAGAGAAATAAAAATCAAATTTGTTTTTGTAATCCATGTTATTAAGTAATGTTCTATTAACATTTTTACGCCAATAAAAACCAATACTATAGCAATACCTTGTTGCAAATAATCGAACTTGCTTACTGCTCCTCTTAATAAAAAAAATAAACTTCTTAAGCCCAAAACTGCAAAAATATTTGAGGTGTAAATAACTAAACTATTTCTTGATATACCCATTACTGCAGGTATTGAATCTACTGCAAAAATTAAATCAGTAATAGCCAAAATAATAACTGTTACAAATAATGAAGTATAAACGGGTTTATTATTTACAAAAATTCTGTACTTTCCATTTCCATCTTCCATTGTTATAGGTAAATACTTAATTATCCAATTATAAATTTTTCCATCTTTTGGTTTAAACTCATCTTCTGGTTTTGCAACATACATTTTATATCCTGTATAAATTAAAAATATTCCAAAAATGTATAATAACCATTCTGCTTTTTGCACAAGTGCAACGCCTACAGTTATAAAAATTATTCGAAAAATAATTGCCATTAAAATACCAGTCAATAAAACTCTGCCTAAAAATTCTTCTTTAACATTAAATGCCGAAAAAATTAAAATAAAAACAAAAATATTATCAACGCTTAAACTCCATTCTGTAATGTAAGCAGTAAGATACTCAAAGGCAATTATTTTACCTTGTTCATACCATAGAAATACGAAAAAAAATAATGCTAACGAAACCCAAAATAAGGTTTGAATGAGTGCAGATTTAATGCTAACTATTTGTTTCTTTTTATTTAGTAAGCCTAAGTCAAAAACTAGAGCTAACAATATTAAACCAATAAAAACAAGATATACTAAGTTTTGAGTTGACAATTGTTATTACTTTTTTTTAAATTGAAAATTGTTTTTTTCTTCTCCATTGTAAAATTAAAGCAACAGCAAGTAAAATTAACAAGGGCAAAATTAAATTAATACTTTGCCAAAAAAATTTTTCATCTTTCACTTTAGTTTTATTTAAAAGTCTTAAAGTAAAATCTTTGTTTCGAGTTTCAATAATATCTGGGTTCCCTACAAAATAATCTATACAGTTTAATAAAAATTCTTCTTTAACATTAAATGCCGAAAAAATTAAAATAAAAACAAAAATATTAT
>JANOVK010000093.1:0-7847 GCA_031417315.1 Chitinophagaceae bacterium | reverse complement strand
AAAACTTATTGCTTTTTAATGTTATGCTGTCGTAAACACTATAACGGTTTTCGGTATTAAACCAAAAGTCTCCATTTTTGTCTTCCGTAATTGAACGCACTCCATTTGCCCCTTCATTGCGAAATTCTGTCACATCTTCTTCTGTAATCCATTCAAATGATTTTCCATCATAACGGCAAACTCCAACTGGATTTGTGCCAAACCAAATGTTTCCCTTTTTGTCTTTATAAATACTATAAATTTCATAAGGATTGTTAAGTTTAGGTGGCTTTGGTAGTGTTAATTCGTAAAAAATATTTCCGTCAAACCGATATACTTTTTCCGTTTGATAAGCATTTCTTAGCCACAAATCATTGGCTTCAAGTTTCCATTCATTGCTTGGGGTTGCTATAATTTTAGTAAATGTTTGTCCGTCAAATTTAGTTATTGTAGAATTTGGGTGACAACCAATGAAGTAAATATTTCCAAATTTATCTTCTGTAATTTCATCTATTCTATTGTTTTGCAAACCGTGTTTTGTTGTATAATTTATCAATTTCTTACCGTCATATCTATACACTCCTGTTTCCCAACTTCCAAACCAATAAGTATTTTTCTTGTCTTGATAAACCACCATTATGCTATTACCAAGTTCTTTTACTGTGTCCCCTTTTGTAAACTGGTCAGTGCTTTTTTCCTTATTAGAAGTCTGCCCATTGCACGAAGTCAAAATGGATAGAATGCTAAAAAATAAGAGTGTTGTTAATTTCATTTCTGTCTGTTTATTGTTGAGAACTGTCGGTCATAGAATAGCCGATAACGAACACATATACGTAAGTTTTTAGTTTGCCAAATATATAGTTTATAAATTAAGTATTTTTTTTTCAAAAATAATGTCCACTTGCCGAGGTTTGTGTTTCACAAAACTTATTTATTTTGTTGTTTCGTGAGACACGAACTTGAAATTTAACGTGTTTAATACAAAAAAAATGCAGCGTTAAAGCTGCATTTTTTTTGTATTTGTTATTTTTTTGGAACCGTATCTACTATTGGTTTTGGAATTGCTGCTGTTTTATAAACTTGCTCCATTTGCTCTAAACTTTTAGAGAACTGTTCTAAATCAGATCTTTCTTGAGCCATGTGTTCAGATTTTGACTCAGGTAAAGAATTATAATAAACTTTTTCTTGAGCAATTTGTTTATTTAATGCTTTAGATATTTTTTCTGATAAGGATTTGTTTTCTGCTCTATAGCAAGCATCTAATAACATTAAAGATGTTCTGTTATGCATATTTCCACGGCTAAATAATCCGTATGGAAAATTTTCTTGCAACATCATTTTATCAATTTTATCTAAAACTTTTCTAGCATCTTCTTTTCTATTATTAGTAGCTAAATATCCTGCTAATTCTGCATAAGCACCTCTCATGCCTAATAAATGTCTTCTATTTTCTTCATCAAAATAAACTCCTGGTTTATCTGCATTACCAGAACTAAATTTATTGATTAGTTTATCCATCATCCAGTCTCCATTTATTTCTGGATTGTCAAATGGTACAAGTCTGTAAGTTAATCCATCTCTACGAAGATTTTTTGATAATCCAACACCATCTAAACCATAATTTGAAGTAAAGCAAATAGGTCTTTTCCATTTATTTGCAGCAATAATATTTAAAACAGCTAAATCGTTTTTGTATAAAGTTGATTTAGTTATTTCGAATTGAATTTGAGCAGGGATTGAATCTTTTGATTTTAAACTTTCATCTCGAAGAATTAAATTTCTATCAACAGGGATGTAGAATTTTTTTACTGGGAAAGTATTTATAAAATCGCTATTTTCATTATCAATCGACTGGGTTTTATCTTTATCATCAGAGCCAACATAATTCTTCATTATATCGTATAAATCATAATATTTATCTTCTGGATAAGCAGCATTGGGTTGGTGGCGAATGTAGTCTCTTTTTCTACCTTCAATTTGGGCTGAAGATAAAATTACATCAATAGGATTGCTTTCATTTATTTTATATCTCATTTGATTAATGTACCAATCAATTCCTAATAAACTAAAATTAATTACTCTAATGTCGGGTCTAATATTTTCAACTTCTTGTGCGTACCAAAGTGGGTAAGTATCATTATCTCCAAATGAAAATAAAATTGCATTTGGTGGGCAACTTTCTAAATAATTTTTTGCTAAATCTCTTGCAATTGTTTTATTGCTTCTATCGTGGTCGTCCCATTCTTGTTGAGCCATAATTGTTGGCACAGCTAAAAAGCATAAACCCGTTGCAAGTATTGCAGCCATTGAACCTGAAACCTTTTTTTGCAACCAATTTGCAATAGCTAAAACTCCTAAACCTATCCAAACTGCATAAGCATAAAAACTTCCAACATAAGCATAATCTCTTTCGCGTGGTTGAAAACCTGCTGGGTTTAGATAAATATTTATAGCAATACCTGTAAAAAAGAACAATAAAAAATTTACAAAAGCATCGCTGCCTTTTCGTTTAAAATGAAATAGTAAACCAATAATTCCAAGTATAAATGGTAAGGCAAACAAACTATTATTTGCTTTATTTTTTTGAGTGGTTTCGGGTAAAGTATTTTGATTTCCGTATAAAATTGAATCGATAAAGGAGATGCCAGTTTTCCAATTTCCATCTCTTACATTTCCCAAAAAGAATCCTTGATTATCGTTTTGTTTTCCGGCAAAATTCCACATAAAATATCTTACATACATCCAATAAAATTGATAGCCTGTAAAGAATTTAATATTATCGGCAAAATTGGGTCTTGCACCATCTTCATCATCCCATTTTTCTTGTCCAGTTTTAGGATCTTTGGTTCTTTCTAATCCTAAATATGTAGCATAATAATAGGCATGATTTTGATCGTCGCTAGCATCCCAAACTCTCGGAAAAACCATTTTATCTTTGGGCATATAAATTAACTTTCTATCCTTGCCAATAACTTCGTATTTATCTCCAACTTTTTGATATTTATCTCCAGTTTCCATATCCATAATTGGACTGGTTGTAAATTTTTGTCCATATAGCAAAGGGAAATCTCCATATTGGTCACGTGCTAAATATCCAACTAAGCTTATAGGATTATCTACATTATACATATCAATTCCTGGGTTGGCAGTACTACGAATCATTGTTGTGAAATATGTACTATACCCCATTAAAATAAACATGATACTATAAAGTGATAATCTTAAATATTCCCAATTTTTTCTTTTTGAAAATCTGATACCATACCAAAATGCAAAACCAATTAATACAAAAAATGCAATAAAACCTGTAAAGAATGGTAAACCAAAACTGTTAACAAAAATTCTATCAAATAAGCCAGCACCTTTTATAGAATATTGTATAACAGCTACCTGAACAACTCCTACTAAAACACATCCAATTAAAAAGAAAATATAAATTCCACCATAATATTCTTTTTTTAATCTATTAATTGATTCAACTAAATAAAGTAATCCAATAATTAAAATACCACCTAACAACATTAAACCAACTAAAGTGGTATCGCTAATTACAACATCTTCTCCAAAATAATTACGTAAGTTAGATGCAATTGATTCTAACTTGGCGTTTTCTTTACTTGATGAAAAGTAAGCAGCAATCATACCTAAAATACTGCCAGCAATTACTACTTTAAAAAACCAACTTCTTATTATTTTATAATTAAATGAATCTTTTTTCTTTAAATAATAAACCATTACAATAGCTGGAATACATAATAGGTTTAATAAGTGAACGCCAATAGATAAACCCATCATAAAGAATATAAAAATTATCCAACGATCTGGATGAATAGAATTTTCGTTCACTTCATCCATTGCTGTTTCCCATTTTAAAATTGCCCAAAATACTATTGCAGTAAAAAAAGAACTTAATGCATAAACCTCACCCTCAACTGCACTAAACCAAAAACTATCACTAAATGTATATGCTAAGGCACCAACAACACCAGAGCCAATAATAGCCCAAGATTGATAAGATGTTAAAGTTGAGTTTGATTGTAAGCTAAAAGTTTTACGAGCAAAATAGGTGATGGTCCAAAACAAAAATAAAATTGTAAATCCACTTGCAATAGCACTCATAATATTTACTGCATGTGCTGCATTTAGGGGATTATCTCCAAAAAGTATGATAAAAAATCTACCTAATAATACAAATAATGGAGCTCCTGGGGGATGAGGTAATTCTAGCTTATAAGCACAACTTATAAACTCACCACAATCCCATAAACTTCCACTTGCTTCTGCAGTTAAAATATAAACTGTGCAAGCAATTGCACATACCAGCCAACCACTAATATTATTTAGCTTTTTAAAATTCATTGTTATTGCTTTAAAATGTTCGCAAACATAATGAAATGTTGATTAAGATTTTGTTGATATAAACTTAAATTAGAGTTAGAATTTTTAATTTGTAAAATAGCTTAAAAAAAATCCCCAATTGAAACTTCAATTGAGGATTTGATTGCATAAATTGAAATAATTTACATTAAAGATTGTATCTTTTTTTCTAAAACACTTTTTGGAACTGCTCCAATTTGCTTATCAACAACTTGCCCATTTTTAAAAAACAAGATTGCAGGTATGGAAGTAATTCCAAAATTTGTGCTAACATTAGAGTTAACATCAACATTAACTTTACCAATATTAACTTTACCTGAGTATTGTGTTGCTAATTCTTCAATTACTGGTCCTATTGCTCTACAAGGGCCACACCATTCTGCCCAAAAATCTACCACTGTAAGTTTATCGCTTTCTAAAACTTCTTTCTGAAAATTTGCGTCTGTAAATTCTGCTGCCATAATATTTTTTTATTTTATTAATAATTAGTTCTCAAATGTAACTCCAAGTTTTGATTTGTGTTTATTTGACTTTTTATTTGTACATTTTGACGTATAAATTTTAAGAAACTGACAAACCTGCTGCATTTATCTTGCTATCCAATTATTTTTTTCCTTTTTATTTTTTAATTTAAGAGCAAAATTTAATGTTGGAGATTTTGTAGCAATATCAAAATTTGGGCGAACATTTAAAGTTAAATTATCACTCACATCGAAGTCTTTTAAATGACCAAAAACTGTAGCATCGGCAATATTTAAACCCCAAGCTAATAAAAACCATAAAACAGAATAATCTCTATCTCTTCGTGCAGCATTTCTTAAAGATTGAATGGCATTAATATCGGCTTTTTGATATCTTGTTTCTAATGAAAAATAATCTGTACTATCCGAATTTGTTGCACCAATAATTGCAGCTTTATATCTAGCATCGTAAGCAAAACGTGCTTCTTTATAAATTGTATTGTTATAAAAAAATGTTACCGTTGGAATAGCTAAAACTCCATATATAATCGGAATTTTCCAATATTCTTTATTGTATGCTTGCCCCCAGCCAGGTAAAATTAAAGATCTTCTTGTTGCTATTTTTGGATTGTGTTTTTCTTTAATATTGGTTGTAGGCGTCAACGATTTATTGACGATTGAATCAAATTTTATTGAGCTTTCTAATACTTTTTCCTGAGCAAATAATTGATTAATATTAAACAAAAGCAATAAAAATAGTAAATAATTTTTTGAAAAATATTTGAGAAATGTAATCAATTAATAATAGTTTAAAAATTAACTAATAACAACACTCATTTGATCTAATACTTTATTTAATTCTTCTAAACTATAATATTCAATAGTTATAGAACCTTTGCCAGTTTTGTTGTGTGCTAGTTTTACTTTTGTACTAAAATGAGAAGCTAAACTGTCTTCAATTTTTTTATAAGTAGGAGGTAAGCTATTTTTAAAATTGGAACTTGTTGTTGAGCTACCATTTTTATATAATCTTCTAACTAGTTCTTCTGTTTGTCGAACACTTAATTGATTTGTTTTTATTTGACTAAAAATATGAAGTTGTTTATCTACTAAATCAATTGCAATTAAAGCTCGAGCATGACCCATAGAAATGCTTCCATTTCTAACTGCCATTTGAATATCGGGTGGAAGTTTTAATAGTCTTACATAGTTTGTAACTGTACTTCTTTCTTTACCCATTCTTTCAGCTACTTTTTCTTGAGTATATTCTAACTCATCCATCATTCGTTTATAACTCAAGCCAATTTCAATAGCATTTAAATCTTCTCTTTGTAAATTTTCTAATAATGCAAGTTCTAAAAGTTCTGCATCATTCGCTTGACGAATATAAACTGGTACATCTTTTAATCCAGCAATTTTAGAAGCTCTAAATCTTCTTTCTCCTGCTATTAATTGATATTTCCCATTTTGTAATTTTGATACGGTTAATGGTTGAATAATATCATGAGTTTTAATTGAAGTTGCTAATTCACTTAAAGCAGTTTCATCAAAATCTCTTCTGGGTTGTTTTGGATTTATAAGAATAGAATCTAAAGAAACACGAATTGAATTTGCAAATTCATCAACAACTTGTGATTTTAAATTTCCTGCTGTTGTTTTTAAATCGGCATCTATATTTTGAAGTAAAGACCTAATGCCTTTACCTAATAATTCTTTATTTTGTTTGGGACTTGTCATGTTAAATTTTTCGAATGATTGAGTTAGATTGATTCTAAATTTCTTTCCTCATTCGTCATTTTTGTCATATTATTATTTTGCAATATTTCTTTTGCAAGATTTAAATAATTAATTGCTCCTTTACTTTCAGAATCGTATAAGATAGCTGGTTTTCCTACACTTGGGGCTTCACTTAGTCTTGTATTTCTATGTATAAGCGTATTAAAAACCATTTCATCAAAATGTTTTCTAACTTCACTTACAACTTGGTTACATAATCTTAATCGTCCATCGTACATTGTCATTAAAATTCCTTCAATTTGTAATTCAGGATTTAATCTACTTTGTATAATTTTTACAGTGTTTAATAATTTTCCTAAACCTTCTAAAGCAAAAAATTCACATTGTACTGGAATTAAAATACTATCGGCAGCAACTAAAGAATTTACAGTTATTAAACCTAATGATGGAGAACAATCAATTATAATAAAATCGTAATTATGTTTAATGGCATCCAAACAATTCTTCATTACATTTTCTCTGTTAGGATAATTAATCATTTCTATTTCTGCACCCACTAAATCAATATGAGATGGAAGTAAATCTAAATTTGGAACTTCACTTTTTAAAATAACTTCAGATGCTGCAGCATTATTTGCCATACAATCGTATAAACTATGATTTATGTTATGCAAATCAAATCCAATACCTGTTGTACTGTTAGCTTGTGGGTCAGCATCTACCAATAATGTTCTAAATTCTAATACAGCTAAACTTGCAGCAACATTAATTGCAGAAGTAGTTTTACCAACTCCACCTTTTTGATTGGCTACGCCAATTATTCTTGCCATAATATTATTTAAGTTTTTTTATAGGGTGTGCAAATGTAAATATATGATTGCGTTTTTTATCAGAGTTATAAAATAGATTTCAACATTTATTTGGAAGATTAAACTTCAACCTATTATTTTGCAAGTGGAGAGATGGCAGAGTGGTCGATTGCGGCAGTCTTGAAAACTGTTGACTGTTACAGGTCCGGGGGTTCGAATCCCTCTCTCTCCGCAAACAAAAGTCTAAAACAATTTATTATCAATGTTTTAGACTTTTTTAGTTTAAATTAGTCCACATTTATCCATGTTTTTTGCAATCTGCAAAAATATTTTTATTGAATATTTTTATTGATTAATTGTGTTATAGAAGATACTAAGTTCTTAAAACCGTTTTAATCATAGGCAGTTTAAAATATTTTACTTTATTAAAAGTAATATTTTTTTAAAATATATTAAGTGTAATTAGTTATTTAAAATTTATTAA
>JANOVK010000092.1:0-3847 GCA_031417315.1 Chitinophagaceae bacterium | reverse complement strand
TTCAACAACATCAACTTACGATTGGTTTTTTGAAAATGGAACAATGGCAGGATCAGGCGTAAATCCAACACATAATTATAACGATGGAACGTATTTAATAAGCCTTAAAACATTGGCATTAAATGGTTGTAGTTTTGATACATCCATGACTCAAACATTTAGTAAAACACCTGCTTTCACTCCATTACAACAAGGAGATACTTGTGAAAATATTGGATTGATAACTTTAAGAGCACCAATAATAACAAATGGCACAATTGGTACTGGTGTTTTTAGTAGTTTTAAAAATGCTGTTACAAATACAATATTGGGAACTTACGATCCAAGTATTGCTGCTTATGGAATAGATACTATTTATTATAAGTTTACAACAACAGGAAATTGTTCTGCAGAAAGAAAACTTGCAATTAGAATTCATGCAAGACCAAGAGGTCAGTTTACTTTTTCTCCAAATACAGGATGTTTAAATGCTGCAGGGTTTGTACAATTTAATGCTAGTGGAATTAGTGCTCCTGGCTCATTAGTTCAAAATTATAATTGGCAATTCGAATCGCCTTCAACAATAGTAAATGGTGGACCAACACCAACTTATAATTATGTTGATGGAACTTATACAATTAAATTAAATGCAGTAAGTTTTGTGGGTTGTAGTTTTGATACAGCACTAACTCAGAAATTCAGTAGAACTCCATCATTAGACCCTATAATATTAGCAAATGTTTGTGCAAATAGTTCAGCATTTATTTTAACTCCTCCAAATGTAAACAATGGCGTTGTAGGACCAATTGGTGTATTCACAAGTATTAAAAATGCAATTATTGGAACTACTTATGATCCAATTGCAGCAGGCTTTAGTTTAGATACAGTTTATTACTCATTTACATCTTTTAATGGCTGTAATGCTGTGGTTAAAAAAGCTATAAATATTTTTCCAGTACCAAAAGTTAGTATCGATTTAAAACCCAATGTTTGTATAGATTCAACAACTTTGTTTAGAGATTTTTCAACTTTAGCTTCTGGTATAATTAATTCAAGGGTATGGGATTTTGGAGATGGCAGTCCATTTATTATTAATCCAATTGGAAATAATTATACAAAAGGATTTGCAAGCACTCAACTTTATACTGTTAAGTTAACTGTAACAAGCGATAGTGGTTGTGTAGCAATGGACAGTGCAAAAATTACTGTTAGAGCAAAGCCTGTTGCTATCTTTAGTAACAATCCTGTCGTTTGTATGCCAAATGGCTATGCTCATTTTACTAATAAATCTACTTTAGCAAATAATGCTGGAACATTAAATTATAATTGGACCTTTGGTGACCCTTTTGCAACAATATCAAATCCAAATACATCTACTGTAAAAGATGGAAAACATACTTATCAGTCAATACAACCATATATTGTAAGATTAGTGGCTTCATCATTCCCTTATAATTGTCAGGATATTTTTGAAGATACATTAAGGCCAACAGCACCTTTTTTCTTAAAACCAATTGCGAAATTTGGTATGTTGAAAGATACGATTTGTACCAATGAATTAAATTCTTTTAGTGATTCTAGTTCGGCACCAACAAGTAGTTTATTTAGTTGGACCTGGAATTATGGCGATGGCTCTACACCAAATACAACAGTGGTTCCAAATGCAAAATATGCTTACACAAGTTCTAACTTATATACTGTATCATTAACAGTTAGAAATATTGAGCTATGTGAATCTGATCCTTATTCTATAAATGTATTAGTGTATCCACAACCCAAAATTGATACTTTAACTGATATCATTACACTTCAGAATTCAGTTGTTCAGTTTAAGCCAATTGTTTACGATACAGCTGGTGTTAAATTCTTCTGGACTGCATTATTATCGCCATATAGTTTAGTTGGGTTATCAGATCCAGATACATTGTTTCCATATTTAATAGCATCACAAACTCAAGTTTATGTTTTAAATGCTATTGGAGTTGGAGATTGTATGGCACAGAGATACCAAACTGTTAAAGTATTAAATAAAATTCAAATTCCAAATGCGTTCTCACCAAATGGAGACGGGATAAATGATTTTTGGGATATTAAAAGTTTAGCAGATTATCCAGGTGCTTCTCTAGAAATTTTTGATAGATATGGTGCTAAAGTTAAAAGTCTAACAGGTGCGAATATTAGATGGGATGGTACAAGAAATGGCGTACCAGCTGCTTTTGGAACTTACTATTATATTATTAGTCCAGGGTTTAATTTAGAAAAGATAACTGGTTGGGTAGTATTACTTAGATAATTTTAATTTCTTATAAAGTTAAACGCAGATAAAAATTTATCTGCGTTTTTTTATTAATTAATTTGAGTATTAAACGAATTCTAAACTAGCACCTTTAACAAACAATCTATCAATTCTTTTTTCTATCTCTGAGTCTTTTTCTACAGCAGGAGCATGATGTGGTTTAATTCTAGCATCAATAATCATAGGCCCATTACAACCCCAATGTTTGTTAGTAACAAATTCATTAGTGCCATAAATATCATGACTAGGATTGGCTCTTGTAAAGGTTACCCATAAAAAATTATTCAAAGTTTTTGATACAAAACTTGCATCATCACAAAGAACGATAATTTGCAATTTTGAATTTTGAATTTTGAATTTTGAATTATCGTTTAGTTCTGAATTTAATTCAGCTATAAGTTCATCAATTTTTGCTTTTGACTTTTGACTTTTGACTTGAACTGCAATTATTCCTGGCAAACAAAATTGTGCATTTTCAAAACCACTTAATTCTTTAAAAATTTGAGGAACTTCTTTACACAATTCTCTTTTCTTTTCACCATAAGCAGCAATCACAACTTTACTGCCACTATTCAAGTTTGTTCCACTATAATCTAGAGTATCAATGGTAGTGTTGGTGTAAAAATGAATATCTCTAGTTAAATCAATTCTTTCTAATATATATTCAAAATATTCTTGAATGTTATGTGTTGTAAGTTGGTTGGTTTCATCTGCAGTAATAAATAAAAATTTAGCTAAACTCAATTGACCAGTTCCTAAAATATGATTAGCAATAGTTAATATTTCTGCAGGCTGTTTAGTTGGCGTGTAAGGTGTGTAACGTTCACTACCAATTGCTAATAATAAAGGATGCACACCTGCAGCATCAACAGCATGAATTTCTTTTAGTCCTGGAATTTCTTGTGGTATTGCATCTCCAGTTATTTCATGAATTAAATTTCCAAAACTAGTATCTTCTTGAGGAGGACGACCAACCACTGTAAATGGCCAAATTGCATTTTCTTTTGCATAAACTTTATGCACTTTCATTACAGGAAAATCGTGTTGCAAAGAATAATAACCTAAATGATCTCCAAACGGACCTTCAGGTTTATTGTCATTAGGAAAAACTTCTCCAGTAATTACAAAATCTGCATCAGCACTTATGCAAAATCCATCTTCATAAAAATATCTAAATCTTCTTCCTCCTAACACACCTGCAAAAGTCATTTCACTAATGCCTTCTGGCAAAGGCATTACAGCTGCAAGTGTATGAGCTGGTGGACCACCAACAAAGCAACTTACTTTTAATGGCAATCCTTTTTTATTTGATTTTGTTTGATGCACTCCAATGCCTCTGTGCAATTGATAATGCAATCCAATTTCTTTATTTGGCTCATAATCGTTTCCAGAAAGCTGAATTCTATACATACCTAAATTCGATTTCATAATTCCTGGTGCATCTATATCTTCAGTGTAAACCTGAGGTAAGGTTACAAAAGCACCTCCATCTTTTTTCCAATACTGAATTTGTGGAATATCTGAAATCTGAATTTCTTTATATAAAATGGGTTTTCGTATAGGATTCTTTAG
>JANOVK010000091.1:0-18441 GCA_031417315.1 Chitinophagaceae bacterium | reverse complement strand
ACCTTGGCTCAGCTTCAATCTTATTAATCAGTTATGCATATATAAAAATGTTAGGTTTTGATGGTGTAAAAAAAGCAACTGAGTTTGCAATTTTAAATGCCAATTATATGAAAGCAAGATTGGAAAAATATTATCCAATTCTTTATACAGGTAAAAATGGAACATGTGCCCATGAGTTTATTGTTGATTTAAGACCATTTAAACAATCAGCAGGAGTAGAGGCTGAAGATGTTGCAAAACGTTTAATTGATTATGGTTTTCATGCACCAACCATGAGTTTTCCTGTTGCAGGAACAATAATGATTGAACCTACTGAAAGTGAAGATAAAGCTGAGTTAGATAGATTTTGTGGTGCATTAATTGCCATCTATCAAGAAATAAAAAATATTGAATCTGGCAAAACTGATAAACTTAATAATGCTTTAAAAAATGCTCCACATACACAAGCTATAGTTTGTGCAAATGATTGGGATAAACCATACACAAGGCAGGAAGCTGCATTCCCGTTGAGTTATGTTGCACAAAATAAATTTTGGCCAAGTGTAGCAAGAGTGAACAATACACATGGAGATAGAAATTTAATTTGTACTTGTGAGCCAACTGAAAGTTATGCTTAAGACTTAAAATACATTAGGATACTTATTCTTTTTTCAAAAAAGTGTAAGCATCATATTCTATAAAGTCGCTTACTTTTATATCAATACTTTTTACTTTATTATTTTCAAAAATAAATTTTGTAGAAAATACGCCATAAGAAAATGGACTGTACGAAATCAACCATTCATTTTTATCCATATAAAATAAGTTAGCAGTTAAATTATTATGACTATTAAATTTTGCTTTTAAATATTTTTCATTGGCTGTAATTTCCATAGTTCCGTATAATTTATTTTCATAAATTCCTTCGTAAGCAGTTAATGGTAATTTAGTTTTGTTATTAACAACTCTTGCTTTCCATTCTTCAATTTTATTTAATTGTTCTTGGTTATCTGCTAAATGTTTTCCAAGTTGTTGTTTACTTCTATTAGAGTAGGGTACTTCTAAATATGCATCTAAAATTTGGAGTCTTAATAATTCAAAAAAATTTTGATTATCGTTGTTAGTTAAAATGGTAATGCCTAAATTAAGTTCAGGCACAAAACAAGTGTTACTAACAAATCCATCTGCTCCACCTGTATGATTAAATATTTGTTTGCCTTGATAATCACTCATAAAAACCCCTAAGCCATAACCAGTAAAGTGTGTAGAGCCTTTTTTTCTACTAGAAATAGGCGTAATCATATCTCTAGTTTTTTGAATTACTTGCCATGGCAAAATTTGTTTACCATTATATCTTCCACTATCTAATTGCATCATCAACCAATGGCTTAAATCTTTTACTGAACTTACCATACTTGTTGCTGGAGCCATATTATCTATTTTATCAAATGGTAACTCTTTTAATTTTCCTACAAACGAATTGGTATATGGATATGCTATATTAATTAAATTGGGTAAATTAGCAGTTAGGGTTTGAGTATTTACCATGTTTAAAGGAGAAACAATATTATCCTTAATATAATCCTCCCAAGTTTTATTGGTAACTTTCGGAATAACTTCTCCTGCAATTAAAAAACAACTATTACAATAACCATAACTCGACCTAAATCCATTCGATGGTTTTAAATAACGCATTTTTTTTATTACTTCATCTCTAGTTAATGCACTATTCCAAAATGTAAAATCGCCTTGAAAGGTTTTAGTTCCTAAATGATGCCCCAGCATATCTTTAATAGTAGCCAACTGTGTAGAGGTTGAATTATACAATTTAAACTCAGGAAAATATTTTGTTATCTTATCGTCCAACGAAAGTTTTTTATTAAAATCTAAATTTGCCAAAGCAGTTCCTGTAAAAAGTTTACTATTACTTGCTATAATAAATAAAGTATTTTCATCTACAGGTTCAGTTTGATTTTCATTTATTCTTTTTACCCCAAATCCTTTCATAGTAACAATATTCCCATCATGTATTATTGCAATTGATAATCCAGGAATGACCCAATCTTTCATTCCTTCTTTAATATAATTATCTAAACTATCTCTAACAAATGCAGGTTGGGCAAGAGTGGAGTTTGTAAAAGAAATAGTAAGTAGTAGAAAATTAATTACTTTTTTGAACATAATAATTAGTCAAAATTTGAGTTTATTTACAATTAATAATGTGTTATAAAAATCTTAAATAAAAATATTAAAATTAAAGTGGCATTATTTTATTGTATCTATGTATTAAAATTAGAAACGTTATGAAAAAAGTAATTATTGTACTATCTGTATTATGTGTATTAACTAACACAGTTTATGCACAAGGGTTTAAAATTGGAGCAAAAGCTGGAGTAAATCTTACCAAATTTACAGGTGCTTCTTTTACAAATGAATTTAAATTAGCTTACCAAGCAGGGGGATTTATTGAATTAGATTTTAATAAAAAAATTGGTATTCAGCCAGAAGTATTGTTCTCACAGTCTTATGGCCAAAATGTAGCATTTGGTTCTCCAATTAATTTTAGCTATTCCGATATTAAATTAAATTATTTAAGTATCCCACTTTTATTAAGATACAGAATGGGTAAAATTGTAGTTTTAAATGTAGGGCCACAATACAGCATTTTATTAAATAGTAATGATAATTTATTAGTTAATGGTCAAAATGCTTTTAAAAATAGTGAAATTTCTATAGTGACCGGGTTGCAATTGAACTTTGATTTCTTAAGATTTTATGGTAGATATAGTTTTGGAGTTGAAAATTTAAATCAGACCAATAGTGGAAACGAGTGGACTAATCAACAATTACAATTTGGGTTAGGATTTAGATTATAATAAATTAAATTTTATATAAGTATTTGTCAGTTTCTTTTTTTAGAAGCTGACTTTTTTATTTAAAGAATTATCGAATTGGTATAGCAATAAAATTATATTTGTTTAAACAATTTTTTCTCAATGGCTTTAAGCAGAATTTGGAGTGCATTTATCATCATTGCTATTTTAGTTGCTTCTACAAAATATTTTACTACAAGTAATCATAATAAGATTTTTTCTCAAATGATTGTGGGTAAACAAAGTGATACAAGTTACTCAAAATTTATTGCAAGCAATTTGTTACCTGCATCAGTTGCAACTGAATTAATTTCAAAAAGTGAAATTAAAATAGGCGAAAAAAAATATTATAAATTAGATAATGGAGAATACCTTGTAAGTCATGAGCAACAGGCAAATGGCGTTTTGGCTACTTGTAAAGATGCTGTTGATATTTGCTTAGGATTAATTGGTATTATGGCTTTATTTATGGGATTGATGAGCATTGCTGAAAAAGCAGGTGGAATTAGATTATTATCTAGAATTATTGCACCATTTTTTACAAAACTTTTTCCTGAAGTACCCAAAGATCATCCTGCATTAGGAATGATGATGTTAAATTATTCTGCAAATTTATTAAACTTAGATAATGCTGCAACGCCATTTGGTATAAAAGCGATGCAAAGTTTGCAAGAATTAAATCCAAAAAAAGATACTGCAAGTAATGCACAAATAATGTTTTTAAGCTTGCATGCTGCAGGCTTAACATTAATACCAGTAAGTATTATTGCAATACGCAGTAAAATGGGGGCTGCAAGTGCAACAGATATTTTTTTACCTTGTTTAATTACAACTTTTGTAGCAACAGTAGCAGCAATGATAATTGTTTCAATAAAGCAAAAAATAAATTTATTACAACCTGCAATACTCACTTGGGTTATGGGAATTAGTGCTATTATTTTAGCTTTGGTTTTATATGTTCATTATCTTTCGAAAGATGATATGGATAATTTTTCTGGTGCTTTAGGAAATGGGATTTTAATATTAATAATTTTATTAATTGTTGTTGGAGGAATTTATAAAAAAATAGATGTATTTGATTCTTTTGTAGAAGGTGCAAAAGGCGGTTTTGAAACTACAATTAAAATTATTCCTTATTTGGTGGGTATGTTAGTAGCAATTTCTTTGTTAAGAACGAGTGGAACTTTTGGTGTTGTTATAGAAGGAATGAAACAAATATTTGTACTATTAGGATTTGATACAAGATTTGTAGAAGCCTTACCAACAGCACTTGTTAGACCATTAAGTGGGAGTGGAGCAAGAGGAATGATGGTGGATACTATAAAAACTTATGGAGTAGATTCTTTCCCAGGAAGGTTAAGTAGTGTAATGCAAGGTTGTAGCGATACAACTTTTTATGTAGTTGCCATTTATTATGGCTCAGTTGCAATAAAGAAAATTAAATATTCTATTACTGCAATGTTATTAGCAGATTTAGTTGGAATTATTACAGCAATATTATTAAGCTACTTGTTTTTTACTTAATTCAAATAGCTTAATAATAAAAATATTATTCAGCCCAACTCATTGTGTATCCTTCATTCTCAATTTCTAAAGCATCTAATGTTATCATTAAGGGATGAAATGTATCAACCATTACAGCTAATTCTTGTGTTTCTTTTTTGCCAATAGATTTCTCTACTGCACCTGGGTGTGGCCCATGAGGTATTCCTGCAGGATGTAGTGTCATCATGCCTCTTGTAACATTTTTTCTACTCATAAAGTCACCATCTACATAATATAATAATTCATCACTATCAATATTACTATGATTATAGGGTGCTGGAATAGCATTTGGATGATAATCATATAATCTTGGACAAAAACTACAAACTACAAAATTATTTGCATCAAATGTTTGATGAACTGGTGGTGGTTGATGCACTCTGCCAGTAATAGGTTCAAAATTGTGAATACTAAAAGCATAAGGATAACAACACCCATCCCATCCAATTACATCAAATGGATGTGTTGCATAATGTAAACCATATAAAATAGATTTCTTTTTTGTTTTAATAACAAAATCTCCTGATTTATCAATGGTTTGCAAGTTTTTTGGAGTTCTAATATCTCGTTCGCAATAGGGTGAGTTTTCAAGTAATTGGCCATATTTACTGATGTATCTTTTCGGATATCTAATTGGGCTAAAACTTTCAACAATAAATAATCTATTATTCTCATCATTAAAATAAATTTGATAAATAGTTCCTCTTGGAATGATAAGATAATCTCCATATCCGAACTCTAATTCACCATATTGAGTTAATAATTTTCCCGACCCTTCGTGAATAAAAATCATTTCATCAGCATCGGCATTTTTATAAAAATAATCATCAGTGCTTTTTTGTGGAACTGCTATTACAATGTGACAATCACTATTAACTAGAATTGGTTTTCTGCTCAATAAATAATCTGATTCAGGTTTAACATTAAAGCCCTCAAAACTACGATGCTTCAACATTTTTTCTTCTGCAATTCTTGGTGCTAAATTTATGGGTTCATCGGTTTTAATAATTTGTGTTGGAGGATGACAATGATAAAGTAAAGAATAATCGTTACTAAATCCTTCTGTTGAAAATAGTTGTTCTGAATATAATTTTCCATCAGGTTTTCTAAATTGTGTATGACGTTTTGGAGGGATGTTACCCAAAGAAATATAATGAGGCATAAAATAATTATTAGTAAAGAATAATAAATACAATTTTTTAAATTGTATTTGAAATAAAAAATAAAATTAAACTAATTTTATAGACGTTGCATCGATAATTCAAGAGTTACTTTAAGAAAAATATATTTCCATTTTCTTTTATCCATATAATATGTAAAATTTCTAAAAAATGGCATTAGTTAATATAAACTTCTAAATAATGGAATGTCTGAAAACCTAAATGGCCATGGAATTACAGCTACTATTAAAATAAATGAAATTAAATATAACCAAAGTAATGTATTGTGTTTTTTTGTATCGTTTTCGAAAGTTTTTTTGGCTATCGAACTAGAAATTGTAATTAAAATAACTGCTATTAGCATTCCAGTTAAATGTTCAATTGCCCAAAATCTCAGTTTTGCATCTTTCATTACTTCATTCATTCCATAAGTTTTAATTAATGCATAACCTTTACTTCCAAAAAAATATTGGTATAAACCAACTAATAAATTAATATGAGTAACAATTATGAGCCTTAAATTCCATGATTTATCTAATTCTGAAAAGGGTTTTCTTTTATTAAAAAAACTTCTAGAAATATTTATTATTAAAAAAAGAATGATTGCCCAACGTAATAGACTGTGAAGTCCTAAAATGCCATTATAAAACATAATAATTAAGTTTGGTAATTATAATAATTATTGGAAAGATAAGAATTTGTATAATTAAATATATTTTATTTGGGGATTATTATTTTTTTATATTGAACCGAATAACCACAAAAAGCACCCAACGCACCATTGCTAATATTGCCTAAAACTTTATTTGGTGTTGCAAATGGATTGCCAATAGATTGGTACGCAAATTCCCAAGTATTCCAAAATGTATAAGTTGATTTGTTTGTATTACAAAATTTCAAAGTAACTGTATCACCCTTAGAAAAAAAATCTTTTTTCTTATCATCGGCTGGAAAATTTCTATCTACTCCTTTATCAATTCTAATGCTATAAGTAGTTCCATCAACAATTTGGTCGTCGTATGCACTTTTCTCACCAGGCAAAAATCTAGCATTATTAACTTTAGTAAAATATCTTATATAATTTCCAAATCCAATTGGATCTGTAAACTTCCCCATTAAATTTACAAGATTTGTATCTGGGTTATTTGCAACTTTTAGCCACCAAAGAGAATCGCATTTTTTTGTTAGAAAAGGAATGGTAGTAGTAGCGGTATATTCAACTCCATTAGTGGCAATTTTTAAGTTATAATTTTTTCCTTGTTTCCCAATAATTTTATTTGTTATATTTAGAGAATCGTTAGTATAATAAAATAAGCTATAACCCAAGCCAATTGGCACTTCACGTTCAGTTAAAACTGAAGTTTTTTCTCCATCTGTTAAAGTAATTGTTGCATTGTGAATAAAACTATTTGCTGCAATTTGAGTATTAAAATTAGCAAAAAAGTTTAATGATTTTGTTAGTACAATATAGGGTTCTTCGTTTTCTTCAATATTTCCATCAACTACAATTATTTCATCTGTAGAGTTTGTTTTAAACTCAATGTTCTTTTCACATGAAATAAATAGTATCGAAATAAAAAATGCTATTTTAATTACCTTCATAAATTAATCTTTCATTAACCAGTTATAAAAATTTGGAAACTCATATCTCCAATATTTTTCTTTATGCTGTCCAATTTCTGTAACAGTTCTAAATACACTCATTTCAACTTTGTTGCCAAAAATATCTGCCATTTTATGTATATCAGATTTTATTAAAACATCTTCTTTGCCACCAGCATAAAAATAAATTTTAAGTGGGTTTGCATTTTTTAAAATTGCAGCATCAACAAACAATTCTTTAGATTTATCAAATATTGGTGAAAAAATACCAGCTGCTCCAAATACATTTGGATATTGAATTAATGTATATAAACTAATTGTTGCCCCTAAACCTGCCCCTACAAGTGTATTAAACTCATAAGATTTTTTTGTTCTGAATTTTGAATCGATAAATGGTTTAAGCGTATTTGCTAAAAAATCTGCATAAAGTTTTCCTTCAACTTTTACCATTTTTTTATTACTTTCAAAATTATAGGGTGCATATTCTAATTGTCTATTTTCTTCAGAACTCTCAATGCCTATAATAATACATTCTTTCTTTGTAATTTTTAGTAAACTATCCATGCTTTCGTCAACACCCCATTCATCATTATTTGCAGTTTGCACATTAAATAAATTCTGACCATCTTGCATATAAATTACAGGATAAGATTTGCTTGATGATGAATAACCTTTTGGTAAATATGCCCATATTTTTCTTGTTCTATTTAATTGTGGAATCACAAAAGCACTATCAATTAATTTTACCTGAGGGCTTGCTGTGTATGGTTTTGGTTTATCTGGATAATTATCTTTCCAACCCTTAATATTACAGTCAATTGAAATGTCTGAATTTAAATCAATCATTCTTTCTTTAATATCTCTACCATCAGCTTCAGTTTCCAATTTATCGTTACTGCCCCTCGTAAATTTATAAGCATAATTACCAGGTTCTAAATCTTTAATAATAATAACTTTTCTACCAGCAGCAAAGGGCTTTAATTTATAATTTGGATCTTTGGGATCCCAGTTATTAAAATTCCCCATTACATAAATATCATCTCTATTTTTTGTTGCAATTTCTGTTACAACCAATTTTAAATTAAACTGAGAAAATGAGTAATGAATACTAAAAAGAATAAATAATAATAAGATGAATTTTTTCATGCGATATTTTAGTTATTATTTTTTTTTAATGTTGGCAAAAAACTCATGATTTGCATGGTTATTGCAAAAAATACTATCAAATATAATCCAGGTTTTACAATTGGGCATTCGGGTCTACAGAAACTAAACAATATAAAATTTTTAATAGCCCAACTTAAATTAAGAAAACAAATAAAAATGTTTATTCTTTTCGAAATGACTTTAGAGCTAAGAAATAATAAAATTGCAATACCAGAAAAAAAAGTATGAGCGATATATTGTTTTCCAAAAGTAATTGATTCACTTATGTAGCCATTAATGCCGTTTAAAATTTTATGATCAATTGGTGTTTCTATCCAAGGTATAAAACAAGATAATATAAGTAGGAAAGCTGCAAAAATGCCTATGTGTTGAGAATACTTCATTATTACATTTATTAAAAAACCTACAATGCTTGTGCAATGTAGGTTTGGTAATTTGAGGTCCCGAGCGGATTCGAACCGCTGTGGGAGCTTTTGCAGAGCTCTGCCTAGCCACTCGGCTACAGGACCAAAGTATTGCAAACATAATGGAAAACTACTTTAAGATTATGATTTGTTTGCAAAAAAAAAGTTACAATTTTTTAAAATTACAGTTCATCCATTTATATTTTATTTCACTGTTATTAATTATGTTTTTTGAAATAACAGAAAATATTTTTTTTGAGTTAAAATTGAAATAACTATTTGTCCAACTATTATTTTCAATTGAAAAATAATTTTGCAAAGTAGGCAATGAAATAATTTTGTTTCTGCAAATGGTGAAACTGAAAGTTCTTGAACCTTCGAGTTTATTATTTGACGAAATTTTTATTTGCATTATATTATCAGTAAAATTATTTTTATTCAGCTTAACTAATTCAAACAAACAAGTATCAACTGTAAAATTTGTTGGCAGTAAAAAATTAGTAGCATCTATTTTAGTTTTGTTGAGAAGCATTTTTACTCCCAACTGATATTTACTATTTACTACTAGTTCTTTATGTATTAAACTATCTGTTTGAACTTTATTTTCAACACCAAAAATTAAGCTAGCATCACAAATATTTAGCTGTTCATTAATAGCAATATCAATTGCAGAAATAAAACTAACTTTTGCATAGCCTCTTTTTTTATATGTTATTTTTAACCAAGGCGACTCAACATTTAGTCTATTTTCAGAATAGGGAACTGCCATTAAAATATTTATAGAATCACCAATTTTTAAAGTGTCTCCATAAGCTGCACCAGTACTTGGTGCAACTCTTGTAATTGCAATATCAGAATATATAATTCGGGCTCCTTGCATCTTATCAAAGAATGGAAAATTTGTATGCTGCGACTTTGAATTTAATGGAAAAGTTGCTATTAAAACTACTATGAAAACATTAAACTTCATTTACTTTAAACTATTAATAATTTCGTTAAACTCTGCAACAATTAATGATGCACCACCAATTAAACCACCATCAACATCTGGGTTAGAAAATAATTCTTTTGCATTAGAAGCTTTTACACTTCCACCATATAAAATTGAAATATTATCTGCAACTGCAGCATTATATTGCGTTGCTATTTGAAGTCTGATAAATTCTTGTATATCTTGTGCTTGTTGACTTGTAGCTGTTTTTCCAGTTCCAATTGCCCATATTGGTTCGTAGGCTATTATTATTTTTTGAATTTCTACATTTGATAAATGATACAATGATTCTTTTAATTGAGTAGAAACAAATTGATTTTGATTATTTGCTTCTCTAATTTCTAAAGATTCGCCACAACAAAATATTGGCGTTAAATTATTTGCTAAACAAATATTTATTTTCTCTGCTAACAATTCATTTGATTCGTTAAAATATTCCCTTCTTTCACTATGTCCAATTATAACATGATTAACATTTATTGATTGCAATATTTCTATACTTGTTTCTCCTGTATAAGCACCATTAATTTTGTTTGAACAATTTTGTGCAGCAACAAAAACATTTTTTTTACCCGATACCTTTTTTTCAACCATTGTTAAATATGGAAAAGGTACGCCAAAAATTACTTGTTGATGATCTGATAAATTGTGTGGAGCTTGAATTATATTATTAATTAATTGTTCTGCTTTTTGAATTGTTAAATTCATTTTCCAGTTTGCTGCAGCTATTTGTTTACGCATTTGATTAACTTAGTTTATAATTTATTTTTTTGATTGATAAAGGTGGGACAGAATTTCTACTTCTATTGTTGAAAGGCTTTTCTGTTTCAATTCTGTCCAATTTGCAATATCAATTATTACTTTTTCAATATCATATTTATCATTTAATCCCCAAGAAAAATTTGTGATTTGTTTGGGTAAAAATCCTTCACCAAAAACATTACAACTTATTCCAAAAATTGAACCAGAATTTATTGTACTATTAATAGCCGTTCTTGTATAATCGCCCATTATTACACCACATTTTTGTCCAACTTCAATGTTAGTTTGTACTGCTTCGTTCCAGATTTTAATTATTCCTGCATTATTTTTTAAATTACTAACATTTGTAGATGCTCCTAAATTGCACCATTCAGCAATTACACTATCTCCCAAATAACCATCATGTGCTTTGTTACTATTGGCAAATAAAATTGAATTTTTTATTTCTCCACCACCAACACAATTAGCTCCCAATATTGTTGTACCATAAATTTTTGTACCCATTTTTAGTAAACTATTTTCACCTAAAAAAAATGATCCTCTTATTAAACAGCCTTCTTGAATTGTAGCATTTTTTGAAATATAAATTGGACCAGTTGAAGCATTTAATATACTATAATTTATTTCTGCTCCTTCTTCAACAAAAATATTTTCTGGTGCAATTAATGTATTTGAATTATTTAGGGGTTGTGTAACACGACCTTCAGTTAATAATTCAAAATCTTGTTTAAATAATTGTTGATTATTTTGAATTATTTGCCAAGGAAATTCTAACCTAAAAACTTCTTCTTTCCAATTTATTAATTTATCGAACGATAAATTATTTAATGCACTAAAATCAAATTTTTCTATACTTTGAAACCTGCCTGCAATAAATCCCTTTGAGTACGAAACGTAATATCCTTGCGGTATTTGTAATATTTTTTTTGCTTGTTCTTCATTAAAAATTACAGAAGCGTCTATTAATAAAATATCTCCACTTATATAATCGTTGTATAAGGGTTGCAAATAATTTTCTGTTAAAACAAAAACTTCTGTTCCAGAAATATATTCCCATCTTTCTTTATTAGTAAGTATTCCAGCTCTAATATCTGCAACTGCTCTTATTTCAGTTAAAGGATAAAGTTTATTTCTTTGTTTGTTATCAAATAAAACTATTTGCATTATTTATTTTTAAAAGATTGTTAGGATTAAATATTTGTTTACTTTATTTAGAGAGTTGATATACCGTTTTTACCCATTGCCAAAGATTAGATTTTTTTTCCATATCAATAATCAAATCTTTATTGGGAATTGTATTTAAATTAAGTGAAGTGCCTGTTTTGGTTTGCAGCTTTTTTAAATGTTCAATTGCTATTAAACCCAATGCACAAATGCCCATTATGGAAATTGTAAATTGTAATTTATTAATTTTTGGCAAATCAATATTATTAATTTCATTTTTCAAATTAGAAATTAAGTCAAAATAATAAATTTTAAAATCTTCTATATTTTTAATTCTATTGGGGATAGTTTGTAAGCCTGATTGTAAATCACGATGCATATCGAATAAATCATTTATAAATTGTATTATAACACCAAGTTGAACCCAACAATTATTTTCAATTTCTGATTGAGAGGTATCTAAATAAAAGCTACATAGCAAAACTGCATTGCCACCTTTTGCTTTTGTTATTTCTTCAATTTCGGAATTGGTAATTGCAACATCAAATTGCCTGCGAGATTGAACTTGAGCATTATATTCTTTTTTTAAAACAGATAAATATTTTGTTTTGTCAGTTACAAAATTTAATATAAAAAGATGCGATTGCAATGAAATTCTTTCGTTAAAATTTTTAGGTTTAAAATTTTCTGAATCGAAAGTTATTGCATAAATTTCTTCATCAGTCAATTCTTTTCTATCAAAAAAATTATCGAAGATACTACTACAAATAAAGTAGTGCAACAACCTTTCACATTCTTGTTTATTCGAATTTCTATTATGTAAACTTAAAAAGGCATCATAAATAGCAGGTACTTTTAAAGCATAATAAAATTTTATTTTTTTTAAAGTTCTAACATCAAATTTCCCATCGAATTTATTTTCTAAATTATGTAAAATAATTGAAGCTTTTTTGCTTTCAATTTTTTGTTTCCTTAGAATATAAAACGCTAAATAAAAAATTGTATAAACAAATCTTAAAAAATACATGATTGCAAATTAAGTATGTATTAATTTAATTTTATTAATTAGAATCTACATTTGTACAATGGTTGATTACAAAGATTTGAGAATAATATTTATGGGTACTCCAGAATTTGCAGTAGCATCTTTAGATGTGTTGGTAAATGCTGGTTGCAAAATAGTTGGTGTAATTACATCGCCAGATAAACCTGCTGGCCGCGGATTACAGTTACAACAAAGTGCCGTAAAGAAATATGCAGATCAAAAGCACTTGAATATTTTACAGCCAGAGAAATTAAAAAACAGCGAATTTTTAAAAGAGTTAAAACAATTAAAAGCCGATTTGCAAATTGTGGTTGCATTTAGAATGTTACCTGAAATTGTTTGGAATATGCCACCTCTGGGAACCATAAATGTACATGGAAGTTTATTACCACAATACAGAGGTGCAGCACCAATAAATTGGGCAATTATTAATGGAGAAAACCAAACAGGTGTAACCACTTTTAAGTTAAAACACGAAATAGATACTGGTAATATTTTGCAACAACAAATAATAGATATTGATGAGAATGAAACTGCTGGTGAATTGCATGATAAAATGAAATTTATAGGAGCAGAGTTGTTGCTAAAAACAATTGAATCGATGGCAAAAAATGAGTTACATGAAATTATACAGAATGAAGAATTAATAGAAACAAATTTTAATCATGCACCTAAATTATTTACTGAAAAATGTAGTATTGATTGGAATAAAAATGTTGATGAGGTTTATAATTTAATTCGTGGTTTATCTCCATATCCTACAGCATTTACAACACTTCAAAATAAAAAATTAAAAATATTTAGTGCTTTAAAAATTCACGAAAATCATTCACATAAAATTGGAGAATATGAAACTGACCATAAAAATTTTATAAGATTTGCTTGTAAAGATGGATTTATTTCAATAACAGATTTGCAACTCGAAGGTAAAAAAAGAATGTTAGTTGCTGAATTTTTGCGAGGATTTAGGGTGTAATTAAAAACTCATCATCTCTTTAAATTTTACAGTTTGTCTTCTACTTACTTCAACTTTTTCGCCACCTTTTAATTCAACTAAAAGGCCACCATTAAAATAAGGTTCAATTTTTTCAATCCATTTTACATTAATAATATGTTTTCTATTGGCTCTAAAAAATATTCTTTCATCTAATCTTTCTTCTAAGGCATTTAAAGATTTTAATACTAAAGGCTTATTTGTTCCAAAGAAAACTTTAGCATAATTTCCAACACTTTCAAACAATCTTACTTCTGCTAGTTTTACAAACCAACATCTTTCACCATCTTTTACAAAAACTTGGTCAGCATCGGTTAATGGGCCTTTGTTATTTGATTGGAGTCCTAATTTTTCTTTTTCTAATTCTGCTTCTACTTTTTGTAAAGCATCACTTAATCTTTTTGGTTCAATTGGTTTTAATAAATAATCCAATGCATTTACTTCAAAAGCTTTAAACGCATACTCATCGTAGGCTGTAGTAAAAATTACTTTTGGAGTTCTCTCTAAACTAGCTAATAAATCAAACCCAGTTTTGCCGGGCATTTGAATATCCAAAAAAATTAAATCTGGATTAAAGGATTCAATTTTTTCAATTCCTTCATCAACATTTGTAGCTTCTTCAATAACATTAATTTCAGGATGTTCTAGTAGCATTTTTTTTAACTCATTTCGAGCTAATCTTTCATCATCTATTATTATTGCTTTTATTGACATGAAAAATATTTTAATTATTTAATGGCATTATAATTCTTGCCTGAACCATGTTTCCAATATTTTTTAATTCGAATTTTGCTTTATTCCCATAAATTAAATTTAGTCTATCATAAGTGCTTGCAATTCCAAATCCATCAGCATTTATATTTTCAATTAATTCTCCAGTATTTTGTACAATTAATTCGTGGTAATCATCTTTAAAGTCAGAAATAATCTTAATAAGTCCTCCAGAAACTTGTTTGCTTACACCATGTTTAATTGCATTTTCTACTAAAGTTTGTAACATCATTGGAGGCACTAGTTGGTCTAAAGTATCTTCATCAATATCGTATTCAATAATAAGCCTACTCTCAAATCTAATATGTTCTAATGCCAAATAATCTTTAACAATATTTAATTCTTTTTCTAAAGTAGTAGTTTCAACTTTTTCGGCATGCATACTACTTCTTAAAATATTACTTAATTCTGTAATTGCAGTTCTTGCTCTTTCAGGATTTTCGTCAACTAAAGCCCTAATACTATTAAGTGCATTAAATATAAAATGAGGATTGATATGAGATTTTATAGTTTTTAATTCTAACTCTTTAATCAAACTTTCAAGTCGCATTTTATCTATCTGTTGTGTTCTTGAATTTTGAACAAAATGAATTAAAAAATACAATAAATTCCATATAGTTAAAAATAAAAAACATCCTAGTGAAACCCTTATCACTTTATTAAAAAATAATAAATCCTTCATTTGCGGACCTAAAATTTTAAAAATTTTGTCTTCAATAAAAACTGCTAAAAATGCATATAAAAGAGCAAATACAAATGTTGTTGTTAAAGTGTAAATAATCTGCTTTGAAATTGTTTTTGTAAGAAAAGAACCCGTTTTTATTATCAACCTCATACTATGTGTAACCAAAATCCCAAGTAAAATATCAATAAGTAAATTATGAAAAAAATACTCCATTGGTTTTGTTCTAATTGTTAGGTAGAAAAAAGTATAAATAATTCCATAAGAGCTCCAACCACCAAACTGACAAAGCCAATATGTTGAAATTTTATTTTTCATTAAAACAAATTTATGTTTTAATGTTTCCATATTACTGTTATAAGATTATAAACGGAGCATTCTAATGATATTTGGTTTAAGTATACTAACAACTTTAGTTTCCACTTATATAATTTTTTTATTTAAAAACATCGATTGCTTAATTTCACATTCCAAATTTTAAAAAATGAGAAAAATAATCTTACCCTTAAGTTTTGTTTTATTGGTATTTGTAGCATGCAAATCGAAACAAAATTCTGATCAAAAGTTTTTAACACTTTCGAATATGGATAGTTCGATAAAACCAAGTGATAATTTTTACATGTTTGTAAATGGAAAATGGTTTAATAATACAATAATTGCACCAACTGAAAGTGGTGCTGGAGCTTTTTTAGATATTTATAATAGAACAAAAGATAATTTAAAAACTATTTTTGATGAGGTGCAAAAAGGAAATCATAAAGTTGGTTCTGTTGAACAACTTGTTGCAGATTTTTATAAATCTGGAATGGATACAACAACTATAGAAAAATTAGGATACGAGCCAATTAAAAAATCTTTAATAAAAATTGATGGAATAAAAGATATAAAAACTATGATGGATTTTGTTGCTCAAGAACAAACTGAGCAAACGAGTTTATTATTTTCTCTTTGGATAGGAGCAGATGAAAAAAATAGTGCAATGAATTTGCCTTCATTTTATCAAGGTGGAATAGGCTTGCCTGATAGAGATTATTATTTTAAAACCGATGCTCCAACACTAGAAATTGTAAAAGCATATAAAACTTATTTAACAAAATTATTTACATTAACAGGAATAGAAGCTGCAATAGCTACAAAAAATGTAGAGCTGATTTATGCATTGGAAAAACAAATTGCAAATGCACATTTAACTAATGTTGAATTAAGAGATCCTCAAACGAATTATAATAAAATGGCAGTTACAGATTTAAATAAATCAATGCCAAATATTAATTGGATTTCTACTTTAGAATTTATGAAAATAAAATCTGATTCATTAAATATTGGTCAGCCAAAACATTTTTCAAACATAAATTCATTATTATCTTCAACACCATTAACAACTTGGCAAGTTTATTTAAAAGCTCATGTATTAAGTAGTTCTGCTAATTCTTTAAGTAGTGATTTTGTTAATGCTAGTTTTGATTATAATGGTAAAGCACTTTCGGGAAAAAAAGAAATTAAACCTCGTTGGGAAAGAATGATACAAGCAACTGATGGTAATTTAAGTGAAGCATTAGGGCAATTATATGTAAAAAAATATTTTACTGAGGCAGCAAAAAAAAGAATGCTTGATTTAATTAATAATTTACAAATTGCATTTGAAACTCGTGTACAAAAATTAGATTGGATGAGCGATGTTACGAAACAAAAATCTAAAGAAAAACTTCATACCTTTTTAAAGAAAATTGGCTTTCCAGAGAAATGGAGAGATTATAGTAAAATAAATATTGATAGTAATAAATACTATAATAATTTAGTTGAATGTAGTAAGAATGAATACAATTATCAAATAAGTAAAGTTGGACAAAAAGTGGATAGAACAGAGTGGGGAATGAGCCCATCTACAGTAAATGCTTATTACAATCCAACATTTAATGAAATTGTTTTTCCTGCAGGAATTTTGCAATTTCCTTTTTTCGATTTAAATGCTGATGATGCTATTAATTATGGAGGAATTGGAATGGTAATTGGTCACGAAATGTCTCATGGTTTTGATGATCAAGGTGCACAATACGATAAGGATGGTAATATGCAAAATTGGTGGACAAAGGATGATGAAGCAAAATTTAAAGAAAAAGGAAAAGCTGTAGTTAATTTATACAACACATTTACAGTTTTAGATTCACTACATGTAAAAGGAGAATTAACTTTAGGAGAAAACATTGCCGACATTGGTGGTATTGCAATTGCATACGATGCATTTAAATTAACAAAACAAGGAAAAGAAAATGTGTTGATTGATGGTGCAACTCCTGACCAAAGATTTTTTATGTCGTATGCACAAATTTGGAGAAGCAAACAAAAAGATGAAAGTATTAGAAATAGAATTAATACAGACCCACATTCTCCACCAAATTATAGAGTTTTAGCACCATTAATGAATTTTGAACCTTTTTATAAAGCATTTAATGTTAAAGAAGGTGATAAAATGTTTATTGCTGAAAAAGATAGAATAAAAATTTGGTAAACTATTTATTTAAAAGGCTGATTTTTCAGCCTTTTTTTCAATATTTAATAGAATTTTTGAATTTGAAAAAATGATAAGTTTGCACAATATCATTTTACAATAAAAAAAACGTATGATCAATAGACAAATTCTAACGCTCGATGAATTTACATTACAACAATTAAGAAATTTTCCATCGGCTACAGGCGAATTAAGCAGACTATTAAGAGATATTGGCTTAGCTGCAAAACGTGTAAATGTAGAAGTAAATAAAGCTGGATTAGTTGATATTTTAGGTGATACGGGTTCAACAAATATTCAGGGTGAAGAAGTAAAGAAATTAGATTTATATGCAAATCAGCAATTAATTGGAGTTTTAAAACATGGAATTTCTTGTGCTGGAATTGGAAGTGAAGAAATGGATGAAATAGAAATTTTTGATGATGAGTTAAGCAATCAAAGTAAATATGTTTGTTTGTTCGATCCATTAGATGGTAGTAGTAATATTGATGTTAATGTTTCTATTGGAACAATTTTTAGTATTTATAAAAGAGTAAGTGAACTTGGAAGCCCTTGTACAATGGAAGACTTTTTACAACCTGGTAAAAAACAAGTTGCAGCAGGATATATTGTTTATGGCTCATCTACAATGTATGTTTATGCAACACGAAGAGGTGTAAATGGCTTTACTTTAGATCCATCAATTGGAGAATTTAGTTTATCACATCCCAATATTAAATGTCCAGAATCTGGTAAAATTTATTCTGTAAATCATGGAAACTTTTTTCAATATAATGGTAGAGTAAGAAACTAT